>JBBRPS010000334.1:0-10500 GCA_038227745.1 Gemmatales bacterium | reverse complement strand
CGCTCCGCGAGTCGCTCTGGCGCCAGCCCCCTGCCCCCAGAGCGACTCGCGGAGCGAGTCGCCTACGAACCTGCACGTAGCGCGCTGTAGCCGCGGTCAGATCAACTCCTCCACCCGGCGGCGGTCGTCCAGCAGGTAGATGGGCCGCCCCTGGTGGTCGGGCAGCGTGGTCGCCGGGTCGATGCCGAGCACGTGGTACAGCGTGGCCAGCACGTTCTGCGGCGTGTAGGCGCCGCCGCGCGGGTTCTCGCCGCGCGCGTCGGTGGCGCCGACCACCTGGCCCATGCGCAGCCCGCCGCCCGCCATCAGCGCGAAGCCAGCCTGTGGCCAGTGGTCGCGGCCGGCGACCGTCCCGCGCTGCGCGCCGACTCGCGGCGTCCGCCCCATCTCGCCCCACACCACCACCGCGACGTCCTGATCCAGGCCGCGCTCGTGCAGGTCTGTCACCAGGGCGTGGATCGAGCGGTCGAGCTGCGGCACCACCGCCCGCAGGCAGCGGAAGATGTGGTCGTGGTGGTCCCACTCGCCGTTGCACATGGCGCCGGGGTTGCGGTTCCGCGGCGTCAGCGTCACCACCGGCACCCCCGCCTCGACCAGCCGCCGCGCCAGCAGGAACTCGGTCCCCTGACCGTAACGCGCCCGCACCCGCTCCGACTCCTTGCTGACGTCGAAGGCGTCGCGGGCGCGGTTGCTGGTGATCATCTCGAGCGCCTGCGCCGTGAAGGCGTCCATCGCCCCGAGGCTGCCGCGGGCGTCGTCGAGGTCGCTGCGCAGCGCGTCGAAGGAGCGCAGCAGCTCGCGCCGCTCGCCGACGCGGTCCAGCGTCATCCCCGTAGACAGGCCGAGGTTGCTCGTCCGCGAGCCGGGCAGGTACGCCTCGTGCGCCTTGCCGAGGAAGCCGGGGCCGCCGACGTAGTTGGCATCACCCAGGTAGACGTACGGCGGCAGGGCGTCGATGACGCCGGTGTCGCGGCGCAGCTTGCTGACGACCGAGCCGATCGACGGGCGGTTGCTGTTGAGGAAGCCGGTGAACAGTTCCGGCGGCGTGTGGCCCTGCTGGCGGAAGCGCATGTTGCGGATGACGGCGAGCTTGTCCGCGATCTGGGCCTGCAGGGGCATCAGCTCGCAGATGTCGAAGCCGGGGACGTTGGTGCGGATCGGCCGGAACTCGCCGCGGTACTCGACGGGAGCGTCGGGCTTGAGGTCGTACAGGTCGATGTGGCTCGGGCCGCCGTTGAGGTAGACCATGATGACGGCCTTGCCGCGCGAGGCCGCGCGTGTCGAGCCGCTGGCCCGCAGCCGCAGCAGGTCCGCCAGCGTCAGGCCGCCGACGCCCAGCGCCCCGACCTTGAGGAAATCGCGGCGGGAAAGGCCGTCGCAGAAGCGCTGTTTCGAGCCGAAGAAGGTCAACATGAGACAGTCCCCCCGAAATGTCTCTTGTGCCTGGTTCTCCATCGACCAGGACCTATCTCATGTTCGCCGAAGGAGTGGCAGCTGTCCAGTCGGAACCGGAGGCGCGCCTGCACCCGCCACCGGCAAGGAAAGCGCGCGCATCCGCGCCGGCGTCTGGTAGACTCAAGCCCATCGTCACCGTCGCGCCCGTGCCCCCCGGCAGGGAACGGCAGAGCCAGGCAAGCGAACCGCCCGCAATCCCCATGAACGACCCGTCAACCGACCGCAACCTTCTCTTCGGCGTCCTGGCAGTGCAGAATGCCTTCGTCACGCGCGAACGCCTCGCCGCCGCCATGTCCGCCTGGGCGCTGGACAAATCCAGGCCCCTCAGCCGCATCCTGGTGGAACAGGGGGCGCTGAGCGACAGCGAGGGCACCCTGCTGGACGACCTGGTCGCCAGGCACCTCGCCCGCCATCACGACGACCTGCAGCAGAGCCTGACGGCCATCAAACCGTCCGGGGTCGCCGACCCGCTGGCGCCGGTTCGCGAGGCCGTGCGGCTGGTCGCGGACGCCGACGTCCAGGCCACCCTGGAGGGCACCCTCTGCCGCTCCCCCGGCGATGCTTCCGCCCCGCCTGCCAACTCGACCCCCGCGTCCGGACGGGCGCCGACCGCCCCGCGCTTTTGCATTCTGCGGCCGCACGCCCGCGGCGGCCTGGGCCAGGTCTTCGTGGCCGTCGATGAGGAGTTGCACCGCGAGGTCGCCCTCAAGGAGATCCAGCGCGAGCACGCCGACGACCCCGAGAGCCGGGCGCGCTTCCTCCTGGAGGCGGAGGTCACCGGCCGCCTGGAACACCCGGGCATCGTGCCCGTCTACGGCCTGGGCACCTACGTCGACGGTCGGCCGTTCTACGCCATGCGCTTCATCAAGGGCGACTCCCTCAAGGAGGCCCTCGCCCGCTTCCACAACGCCGAGGGGCCTGGGCGCGACCCGGGCGCCCGCCAACTGGAATTGCGGCAGTTGCTGGGGCGGTTCGTGGACGTGTGCAACGCCGTCGCCTACGCCCACAGCCGCGGCGTGCTGCACCGCGACCTCAAGCCCGCCAACGTCATGCTCGGCCCCTATGGCGAGACGCTCGTCGTGGACTGGGGCCTCGCCAAGGTGCTCGGGGAAGCGGAGGTGGGGGGCGGTCACCCGGAGGGCAACTTCGCGCCCGCGACGGCCAGCGGTTCGGCATCGACGCAGATGGGGCGGTCAATGGGGACGCCGGCGTACATGAGCCCCGAGCAGGCGGCGGGGCAGCTTGATCGCCTGGGGCCGGCGAGCGACGTGTACAGCCTGGGCGCCACCCTTTACTCCCTCCTGACCGGCAGAGCGCCCTGGGAGGACGAGGAAGTTGACTCCGTCCTGCGGAAGCTGCAGCGGGGGGACTTCCCGCCGCCGCGGCAGGTCAACGGGCAGGTGCCGCCCGCCCTGGAGGCGGTCTGCCTCAAGGCCATGGCCCTGAAGCCGCAGGAGCGCTACGCCACGCCGCGCCTCCTGGCCGAGGACATCGAGCGCTGGCTGGCCGAGGAGCCGGTGAGCGCGTACCGCGAACCGCTGTCGGCCCGCCTGGGTCGGTGGGTACGGCGGCACCGCGCCCTGGTCACCAGCGGCGTCGTCGTGCTGGCCACGGCGGCGGTGGCGCTGGCGGTCAGCACCCTGCTCATCGGCGACGCCCTGCGCAGTGAGGAGCAGGCCCGCAAGGAGCGGGCGCTGGCGCAGGTGGAGGCGCTGCTGACGGCCAACCCGCGTGCCGTGCCCCACCTCCTTGAGGGTCTCAAGGGGACACGCGCGGACGTGCTGCCGCGCCTGCGCGCGCTCTGGGAACAGGAGCGGGGGCCGAAAGGGCGCGGCCGGCGCATCCGGGTCGGACTGGCCCTGCTGGCGCTGGACGGCGGGGAGGTCAACGAGTCGCCGACGGACTGGATCCTGCAGGCGGACGACCCGCAGGAGGTGTTGCTGCTGCGCGACGCCCTGCGGCCCCGGCGGGCGGTGCTGGCGCCCGCCCTGTGGAAAGCGGTGGATGCGGCGAAGGCAGGGTCGCAGAGGCGTTTCCGGGCGCTGGTGGCGCTGGCGGAGTTCGACCCGGGCAACGCGCGCTGGCGGCAGTCGGGCAAGGAGGTGGTGAAGCAGTTCCTGTCGGCCAACTCGCTGTACCTCGACCTGTGGACCGAGGCGCTGCGGCCGGTGCGCGGCGAGCTGCTGGCGCCGCTGGGCGCGGTGTTCCGCGGCGAGGCCTTGCCGGGCAAGGGGCAACTGGCGGCCGAGATCCTGGCCAAGTATGCCGCGGACCGGCCCGAGGTGCTTGCCCGGTTGGTTCTGGACGCCGACCCGAGCCAGTGGGCGGAGGTGTTCCCGCCCCTGCGGCTCCACGCCGACCGGGCGACTCTCGTCCTCCACAAGGAACTGGCGAAGCCGATGCCGCCGCAGGGTCAGACCGCCGCGCAGGACCTGCTCGCACGGCGGCAGGCGCAGGCGGCGGTGGCACTGGCGCAACTGGGGCAGGCGGAGGCGGCGTGGCCGCTGCTGAAGCACAGTCCCGATCCCAGTCGGCGCACCTACCTCACGCTCGCGCTGGGGCGGCTGAAGTCGGACGTGGGGCCGCTGCTGCTGCGGGTGGAGCAAGGGGGAAAAGTGGAGGTGTCGGAGCGGCGGGCGCTGATCCTGGCGCTGGGGGAGTTCACGGCCGAGCAGTTGCCGGCGGCGCGGCGTGAGAAGCTGGTCGCTATGCTCTTGCAGTGGTATCGCGAGGATCCGGACGCGGGGATTCATTCGGCGATCGACTGGCTGCTGCGGCACGGCAAGCAGGGGGACGCGGCGCGGAAACTGGACTGGGGGCAAGGGGAGGCGCTGCGGCAGATCGACGCGGAGCTGGCCGGCAAGGAGGCGGGGGCGCGGCGCTGGTACGTGACCGGCAAGGAGGGGCACACGTTCGCGGTGCTCCGCGCGCCGGGCGTGTTCCTGATGGGATCGCCGCTGCACGAGCCGGATCGATCCGAGATCGAGACGCCGCATTCCCGGAAGATCCCGCGGTCCTTCGCGGTGGCGACGAAGGCGGTGACGGTGGGGCAGTTCCGGCGGTTCCTGGAGGCGACGCCGGCGTTCAAGCGGTTACACAATTACACGAAGAAGTACGCGCCGCAGGAGGCGTGTCCGCAGACGGCGGTGACGTGGTATGAGGCGGCCGCGTACTGCAACTGGCTGAGCCAACAGGAGGGCATCCCGGAAGAGGAGTGGTGTTACCCGAAGGACCCGGCCGAGATCAAGGAGGGGATGGTGCTGGCGAAGGGCTATCTGGGGAAGGCGGGGTATCGGCTGCCGACGGAGGCGGAGTGGGAGTATGCCTGCCGTGCCGGGGCGGTGACGAGCCGGTACTACGGCACGGCGAAGGCGCTGCTCGGGGAGTATGCCTGGTATCAAAAGAATAGCGGGGAGCGGACGCGGCCGGTGGGGCAGTTGCGGCCGAACGACCTGGGGTTGTTCGACGCTTTGGGGAATGTGTGGCAGTGGTGCCAGGACCGCTATTTGTTCTACCCGGTGGCGGCGGGCCGCAGGGGAAATGAAGATCAAGAAGATACTTCATATAAAGTAGATGAAAGAAGTAGCCGTGTGCTGCGTGGCGGCTCCTTCAAAGGCATAGCGCCGGACGTGCGCTGTGCCAACCGCCTCAACAACCGGCCGGCGTACCGTAACAATAACGTCGGTCTGCGCCCGGCGCGGACTTACCGTTGATCCGTTTTACCGTTTTACCACGTTGCAGGGGGGGCGGCGCAGGTGGCGGGATCCCCCTCCCGCCGAAGGCGGACAGCCCGCCAGGCGCCGCAGAGGCGGAACAGGGGTGCCCTTGCCGTCCCATGAGCTCAAGGCTCAGCAGGTTCTGCAGGCGCTGCGCACCGCCCTGGAGCAGAGCATGGGTGTTCAGCAATCGGTTCACTCCAGGTACTCCTTGAACTCCTCCAGCGGGGCGTCGAAGTCCGGGGCCATGTGGATCTTCCCGCTGGCGCTGCCCGCCTTGCACGGCCACGAGGTCCGCTCGGCTTTCTTGACGTGGGCCAGGGGTTGCCCGTGGTCCGTGATGGTCATCTCCGCGCCCGGTTGAAGTCGTTCGAGCAGTTCGGGCAGCCTCGCCTGGGCTTCTTCGAGAGGGACGCGGGACATCGCTTGCCTCCTGGGTTTGGGATGAGAAACGATTCGCTTTCTCGGGTGCCTCCATCCCTTGTCGCCCACGATCTATTGGCCAGTGCCGAGGGACGGCAGCCCGAGCTTGCGGATGAGATGCATCCCAAGGAACAGGTGGTTCGGGTCATCGACCAGGGATACGAAGCCGAACTTGAGATAGAACCGGCGGGCGGCGGCGTCCAAGGCGTCTACCTCGACGGCCCGGATGCCGACTTCTTCGGATAGGTGCTGCGCCCGGCGAAGCGCGTCGATCAGGAGAAGGGGACCCAGCCCCTGACCCTGCACTGTTCGGTCCACCGCCAACCGTCCCAGCAAGACCACAGGCACGTCGATCTTCGGGAGCCCCTTCGCCTGGTCTGGCGGGAGAGCCTCGTAACTGACCCGGTGGGTGGCAATGGCGTAGTAGCCGAGGACGGCCGACTGGCCCGCGCGGACGGCGACGTAGGTGCGCGCCAGATCTTTCTTCTCGTACTGGCCGGCCCGGAGCTTGAGCCAGTCGTCCAACACCACCTGGCCACAGTCGAAGGCGGTGCGGTCGTGCCCGGACCCGAGCTTTTCAAGGATCCAGTGCGTGGCAGGGTTAGTCGCCAAGGTGCTTCTTGTACCTCCTGGCGGCGTCGGTGAGGGCCTTGTTCGGCTTCCTCGCGGCGTCGTCCAGCAGGGCGACGAAGAGATCCCGGTCGCGGGCGGTCAGTTCGGTGACGCTCTGCTGGTGGAGCACCGCACGCGCGGTCTGCAGCAAGGTGGACACCGCGAAGTCGCTCACTGACTGGCCGAGCGCTGCGGCCGCCTCCTCGATGACCGCTTTCAGGTCAGAGGGCAGGCGAAAGTTTAACCGGGCGTCGCTTTTGGCTTGAGCAGGCATGCCGATAGCTCCCTCGCAATCCGTACAGCAGTTTGCCATACGTCATCCTAGCCATTCGTACGTCAGCCTGCCACACCAATCCACGACAATGTCCACCCGCCCCATCCGTCTATGGGGCAGGATGCCAATCCTGACAAGTCCCATGTCAGGATTGGCATCCTGCCCCACAGACCGAGGTTCGCGGCGAAACGGTCCCTCAGGCGAGGATCTCGCGGACGACGCGCCCGTGGACGTCGGTCAGGCGGAAGTCGCGCCCCGCGTGCCGGTACGTCAGCCGCGTGTGGTCCAGCCCCAGCAAATGCAGGACCGTCGCGTGGAAGTCGTGGACATGGACGCCGTCCGACGCCACGCGGATGCCATACTCGTCGGTCGCGCCGTGGACCACGCCCGCCTTGACGCCGCCGCCAGCCAGCCAGGACGAGAACGCCCACGGGTGGTGCTCGCGGTCGCGCGCCGCGGCGCTGTTGTTGAACGGCGTGCGGCCGAACTCCGTCGTCCACACCACCAGCGTCTCTCGAAGCAGGCCGCGCCGCTTCAGGTCCTGCAGCAGCCCCGCCGCCGCCCGATCGACGTTCCGCGCCAGCGGCGCGTGCTGCATCATGTCGCCGTGCGCGTCCCAGTTGTTCGACGCGCCGGAGTCGATCAGCTCGATGAAGCGCACGCCGCGTTCCACCAGCCGCCGCGCCACCAGGCACTGCCAGGCGAAGCCCTGCGTGCTGCCGCGGCGCAGGCCGTACAGGCCGAGGGTCTCGTCGGACTCGCGCGACAGGTCGAACGCCTCGGGGGCGGCGGTCTGCATGCCGAACGCCGTCTCGAAACTGCGGACGCGCGCCGCCAGGGCCGGGTCGTGGTCGCGCCGCTCCAGGTGGTCGCGGTTCAACTCGGCGAGGGCGTCGAGTTCCTGCCGCTGCCGCGCCGGCGAGGTGCACGGCCGGACGTTGCGCATCGGCTCGGCGCCGGGGACGACGAGCGTGCCCTGGTGGCTGCCCGGCAGGAAGTCGGAGGCCCACACCTGGCCGCCGGCGTAGGGCGTGTGCGGGGCGATGACCATGAACGAGGGCAGGTTACGGTTCGGCGTGCCCAGGCCGTAGCTGACCCACGAGCCGAGGCTCGGGCGGGCCTGGTTGAACGAGCCGGTGTGCATGCCGAGCGTCGCGTTGTAGTGGTTCGAGTGGTCGGCGTGCAGTGAGCGGATGACGGCGAGGTCGTCGGCGCAGGCGGCGACGTGCGGGAACAGGTTGCTGACCTCGGTGCCGCAGCGACCGTGACGGCGGAACTCCCACTGCGGCCGTTTGAGAAACAGGCGCTCGTAACCGGGGCGGTTGCGCGTCTCGGGATGGTCGAGCACGACATGGCGGCCGTGGTCGGCGAACAGGCGCGGCTTGGGGTCGAACGAATCGACGTGCGAGACGCCGCCGCTCATGAACAGGAAGACGACGTGCTTCGCGCGCGGCGGGAAGTGCGGCGGCCGCGGCGCCAGCGGGTCGGCGGAGCGGGCCGCGTCCTCGGCGAGCAGCTCGGAGAGGATGGCGGGCATCAGGAGCGAGCCGGCGACGGCCGAGCGGAGGAACGTGCGGCGGTCACAGGAACAATCGCGGCGGTGCGGCATCGGGTCACCTGTGCGGGCGGCGGGCGGGATCAATCCACGTACACAAATTCGTTGCTGCTCAGCAGGACGCGCAGCCAGGCGGCCCAGGCGGTGCGCTGCCGTTCCGCGGACGGGCCATCGGCCGCGTAGCTCGCCAGGAACCGCGCCGCCACCTCGGCCTCGCGCGGCGTCGGCGGCCGGCCGTAGAGCAGCCGCGCCGCACGGTCGAGGCGGGCACCGTCCGGCAGCCGCAGCAAGCGCTCCGCCAGGCTCGCCGAGCGGGCGTGGACGAACGGGTCGTTCATGAAGAACAGCGCCTGTGTCGGCACGGTCGTCGTGTAGCGCGCGGCCGTGCTGGAGCTGGTGTCGGGGCCATCGAACAGCGTCAGGAACGGGTGGCGCTTGATGCGCTGCGTCATCAGGTAGACGCTGCGGCGGTTGTGATCGTAGACCGCGGTGAACGGCGCGTGCTGTGTGAAGCCCCACATCTTTTCTGGGGGAAACGGATGCGCGCCGCCGGGCGTGCGGTCGAGATCGCCGCTGACCGCCAGCATGGCGTCGCGGATCTCCTCTGCCGACAGCCGGCGCCGCGGGAAGCGCCACAGCAGGGCGTTGTCGGGATCGACCTGCGCTCCCCGGGCATCGTGGCCGGCGGCGCGTTGGTAGGCGTCCGAGAGCATGATGAGTCGGTGCAATGCCTTGACCGACCAGCCGCCCGCGACGAACCGCGCCGCCAGGTAGTCGAGCAGTTCGGGGTGAGTCGGCGGTTCGCCGCGCGTGCCGAAGTCGTTGGGCGTCTTGACCAGGCCGACGCCGAAGTGCCCCTGCCAGACGCGGTTGACCATGACGCGCGCCGTCAGCGGGTTGCGCGGGTCGCTCAGCCACTCCGCGAGCTGCAAGCGGCCGCTGCCGGCGCCGGGCGGGACGACCTGGCCGCCGAGGATCCGCAGGAAGCCGCGCGGCGCCTCCTCACCGGGGGAGTTGGGATCGCCGCGCTTGTGGACGCGGACGTCGTGTGGCTTCCCCTCGGCAACGGCGTAGGCCCGCTCCGGGGACTTCGCGGACGGCACCAGGGGGACGAGATCGCGCGGCGCCCGCGTCTTCTCGCAGCCGGGGAACGGGTAGCGCGTGCTCTCGAAGATGCCGTAGAGTCCGTAATAGTCCTTCGTCGAGATGGGATCGTACTTGTGGTCGTGGCAGCGGGCGCAGCCGACCGTCAGCGCCAGGACGCTCTTGCCGAGAGTGTCGATGGTATCGTCGAGGGTGAGGAAGTGGTCGGCGGCGATGTCGAAGCCGAAGCGGCGGGCGATGCTGACGTAGCCGGTGGCGGTGACCAGCTCGGCGTGGCGCTCGGGCGGCGCGCCGGGCGGCAGCCGCGCCGCGAGGAGGTCGCCGGCGATCTGTTCGCGGAGGAACTGGTCGTACGGTTTGTCGCTGTTGAACGCGGCGATGACATAGTTGCGGTAGCGCCAGGCGTCGGGCACGGGGAAGTCGGCCGTCTCGCCGGCGGTGTCGGCGTAGCGGACGACGTCGAGCCAGTGGCGCCCCCAGCGCTCGCCGTGGTGCGGGGACGCGAGCAGGCGGTCGAGGACCTTCGCGAACGCGCCCGGCGAATCGTCGGCGCGGAAGGCGTCGCTCTCCTGCGGCGTGGGCGGCAGGCCGGTCAGGTCGAAGGTGGCACGGCGGAGGAGCGTGCGCCGGTCGGCAGGCCCGACGGGACGGAGGCCCCTGGCCCGCAGCTTCGCCGCCAGGAAGCGATCGATCGGGTTGGCGGTGATGCCTTCGGGGTCGGGCGGCGGTTCGACTGCACGGACCGGCGCGAACGCCCAGTGCCGTCCTGACGCGACCTCGATTGCCGGCGCCTTCTCGGGCCAGCGCGCACCTTCTTTGACCCAGGCGGTAAAGTCGGCGACCGTTTGCGGCGGCAGGCGTTTGTCGGGCGGCATGTGCGGGGCATCGCCCTCATAGCGGATGGCCTGGATGAGCAGGCTCCTCTCCGCGGCGCCGGGCACCAGGGCGGCCCCCGAGTCGCCGCCCTTGAGCAGGGCCGCGCGCGAGTCCACGCGCAGTTTCCCCGCGGTCCGTTCCCCCCCGTGACAGCGGAAGCAGGTCCCAGCCAGCACCGGACGGATCTTCGATTCAAAGAAGGTGTCGCCGCCGGCTCGCGCGGGCGCCGACAGACCCAGGGTGAGCAGGACCGCACTTCCGACAGCCCGTGAACAGGACATGGTACCCATCCTTCGCGTAAGGGCAGACGAGGAAAGGAGGAATGGATAGAACGAGGGGATGGAGTAACTTCTCAATAACCCTTGCGGCTCGGACTTCGAGGCTTCCTGGCGCGCACGAGAACTCGGGGGGGCGTTGGGGCGATTCTCCCCTGGGGAGTTGTTCGCCGTGCCCGCCTTTCTTCCGTCAGGCCAGCACGGCTTCTT
>JBBRPS010000333.1:0-10511 GCA_038227745.1 Gemmatales bacterium | reverse complement strand
CTGCTGGCGTCGCGCCTGCAAGTGCGGCTGCAGCTGCAGTTACACAAGTACATCTGGGACCCGAAGGCGCGCGGCGTGTGAGAAACTGCGTCACCCTTGGCGCCTTTCCGGTCCCCCCCCCACCCGCTCACCCCGTCCCCTTGTCCGTTTTTCCTTTGCCCCGGCCGGTCGGCCCCTCTAGGATCATAAGCGCATCGCCCGGAGACTCGTTTTCCACAGGGAGTTACGCATGAACAAGGGCAACGTGTCGCGACGTGGGTTTCTGGCGAACTCGCTGGCAGGGCTGACGCTCGGCGTCGGCCTGCCCGCCTGGTACGCCCGCGAGCTGCTCGCGGAGCAGCAGGAGAAGGGCGCCCCCCAGAGGCAGCCCGGCGCCAACGGCCAGATCGTCATGGGCGCCATCGGCACCGGCACGAACTACACGCGCCGCACCGGCAACCAGCCGATTCACGGCGAGCGCGGCGTCCACATCATGCAGGACGCGATGCGCCAGCAGGGCGTCCGCATGGTCGCCGTCTGCGACGTGGACCGCACCAACCGCGAGTTCGGCGCCCGCATCGTCGGCCAAAATTGCCAGACGCACGAGGACTTCCGCCGCCTGCTGGCGAACCGCGACATCAACGCGGTCACCATCGGCACCCCCGACCACTGGCACGTCATGATCGCCATCGCCGCCATGCGCGCCGGCAAGGACGTCTACTGCGAGAAGCCGTTGACGCTGACGCTCGAGGAGGGCAAGGCCCTGGTGCGCGTCGCCCGGGAGACCAACCGCATCCTGCAGACCGGCAGCCAGCAGCGCTCCGACGCCCGCTTCCGCCTGGCGTGTGAGCTGGTGCGCAACAACCGCATCGGCCGGGTGCAGCGCGTCACCACGCTGATCGGCACCAACCCGGTCGGCGGCCCGTTCCCGGTCATGCAGCCCCCCGAAGGCCTCAACTGGGACTTCTGGCTCGGCCAGACGCCGCGCGTGGACTACGTCAAGCAGCGCTGCCATTACGACTTCCGCTGGTGGTACGACTACTCCGGCGGCAAGATGACGGACTGGGGCGCCCACCACAACGACATCGCTCAGTGGGGCCTGGGCATGGACGAGAGCGGCCCGATCGCCGTCGAGGGCCGCGGCCAGGCGCCGAGCACCGACGCGCGCAGCTTCAACTGCCACCCGACGTTCCAGGCGACGTACACCTACGGCAATGGCCCGAACGGCGCCGCCGGCACGCGGCTGATCTGCCGCGATAGCCCGCCACAGAACTTCCCCGCCCGCCAGGCGAACGGCCAGCCGCACGACAACGGCATCCTCTTCGAGGGCGAGGACGGCAAGTGGATCTTCGTCAGCCGCGGCACGATCATTGCCAACGACGGCAACGCCCAGGCGAGCCGCCTGCTGACGGAGCGCCTGCCGCAGAACGCGGTACGGCTGCCGGTGTCCACCAACCACATGGGCAACTTCATCGAGTGCGTGCGCGCCCGGCGGCAGCCGATCTGCAACCCGGTGGTCGGCCACCGCTCGGTGAGCGTCTGCCACCTGGGCAACATCGCGATCCGCACCGGCCAGAGCTTTACGTGGGATCCGCGCGAGGAGCGCTTCACCGGCCAGAACGCCGAGGCGGGCAACCGCATGCTCAGCCGTCCGCGGCGGGCGCCGTGGGACGCTTACTGGCGTGAGATCGTGGGGAATGCGTAGGAGCAGTCGTCAGAGGAAAAGCCCACGGGTTGCCACCCGTGGGCTTGGGTTCTGCACTGACAACTGACAACTGATGAACCGTGCCACCTGGGCCACCCTGAGCGACGCGCAGCTGCTGGCGCAGTGCGAAGTGGACACGTACCGCGCCAGCGGCCCGGGCGGCCAGAAGCGGAACAAAACCAGCTCGGCGGTCCGGCTGCGGCACGGACCGACCGGGCTGATCGTCATCGCCGAGGAGAGCCGTTCGCAGCACGAGAACCGCGCCCGCGCCCTTCGCCGCATCCGCCAGGCGCTGTACCTTAAACGGAGAGACGAGCTGACGCCCGAGGAGGTCACTCCGGAGGCCGTCGCGTCGCGGCCGGAATACGAAGGGGCGCGGAACCGCGACGGGCGGCTCGACCTGGGCCGCAAGGACCCGCGCTTCTGGCCGGTGGCCGGCCTGGCTCTGGACCTGCTGCAGGCGCTGCAGGCGCGGGTCGCGGAGGCGGCGGCGGCGCTGGGGATCTCCACGGGCAACCTGATCGACTTCCTGCAGACGTCTCCGAAGGTGTGGGAGCAGGCCAACCAGCTGCGGGCGCGCTTCGGACAGAAACCCCTTCGGAGTGCTTGACCGGCGCGGCGCGGTCCTCGGGCGGGGGACGGACCTGGACAGGGCGAGGACCATGGCACAACCGCACGGCTTTTCCTGGATCGACAAGCCCCACCTGGCGGCGATGGCGCGCCCGGACGGCTCCGAGGATCTCGGCTGGCTGCGCACGCAGGGCATCGAGGTATTGCTGTCGCTGACCGAGGACCCGCCGCGGCGCGACTGGATCAACGAGGCCGGGCTGTTCCTGGTTCACGTCCCCGTGGTAGACATGGAGGCGCCGACGCAGGAGCAGCTCGACCACTGCATTTCGAGCATTCGGCGGGCGAACGGGCACAAGATGGGCGTGGGCGTCCACTGCGGCGCCGGCCTGGGGCGGACCGGCGTCGTGCTGGCGTGCTACTTCGCGAGCAAGGACATGAGCGCCCAGAACGCCATCGCGCGGGTGCGGCGGCTGCGGCCGGGCTCGATCGAGACGGAGGAGCAGGCCAAGGCGGTCGAGGAGTTCGCGCGCCGGCGCCGCTCCGTTTAGACTCCGCTCGGCGCCCGCAGCTGCACCCCCGGGCACGACGCCGGCTGAACCCCCGTCTCCCGCAGCGACCGCAGGTGCTCGAGAAGGATGCGCCGCACCTCCAGCACCGCCAGCGGGTGGTGGTGGACCGTCGTGTGGATCGCCGGCACCACCAGTTCCGAATCGACGCCGTCGATGTGGGCACTCGTGTAGGGCACCACGCCGTCCGTCCTCTTGTCGCCCTCCCCGTACGCCACCCCGATCACCGAGTGGTAATGTACCCGCGGCGGCGCCGGCCGGTACGCCAGCAACTCCAGCGCCGGCGCGCCCGGCGAGAGCAGGTCGAGGCTCGTCGGCAGCTGCGGCGCCTTGGGGTTGTTCCCCAGCCCCGACCACAGCCCGGGGTTCTCCTCCGCCACGTCGCTCGCCGCGTCGATCAGCGCGCGCGGCAGCCGCACGAACCGTGCCAGCAGCTTCGCGGGCAGCGACGGACCGAGCTTCGAGCCGTGGTGCGGCGTTCCCAGGAACACCACGCGCTTGATGCACGGCTCGCGCTCAAAGAAGAAGATGCTCTGCAACTCCGCTTTCGTCTCCGGCGAGGCCTTGAGGTTCGCGAACGGCTTGTTGGTGACCAGCTTCCAGAAGTCGTCGCCGCTGTCCTGCGTCAGCATCTTCGACACCAGGCCGCCCATGCTGTGGCCGACGAAGACCATCTGTTCGAGGGCGGCGTCGTGCTCCTCGGGGTCCACCTCGTGGCGCAGCCGGTCCAGCGACTGCCGCAGGTCCGCGGCCGTCACCAGGTACGGATTGCCCGTCGGGTAGAGGTAGAACCAGAACTGGAAGTGCTTGCGCAGCTCCGGGTCGGCGCGCAGCTCGTTGAACAGCGGCGTCCACGTCAACGGCGACGACAGCAGCCCGTGGACCATCACCACCGGGATCTTCCCCTTCTGGTACGGCTCGAACAGGTAGATGCCGGTGCGGTTGCGCAGCCGGTCGGCGCGCAGGAAGCCCGTCAGCTCCAGGCCTTGCAGGTCGGTCTTGCTGAGGAAGTAGGCCAGCGGCGTGGTCAGGTCGGTCTCCAGCGGCACGGCCCGCCCCGCGACGCGGACACTTTGGACCTCCAGGGGGTTGTAAAGTTCGAGGCGGCCGGCACGGCAGGCGCCGAGGTCGGCGAGGCCGCCCTCGAAGCGGAAGAAGGCCGTGACGGGGAAGCTGACCTCGCGCGGGTAGAACGCCTGGCCGGGGGCGGACGGGTCGGCCTCGGCGCGCGTGCAGATGAGCGGCACGCCCAGACCGTAGGTGCGGAAGTGGTTGTCCAGGCCGTAGACCTCGAAGTCGGAGCAGAACTGCAGCGGCCCGAAGTCCTCGGGGCGCCACGAGAAGCCGTGGTGGGCGATGGACAGCATGAAACCGTCGCCCTCCTTCGTCGGCAGGTGGAGCTGGTGGCGCGGGTCGAGTCGGCCGACGCGCTGGGCGGCGCGGATGCACTTGGCCAGGCCGTTGTTGTACAGGTCGCACGCCAGACGGAAGCGCGGGTCGAAGGCGTCGCGCGCCTGCTGCCTGCGGTCCACCGCCAGAGGCCCGTGGTCGTCCGGCCCCAGGGGCGGCAGCAGCCGCGGCGCGTCGGCCGTGTCGGCGGCCGGCCCACGGCAGCGGACCGCCGGCGACGGGAACAGGAAATGGTAGGCGTAGCCGGCGCAGAGGTAGTAATAGGCGACGGCCTCGCCCTCCTCGGACTTCTCGGCGGCGCGACCGATGTGGTAGCAGAGTTCCGCGAGGGCGAAGAGGGAGTCGGGCTGCGGGTCCGCGACGGCCGCCTGGTGCAGCCGGCGGTAGGCGTCCCTGGGATGTCGGCCGTGGAGTTCGGCGAGGTCGAGGCGGCGGAGGGTCTGGAGGGTGCGCGGGGAGAGTTCGTCGCTCTCGAAGAAGCTGTCGCGCCAGCCGGTCAGCAGCGGCGGCAGGTTGTTGCGGCGCACGCCGATGCCGAACGAGCAGCCGGCGACGGCGGTCGTGAGGACGAGCAGGGCCGGCAACCACCGCAGGCGGGACTTGCCGGGCGACGTCAGCGAGTGCGGTCCCACGGGCCTCCTGTTGAAACGAGTGGGCGCGTCGGCAGGATAGCGGCGGCGGCCGGCGCGTCAAGGCGAATCTCTTGTCTTTGGAAGCGGCGCGGTATAACAACCTCACGCAAGGCGGGCGTGAAGGTGAGTCTTGGGAAGGGAAGGCGCCGGGGCGTCGCGCCCGCCGGCAAGACACTTCGAGGAGACACTGCGATGAAGCGACTGCTACTGGGGACGGGTGCGGTACTGGCGCTGGCGGCGCTGGCCGGGGCGCCGTGGGCGGACGCGGGCGACAAGAAGGCGGAGAAGGGCGACAGCGCCGGCTGGGTGCAACTCTTCAACGGCAAGGACCTGAAGGGCTGGAAGACGCATCCGAAGAGCCCAGGCAAGTGGCGGGTGGAGGAGGGCGCGATCGTGAGCGGCGGCAACAAGGGCAGCCACCTCTTCAGCGACCGCGGCGACTACGAGAACTTCTACTACCGCATCGAGGCCAAGATCAACGACCTGGGCAACAGCGGCCAGTACTTCCGGGCCAAGTTCGCGCCGGGCTATCCCCCCGGCTACGAGGCACAGATCAACAGCACGTTCCCACCTGACCCGCAGCGGACGGGGAGCCTGTACAACCTCGCGAAGGTCACGAAGGTGCTGGTCCCGCCGGACACCTGGTTCACGCAGGAAGTGATCGCGAAGGGCAACCACATCATCATCAAGGTGAACGGTGAGAAGGTGGTGGACTACATGGACAAGGCGAACAAGTTCACACGCGGCCACTTCGCGCTGCAGCAGCACGACGCCTACAAGGACAAGGAGGGCAAGGTACACGAGACGGTGCTGCACGTGCGCAAGATCGAGGTCAAGGAACTGCCGCCGTCGAAGACGGAAGAGAAGTAGCCGTTCGTCCCTCTCGTTTAGCCGCGAGCCTCTGGCGAGCGCGAAACACCGCGCTCGCCAGAGGCTCGTCCGTTTGACAGGCGCGGCCGCCGCGGATACCCTCCTTGAGGAGGGAGAAGCGTATGCTGCACATCCTCGAAGGCGCCGGCCTGAGCCGCCGCCGCTGGCTGCAGTTCGGCGGTCTCGGTCTGGCGGGCCTGTCGCTACCGCGCCTGCTGCGGGCGGAGGAGCGCGGCCGTCGTCCGGCGGCGCGTTCCTGCGTGCTGTTCCTGCTGCACGGCGGCCCGAGTCAGCTCGACACCTGGGACATGAAGCCCGACGCCCCCGAGAACATCCGCGGCGCTTTCCGCCCCGTCGCCACCAGCGTCCCCGGCATCCGCATCGTCGAGCACCTGCCGCGCCTGGCCCGCCTCGCGCACCGCTTCACAATCGTGCGCTCGATGACGCACACCGCGATCAACCACAACACGGCGACGTACTTCGTGACGACCGGCCAGCCGCCGCCGCGCGACCTGATCGCCTTCACGCCGACCGAGAACGACTTTCCCCACCTCGGCGCCCAGGTCACCTACGGCGCCCGCCACGCCGCGAACGTCCCCGCCGCGGTGTCGCTGCCCGACCCCGTGACGGACGGCCCCTATACGACGCCCGGCCAGAACGGCGGCTTCCTCGGCGCCCACTACGCCCCCTTCGCCATCCACGGCGACCCAAATGACGACGAGTTCACGGTGGACGGCCTGGCCGCCGGCCCCGAGGCGCGCCCGCAGCGGCTCCGCGACCGGCGGGCGCTGCTGCGGACGGTGAACGAGCAGCTCGGCCGGCTGTCGGCGGATCGGCGTGTCGAGGGTCTGGACGATTACCAGCGGCGGGCGTTCGCGCTGCTGACGTCGGACCGGACGCGACGGGCGTTCGACCTCGGCCGCGAGCCGGCGGCGTTGCGCGACCGTTACGGGCGGCACAAGTACGGTCAGGCGCTGCTGCTGGCGCGGCGGCTGGTGGAGGCGGGGGTGCGGTTGGTGACGGTGTACTGGGGCGGCAAGGTGAACAACCCGCTGCCGCACTGGGACACGCACTTCAACAACAACCGCCGCCTGCGCGACGAGCTGCTGCCGCCGTTCGACCAGTGTTTCGCGGCGTTCCTCGAAGATCTGACGGCGCGTGGCCTGCTGGAGAGCACGCTGGTGGTGTGTACCGGCGAGTTCGGGCGGACGCCGCGCTTCGGCCAGTTCACGGGCAACGGCGTCGATGACACGGGGCGCGACCACTGGGCGCAGTGCTATTCGCTGGTGGTGGCCGGCGGGACCGCCGGTGGGGGGCGGGTGCTCGGGAGGTCGGACCGCATCGCCGCCTATCCCGCGGAGGATCCGTACACGCCGCCGGACGTGGCCGCGACAATCCTTGACGGGCTGGGCGTCAACCCGGGGACGCAGGTGCGCGACGCCTTCGGCCGGCTGGTGCCGTTGAGCACAGGGCAGGTGCGGCAAGCTCTGTTCGCCGGGTGATCCTGGGTTCTCTCATCGCAGGTCATCCGCGATCGTGCTGAGCGCGAAGACCACCTCGGGACCGCCCTTCTTGCCGGCTAGCTCCTTCATCCCTTCGCGGCCACCTCGAACGGAGGCATGGTGCCGTTGCGCGGGGGGGACAGCACGAGGGACCGCGCGATCTGATTGTTCAGGACCTGCTCCAGGTCCGCCAGCGCTCGGGCGACCGTGGCCCCGTCCATGACGCGGTGGTCGTAGATCACGCGCACGTCCACGGTGCCGTCCTCGGCGATGACGCCGTAGTTCAGCGCCGTCGTCAGCGGTGACAGCGGGTGCAGCGCCTCGGCCCCCAGCCCCGAGTAGACGCTCACGCCGAACGTGCCCCAGTTGCGCGCCCGCTTGTAGCCGGACCAGTTCAGGCCGATCCACCACAGCAGCCGCCGCAGCGGCCGCGGCAGCCGGCTCACCCGCAGGGCACGGCGGAACGTGGGCACCTGCTCGACGGGAAGCTCCTTCGACTCCTTGAGGTAGCGGTCGATCTGCTCGGCGGTGTGCTCCTCCGGGCCGCGCAGCTGCACGAACAGCACGGCGTCCTCGTCTCCGATGTGGCGCTCGATGGCGACCGAGGCCACGCTCACGGGGTGCTCGTAGAGGTGCGGCCAGGGGAAGGACAGGTACGCTCGCCGCAGCTCCGGCCGCGCCGCCGCCACTATGGCGTACGCCTTGGTGAACAGGGCACACCAGCTCGGCCGCGGGACCGCCTGCCGGCGGGCTGCCGCCAGCGGCGCGATGTTCATGCGCTTCTGGACGGGGACGGTCGGGACTTGCCGGGCGAAGTGCAGCAGGTCGCCGACGAAGCGCCGCGCCGGCGACAGAGACAACTTGCGGCCAATGGGTTCGCCCACGTTCGGCCTCCCTCACGCGCCCCGGCGGTGCGGGGCGACCGTCGGGGGGAAGCGGCGGAGGCCGGCCCCGCCTTCTACCCCTGTCAAACACCTTGAAACTCGACTTTAGCGGAGTGACACAGGGCTGTCAACGCATCTTTCGCAATTTATCCATTCCCCCGGGTCACACGGGCGCCGGCACGGCGGTCAAGGCCGGCACGGCCGGCACAGGCGGCCCCTCGCCGGCGCGGAGCCAGTCCAGCGCCCGCCGCAGCCCTTCGAGGGCCGGCACCTGCGGCTGCCAGCCGAGCTCGGCGCGGGCCTTCGCGATGCTGAAGCGGGCGGGCCGGCCGACCAGCGAGACGGAGTAGCGCGTGATGTACGGCGCCCGGTCCCACTGGAAGAGGCGGGCGATCACCTCGCCGAAGAAGCCGCCGCAGTACGCCAGCCACACCGGAGAGCGGCGGCGGACGTGCGGCAGGCCAAGAGCGTCGGTCAGCGTGTCGAGGAACTGCCGCTGCGTGATGTCGCCCTCGCTGCACAGGTGGTACGCCCGGCCGTCGGCCTCCGCAGAGTTGGCGGCACGGATGGCGCCCTCGGCCACGTCGCCGGCATAGACAATGTTGAGCGGGTTGTCGCCCGAGCCGAGCAGCGACACCCAGCCGCCGCGCAGCGCCTTGAGGAGGCGCGGCAGGCCGTTGCGGTCGCGCGGGCCGTAGATCCACGTCGGACGGACGACTGTCAGGCCGGGGCCGTAGCGCCGCGCCAGCTCCTCGGCCCGGATCTTCGCCCGGCAGTAGTAGTCCCACAGGCGCAGGCGCTGGCCGTGCGGCTCGTCCTCGGTGACCGTGCGCGCCGACGCCCGCGGGTGGCCGTAGACGGCGACGGAGCTGACGTGGAGGACGCGGCCGACGCCGGCCCCGCGGCAGGCGTCGAGGACGGTGCGGGTGGTGTTGATGACCTCCGCCCGGAACACGCCCCAGGAACCGAAGTCGCCGACGCGGGCGGCGCAGTGATAAACGACATCGGCGCCTCCGACGGCGCGGCGCACCAGGTCCGGATCGCGCAGGTCGCCGCGGACCACCTCGGCGCCGAGCCGGCGCAGGAAGGCCATGTCGCTCGCCGGCCGGACCAGGGCGCGGACACGCTCGCCCCGCGCGACGAGTTGCTCCGCGATGTGACTGCCGAGCAGGCCCGTCGCGCCCGTGACGACGTTAAGTTTTCCCGCCATCGCAACCCCTTTGCCGCCGTGAAACCGACGAAACGAACGGAACCCCCTGCATGGAAGCCCGCCCCAGTGGGAAGGGCGGGGAGACTCGCGCCGCCGGTCCGGCAAGCAGGATAGCGAAAATGCGGAAGAGTTACCATCGCCGCGGGCCGCCGGAAAGGGACTGCGCGGCCAGGGTAGTGCCGAACGGTCCGGTTGCGCGGATCCTGATACCGGACCCGGTCCGCCTGGTTGCTCCCTGCCTCGTATCGTATACCCGTAGACAAAGGCAAGCGCCGGCGAACCCCGCCGCTCGCCGGGCGCTCATTCCGCTGTCCCTCCGGGTACTCGCATCATGGGCAGACTGCAGCGTCGGGTAGCGTTGGTCACGGGGGCAGGCCGCGGCATCGGCCGGGCCATCGCCCTGGCGTTCGCGAAGGAAGGGACGCGCGTCGCGCTGACCGCGCGCACCGTGCCGGAACTGGAGGACGCCGTCGCCGCCATTCGCGCCGCCGGCGGCGAAGCCGTCGCGCTGACCGCCGACCTCGTCGCGCGCGGCGAGACGGACCGGGTCGTCCGCGAGGCGGCGGCCGCCCTCGGCCCCGTCGAGATCCTCGTCAACAACGCCGGCATCGGCAGCAGCGCCAACCCGAAGCCGGTCGTGGAGTTCAACGACGACTTCTGGGAGCTGACATTGCGCCTGAACCTGACGGTGCCGTACCTCCTCAGCAAGGCGGTGCTGCCGGGGATGGTGGCGCGGGGCTGGGGCCGGATCGTCAACGTCGCCTCGATCAACGGCAAGACCGGCAGTTTCCACGGCGCCGCCTACGCCGCGAGCAAGCATGGCCTGCTCGGCCTGACGCGGACGCTGGCCCTGGAGGTGGCGAAGGAGGGCGTCACGGTGAACGCGATCTGTCCCGGCCCGGTCCACACCGCGATGAATGACCGCCGCCTGGAGTACGACGCCCAGCGCCGCGGCACCACCGTCGCGGAGCTGGAGAAGTCGCTGACGCCGATCGGCGGCCGCCTGGAGCCGGAGGACGTGGCGCCGCTGGCCGTCTACCTCGCCTCGGACGAGGCGCGGATGGTCACCGGGCAGGCCATGAACGTCTGCGGCGGGCTGGTCATGTCGTGAGTTTCGTTCACGCCCAGGCGAGCCGGGAGCGTTCGTGGGCGACTCGCTCCGCGAGTCGCGCCAGGTAGGGGG
>JBBRPS010000332.1:0-10612 GCA_038227745.1 Gemmatales bacterium | reverse complement strand
TCGCGCCCGTACGATGGCATCCACCGGGGCGGACAGATCTTTCCAGCGGAAACCCTCGTCCGTGAAACTGAAGTGGGCCGGATCCTCATCCTCTATGATCCGTCGCACGCGCCGTTCGGTTAGCCCCAGGGCTGCCAGCAGTACGCCCGCACCGAAGACGTTGAGGAATCCGTGGACGGAAGCTTGCAGCTGGGCGTCGAAGTGGCGAATCGGGTGGTGAAGGCCCGCGGTTGCCTTGAACGGCCTCTTGGCGCGCCCGCATGCGATCAGCGTCGCCACCACCTGCTCGGGGGTGGGGAAGGCCGACGCCTCCAGGCCGCCGGTGCGGAGCTTGTACCCGCCGCAGAGCATTGGGGGGAGGATGAGTGTGTGGCGCCAGTTCGCTCCCAGAGGTCCCTCGAAGTAAAGATAAATCCCTCGACTCTCCCAGGTGATTGGAGGCGGGCATAACCGCGCGGCAAAGACAATCTCTTCAGTGGATCTCAAGAGAGGCGATAGGGGATCGGGCCGAGCCGGGGCCAGCACGTCCGGCGGGAGGCGCAGCTCCAGCATGTCTACGGTGGCCCGATCACCGTGCCGACGCCGGAAAGTATCGACCGCCTCCTGGTCAGCGCGCAGCCCCTCCAGGAACGCGGCGACGGTGTCGCCGCCGCGGCCCAGGGCCGAAACCGACAGCGGCGGCCCCGAGCCGAACAGCTCATCGACCAGGGGCGAAAGCTCCGCCAGCCGCGCCGCCGGGCAGACGAAGCGGCCGAGCATCCAGGCGTCGGGCTCGCTGCGGTAGCGGGCGTAGTTGCGGAGCGCCTCGTCGAGGGGCAGGCGGGCGGGCGGGAACAGGCCCGCGTAATCGACGATGCCGGCCAGCAAGGCCCGCAGGCTCCGGGACATGGTTCCTCTCCTCGGTCGGGACCGGGCCGAACGCGGACAGGGAGTTTTTATCCTGGGCGCCGCGGCCCGGCCACCGCACGCCGCCCGCCCATACAATACTCCGACGACACCCAGCCCCTCCCCCCGCGGAACACGGCCCATGAACGACCGCGCCGACAACCCCCCCCTTCCCTTCCCGCTCCCGGAGGAGTCGCCGCGCTCGAGCCGCTGGCCGCTGGCCTGGGCGGCGCTCGCGTGGGTGGTGATCGTCGGCTTCGTGGCCTTGCACTTTTTCCAGGAGGCACGGCGCGAGAGCGATGGCGAGGACCGCATCGGTCTGATCACCATGCGCACGCAGGCGCGGTACATGGTCGGCATGCGCGAGATCCTCGACATGCCGGGCGTGTACGACCAGGCCAGGGCGCTCAACACGGGGCCGGTGAGTCAGCGCCTGCGCTTCGTCGTCCTCGCCGGCGAGCTGCGCGGTCCCACGGAGGCTCGCAAACAACTGCGCGAGTTGGACCGCCGCGCACGGGAGCAAGGCGTCGCCTTCACGCCGCCGCAGCAAGCCCTGCACAACCTCCTCGACCACCTGTATCGGGATTACGAGCACCTTCGCTTCGACGCCCCCTTGCTGTCACCGAAGGACCGGCAGCAGTTGCGTTCCGGGCTGGGCTGGTTCGGCGAGCTGGCGCTGGCCCCGGGGGGCAAGCTCGCGCCGCTGCAGTTCGTCCTGCCGATCGCGGGCGGCCCCGCGGCCACGGCCCTCCGCGGCGAATCGGCCCCCGATGCCGCGGCGCGAGAAAAAGTCCTGGAGCCGGCGCGGCAGACTTTCGCGGCGCTGCTCGGCGTGACCGGCGGCAGCTGCTTCCTGGTGCTCGCCGGGATCATCGGGACGATTGTCTTCCTCGTGCTGGTGGCCCGGGGCGTGGTGCGGAGCGGCGTCCGCTGCGGCACGTCTCCGGGCGGGGTGTACGCCGAGACGTTCGCGCTCTGGCTGCTGCTGTGGACCGGCCTGGGCCTGGCGGGGCGGCTGCTGCCGGCGGAGGCGCCGCGGCTGCTCCTGAGCGGCGCCGCGGCGCTCCTGAGCCTCGCCGTGCTGGCCTGGCCGGTGCTGCGCGGCGTGCCGTGGCGGCAGGTGCGCGAGGACATCGGCCTGACGGCCGGGCGCAACCCCGCCGTCGAGCCACTGTGCGGAGTGACCTGTTACGGCATCAGCGTGACCCTGCTGGTGGTCGTGGTCCTGATGGCCGTCGGCGTCATGTTCGTGGTGCGCGGGGACGGCGGCGAGGAACAGAACTTCGCGCCTTACTCCGGGCCGGCGCACCCGATCGTCGAGGACGTGGCCTCGGGCGACTTCTGGGCGCGCTTCGAGGTGATCCTGCTCGCCTGCGTGGTGGCGCCCGTCGTGGAGGAGATCATGTTCCGGGGCGTGCTCTACCGGCACCTGCGTGAGGCGAGCTGCGGCCTCGGCACGGGGCGGAGTTTCCTGGTCAGCGCCACGGTCGTGAACTTCCTGTTCGCGATCATTCACCCGCAGGGCCTGCTGGGCGTGCCGTTCCTGATGGCGCTGGCGTACGGCTTCGCGAGCGCCCGCGAGTGGCGCGGCACCCTCGTGCCGTGCATGGTGGGCCACGCGCTGAACAACGGCCTGGTCATGCTGGTGACGATGCTGGTCCTGGGCGACTGACACCTTCTTCCTCCCCGTGCCAACCGCCGCCCCCGCGAAGGAGCCCCCAGGCGTTTTCCTACTGCATCCCGACCGTCTGATTGACGGCGCGGGGAGGGTGGACGGTCCAGGGCTGTCCCGGCTGTGGCCTATTCGCAGTCCTCCCCCCAAGGCTCGCCGCCCTGGCCGCGGGCGTCCTGCACCAGAACGGCGAGCGCCTCGCCCACGTCCACGACCGTGGTGGCCCGCATGCCGGGGGGCAACGCCGCCCGGAACGCCTCGCGGTCCTGCCTGTACCGGATGACGAAGAGGCAGCGCGGGTGCCGGCTCAAGAACTTCCGCACCTCCCCGGGCGGGGAATACTCGCAGAAGCTGGGGACCGCCTCCGTGCTCCCCGCGTAGAACGGCACCGACCCCCAGTCGCCGCCGTAGCAGGCCACCGGGACCCGCGCCTCCCGCACCAGCCGCGTCACCGCCTCCGACCGCGCCAGCGGGGAACGCCGCGCAGACCAGGCGGGGACGAGGTCGTGGGCGGACTCGTGGATCACCGCCACGCCCAGGACGCCGCAGAGGACCCACGCCGCCCGCGCGGACAGCCGCCGCCCCCACAACGCCACCCCGGCCACGGCGGCCGCACCCATTGCGGCCTGGGCGAGGGCCGCCGCCGGGCCGAGGAGCTGCAGCCGCCAGCCGGCGACGCTCACCACCAGCCAGGCCGCGGCGAAGAGCATGGCCGCACGGCGGGGCACCGCGCCGGCACCCTCCAGGGAGGAGGTCGCGCCGCCGGCCTGGGAAAGCCCGCGGTCCAGCCAGCAGCCGAACAGCAGCGCCAGCGCCGGCGCGGCCGGCAGGACGTAGGGCGGCAACTTGCCCCGGGACAGCGAGAAGAACAGCACGCACCAGCCGGCCCACAGCAGGTAGAACCCCAGCGCCCGGGGCCGCGGGGCGCGGGGGGCCGCCGGCCGGGCGAAGAGGGAGCGCGCCCGCGGAAGCAGCAGCAACGACCACGGCAGGCACAGGACCAGCAGCACCGGGGCGTAGAACCAGAACGGCTGGCCGTGGTACTCCTCGCCGAAGAAGCGGTGCAGGTGGTGTTCCACGAAGAAGTGGTAGGCGAACCGGGGGTCCCGGCACATGAAGGCGACGTACCACGGGGCGGCCAGGCCGAGCGCCAGGGCGGCGTAGGCCGCCCAGTGGCGGGCCGTCGGCCGGGCCGGCAGGCGGTTGAGCCAGGCGTAGGCGGCCAGAGGCGGGGCGACCAGGGCCAGAGCGACGGGGCCTTTGGTCAGCACGCCCAGGCCGCAGCAGGCCGCGGAGGCGACCCACCAGGGCCAGCGCAGGCGGCTGCCGGCGATGGCGGCGTGGCCCGCGAACAGGGCGGCCGCGACCAGCACGGTCAGCAGGCCGTCGAGGATGAGGAAGCGGCCGCACTGGATGAACGCCGGCGTGAGCGTCAGGGCCAGCGCCCCCAGGAACGCGCCCCGGCCCCCCACCGTACGGTTGCCGCACAGGAAGGTCGCCAGCACGGCGCCCAGCGCGGCCAGTGCGGGCGTCAGGCGGGCAGCCCACTCGCTGCCGCCGAAGCACCGGAGACTGCCGGCCACCAGCCAGTACAGCAGCGGCGGCTTGTCGTAGTAAGGCCGCTGGTTGAGCGTGGGGATGACCCCGTCGCCGTGGGCCAGCATCTCCCGGCTGATCTCGGCGTAGCGCCCCTCGTCCGGCTCCATCAGGGGGTAGGACAGGTTGGGGAAGAGCAGGCAGCCCGCCAGGACGGCCAGGGTCATCAGCGCCGCCCAGAGTTGGCCGCCGCGCCAGGACGTCGGGGCGTCGGGGGCGGGGAAGAGGAGGCGCGACCACCAGAAGGGCAGCAGGCTCGACAGGGTGCGGGGGACGTCCCGGAGCGACACCTTGCTCTGTCCGGCGGCGCGCGGCCGGTGGCGGACGCCGACCTCCACCACGGACAACCCCCCGAGCCGCGCCCGGGCCAGCATCTCGGTGTTG
Organism: Gemmatales bacterium; assembly: GCA_038227745.1. Lineage (GTDB taxonomy): Bacteria > Planctomycetota > Planctomycetia > Gemmatales > Gemmataceae > DASPXY01. The sequence goes on along the minus strand of JBBRPS010000332.1, from coordinate 6,075 downwards.
ACGAAGAAGCCGGCGCACTCGGGCAGGATCGCGGCCAGCTTCTCCCGGCGGAAGACCTTGAGGGCGCAGTCGATGTCGCGGACCTGGCTGCCCGCCAGGAGCGTGACGAGGGCGTTATAGCCCCAGGAGCAGAAGCGGCGCAGGGCCGGGTCTTGCCGGTCGATGCGGTAGCCGCACGTCACGTCGAAGCGGCGGGTGAGCGGCAGCATGTAGGCCAGGTCGGCCAGGTCGAACTGGCAGTCGGCGTCGGTGAACGCCACCAGGTCGAGCGCCGCGGCCTCGAAGCCGGTGCGCAGCGCCGCCCCGTAGCCGAGGTTGCGCGGGTGCCGCAGCAGGCGCACGCGGGGGTTGGCGCCCGCCGCGGCGCGAACGGCCTCGGCCGTGCCGTCGGTGCTGCCGTCGTCCACGACGAGGATCTCGTACTCGGACGCGGCTGCCGACAGGGCGGCGTCGGCCTCGCGGATGGCCTGCCCGATGGTCTTCTCTTCGTTCCACGCGGGGATGACGAGGGACAGGCGGAAGCCGCCGGCCACCCCGGCGCTTGTTCCGTGCGGGGCGATGTCATAGTTTGGGGATCCGTGCATCGGAAATGGCCTCCTTGCGGTTTCCTGGAACAGATCCTCAATCCGCCTGGGTTGCCCCGTCGCCCACGGCGAAGCAGACCGCGGACCCAGGCGCTACCACGCCCCCTGCTATCGCCCCCCTCGCGGCCAGGTCGCCGCGGCCGATACAAGGAGCATCGGCCGCACAGGCGCCGAAGTGTACCGGAAACGGTGAGCCACCCGTCGCGCGGCCGGCGGATCGCCGTCGCCAGCGGCTTTGGCGTCCGCGAATTCTTCCGCGGGGAAGTGGAGGAGCCGGACCTGAAGGGGTTGCCAACACCTCCCGCCTCGGGGACAATACACAGAAGAAGGCCGTTGTCCGCCGGCCGCGCTCCGCCGTCTCCATCCCGGGAAGCCGCGTGAACCTCATCTTCGCACTGTTCTGGTTATTCGTGGCCGTCACCTCGCTCGTCCTGTCGTGGACGGCGCCGCACCTGCGGATCCTCTGGATCAACGGCAACATCCACCTTGGCGCGATTGCCCTGGCCTTCTTCTGCTACAACCTCGTCCGTTGGTACACGCTGCGGAATCTCGCCGAGCGGCGCCGGCACCTGCGCGAGGCGCCGGGACGGCGGCACTTCGCCCCCGGGGAGCACCGCTTCACGGATGCGCCGCCGCGCCGGACCGACGGCGGCGGACCGGATCGCTGAGGCGTGGTTTCAACCTTCCTGGCGTAAGCCAGCCGTTCGCCAGGAAGGTCGAAACCTCGCCGGAGCGGACCGGCCGGAAAAATTGCCCGCGCCGCTCCCGTTTTCCGCTTGCATTCTCCCGCCCCCCCGGCGACACTGGAGAGAGTGAGTGGCCCTCCGCGTTCGAGCGCTCTGCGAATCCGTGCCCCCGAGTGGCGTCGGCCAGGGCTGCCGCCTTGACACCCGCGAACCCTCCTGCCAAAATAACCGCAACACCTTCCAGCGTTGCCACCACGGCGGTTCACGACCTCGCCTTCGACCTCTACCCCTGGGGATTGGTGTGACCAGCACCCGATGGAGCCTGCGGATCGCCTGTGGCCTCGCCGCCGCGGCGGTCCTCGGCTGTCAAAACGCCGACGAGATCCGGCACTACCAGGTGCCGCGCGAGCAGCGCCTGCGCATGCTCGCCGCCATCGCCCCCCACGGCGAACGCACCTGGTTCCTCAAGGTGGTCGGCCCCGAGCACGCCGTCGAGGCGCAGAAGAAGGCCTTCCGCAACTTCATCGCCTCGCTCCGCTTCAACGACAAGAAGGGCGAGCCGCCCATCTCCTGGACCGCCCCCGAGGGCTGGCGCGAGGTCAAGGCGCAGCCCAAACAGGGCGAGTTCCGCCGCTACGCCACCTTCCGCCTGCCGCCGGAGGAGAAGGGCAAGGGCGAAGATCTGGAGCTGACGGTCTTCCCGCTCGGCCGCGAGGGTCAGGCCGCCGATGTCCTCGCCAACGTCAACCGCTGGCGCGGGCAACTCGGCCTCAAGGACGTCAACGCGGAGCAACTCGAGGGCGTCACCAGTAAGATGAAAGTGGGCGACACCGACGTGGTCCTCTTCGACCAGGTCGGCACCGGCAGCCGCCTCGCCGCCACGCGCCCGCCGTTCGCCGACCAGAAGGCGCCCCCCCGTCCGGCGGTGGAGCAGGAGGAAGAGGCGGCCCCGACGTACGACGTGCCGAAGGGCTGGCAGTCGGCCCGGAACAAGGCGTTCAGCGTCGCCACCTTCCGCGCCGGCGCGGGCGAGAAGGCAGCCGAGGTCACCGTCTCGCCTCTCGGCGGGGGCGCCGGCGGCCTCGTCATGAACGTCAACCGCTGGCGCGGCCAGGTCGGCCTGCCGGAGGTGGGCGCGGCGGAAATTCAGAGGGGCGTCAAGGAGATCGAGGTCGCCGGCGCAAAGGTGCCGTACGTCGAGGTGGTCGGCCCGGACAAGGGCGGCCAGCGCACCGCCATCTTCGGCGCGATCGCCGCCCGCGGCCCCCGCACCTGGTTCTTCAAGATGACCGGTCCGCCGGACGTGGTCGAGGGGCAGCGCGCCAACTTCGAGGCGTTCGTCCGCTCCGTCCAGTTCAACGCGAGGAAGGAAGGGCCACCGTGAGCCAGATAACGACCCCCCCGACGACGCCCGCCCCGCACCCCGTGGCGCCTGCCCTCGAGTCCGCCCCGGTCCGCACCCCGAAGCCGCTCGGCCCCTGGCAGTGCGTGCGGAAGTACGTCCTCGGACCGATCGCGTCGCTGCGCCTGACCGTGGTCGTGTTCTCGCTGGCGCTGTTCCTCGTCTTCGCCGGCACCCTCGGCCAGGCCGAGTCCGGCAACCTCACCGTCATCAACCAGTATTTCCGCACCTTCGGGTTCGTCTGGATCCCGGGCCAGGTGTTCGTCCGCTTCGGCCAGGTGTTCCTCGGCCTGCCCGCGGACTTGCAGGCCCACTGGGGCTTCTACTACCCCGGCGGCTGGCTACTCGGGGCGGTCCTGCTGACGAACCTGCTGGTCGCCCACGGCATCCGCTTCCGCTTCGCCTGGCAGGACCTGTTCCTGCTGCCGGCGTTCGTCCTCAGCGTGTTCCTCCTCGTCATGTCGGAACTGCATCACTCCAACGAGCTGCTCATGTGGTCTGGACTGATCGTGCTGACGGGGGGGTTGTGCGGCCTCATCCCGCTGCACGGCAAGAAGAGCGGCGTCCTCGTGCTCCACCTCGGCCTGATCGTGATGATGGTCAGTGAGTTCATCACCGGCGTCTACGCCGTCGAGGGCACCATGACCATGGCGAACGGCGAGACGGCCAACTTCATCGACAACAACCACGAGACGGAGCTGGCCTTCATCGAGCGCTCCGACCCGAAGACGGACAACGTCGTCGCCATCCCGCAGTCGTTCCTGCGCAGGGGCGAGCCGATCCGCACCGACCTGCTGCCCTTCGAGATCGTCGTCAAGAAGTTCCTGGTCAACTCGATCGTCGGCAAGATCCAGCAGGGCGAGCAGGAGGATAATCCCGCGACGGTCGGTGACGGGCAACAACTCATCGCCCTGGAGAAGAACGAATCCAGCGGCACCGAGGGCGAGGTGGACGTCGCCTCGGCGTACATCACCCTCAAGCGGCGCGACAACGGCAAGGCGCTGGGGACGTACCTCGTGTCGCTGTGGTTCTCCTCGAACTTCACGCGGCGCCAGCTCCCCGACCGACCCCAGACGGTCGAGGTGGACGGCAAGGAGTACCACTTCTACCTGCGCGCGAAGCGCAGCTACCGGCCGTTCTCGCTCCACCTGATCGAGTTCCGCCACGACCGCTTCGCCGGCACCAACACCGCCAGGAACTTTTCCAGCGATGTGCGCCTCGTGGATCCACGCCCGGAGGAGAACGTGGACCGCGTCATGAAGATCTGGATGAACCACCCCCTGCGCTACTCGGGCGAGACGTTCTACCAGCAGGCGTTCCTCCCCGACGACGCGGGGACGGTCCTGCAGGTCGTGCGCAACCCCGGCTGGCTGATGCCGTACGTCTCGTGCGCGATGGTGTCGCTGGGCATGTTGATTCACTTTGGCCTGCACCTGTTCGGGTTCCTGCGCCGGAGGGCCGTGGCATGAAAGACGCATCCCGTTTCGTCCCCTGGGTCGTGGCCGGCATCGGCGCGCTGTTCCTCGGCTTCGCCGCCATCCCGCGCCGCGACCGCGAGGCCGACTTCCACCTCCACGAATTCGGCCAGCTGCCGGTCGTCCACCGCGGCCGCGTCCAGCCCCTGGACACGTTCGCGCGCGTCGCGCTGATGACCGTCAGCGGCCACCAGAGCTACAAGGACGGCAAGGACGGCAAGGGCGCGACGCAGCCCGCCGTCAGGTGGCTGCTGGAAGTCATGACCAGCAGCCCCAAGCTGTTCAAGAATGGGGGGAAGGCCATCGATCTGGAAGTCTTCCGTATCGAGAACGACCAGGTCCTCGACATGCTCGGCCTGAAGATGAAGCCGGGGTGGTACCGCTACTCGATCGACCAGTTCGCCGCCAATCTCGGCAAACTGGAGGAGGCGGCCTACCGGGCGGACAAAAAGGACGCCAAGAAGCGCGACATCTTCGACGTCAAGGCCCTTCAGTTGATGGAGCACCTCGGGGTGTACAAGTCCATCGCCACCTGGTCCGCCCCCTTCGCCATCCCGCCGGCCCAGGGGGAGGACTGGAAGCCCCTCGGCCAGTCGTTCGTCGAGGTGCAGATGCACCGGCAGGACAACGCCAACGCCCGCGCGTTCGCGACGATGCTGATGGCGTACTCCGAGGGCGAGGTCGAAACCTTCAACCGGGCCCTGGCCGACTACAGCAAGCGGCTGGACAGGCAGCTCCCCGCCGAGTCCGGCAAGGCGGGCTTCGAGACGTTCTTCAACAACTTCGCGCCGTTCTACATGTGCATGTGGCTGTACGTCTTCGTGTTCCTGATGGCGTGCGTCAGTTGGCTGGCCTGGCCGCAGGTGCTGAACCGCTCCGCGTTCTGGCTCGCCGTCGTGGCCGTGGTCGTCCACACCTGGGCGCTGCTCGCTCGCATGTACCTCTCGGGGCGGCCGCTGGTGTTCGTCACGAACCTGTACTCCTCGGCGGTGTTCATCGGCTGGATGTCGGTGGTCCTCGGCCTGATCCTGGAGCGCATCTATCACAACGGCATCGGCAACGCCCTGGCCGGGCTGACCGGCGCGCTGAGCCTCTTCGTGGCTAACCACCTCGGCAGCGACGGCGACACGCTGGAGATGCTGCAGGCCGTGCTCGACACGAACTTCTGGCTGGCGACGCACGTGACGGCGATCACCATCGGCTACGCGGCCACGTTTGGCGCCGGCTTCCTCGGCATCGCGTACATTGTCATGGGCATCTTCACGACGGAGCTGACCGGCGAGCTGCGCAAGACGCTGACACAGATGATCTACGGCGTCGTCTGCTTCGCAACGCTGTTCAGCTTCACCGGCACGGTCCTGGGCGGCATCTGGGCGGACCAGTCGTGGGGCCGCTTCTGGGGCTGGGACCCGAAGGAGAACGGGGCCCTGCTGATCGTGCTGTGGAACGCGCTGGTCCTGCACGCGCGCTGGGGCGGCCTGATCAAGCAGCGCGGTCTGGCGGTCCTCGTGGTGGTCGGCAACATGGTGACCGGCTGGTCGTGGTTCGGGACCAACCAGCTCGGCGTCGGCCTGCACGCCTACGGCTTCAACAACACGCTGGCGATGGGCCTGACGGTATTCTGGTTCACGCAGCTGTTGTGCATCGGCCTGGGGAGCCTGGTGCCGCTGCAAGCCTGGCGCAGCTTCGCCCCCCCGGCTTCGGGGGGGCCGACCGTGTTGGCCCTGGCGACGCCCGGGGCGCCGCCCGTCCCGCGCGGGGGGCGCGATGACCGCGATGTGCCGCCCACGGGCATCAAGCGGAGATAGCCGCCCGCAGCCGCGAATTCTCACCGCCCCCGGCACTTTGCCGGGGGCTTTTTCATGCGCCTCGCGCTTTGGAGTGCGGCGCTCGGCGCCGCTTTCGCTCTTTCTTTTTTGCGCGAGGAC
>JBBRPS010000331.1:0-10629 GCA_038227745.1 Gemmatales bacterium | reverse complement strand
TCACGTCGCCGCCGGGCACCCGCAGCGCCAGCACCAGCGTATCGCCCGGCTGATAGCCCGCTGTGGAGAAGCTGCCGCCGGCCGAGGGGTCGCCGTCCCAGTACAGCTGCACGCCGACCGTGTCCGGCAGCGGCCCGTTGGGGGAAGTGCTCAACACGATCTTCACCACGGCCTGCGCGTTGGCGAGCGCGGAATTGTAGGCCAGGGCGGGGCTGTTGCCGACGGCGCTGCCGGGGCTGAGGTCGAAGTCGAGCGGGTGCGCCAGCCGTAGGCCGCCGGCGTTCAGGTCGGCGGTCACCTCGCCGAGCATGGTCAGCTCCAGCCGCACCGGGTCGCTGCCGCCGCGCTGCAAGGCCCCGAAGGCGGCCGGCACGACGCGGGCCACGCCGCCGGCTTGGCCGAGGACGTTGCCGCCGTCGGACAGGGTGACCGTGAAGGCGTAGCGGCCCGGCGCCGCGTAGGCGTGCGCCGCGTAGATGCCGTAGCCGGAGCGGATCACGCCGGGGGAACTGCCGCCGTCGCCCCAGGAGACCACCGCGCTGGCGTTGGGGTCCCGGTCCAGCGGGAACGGGGCGCTGACCGTGGCCACGAGGACCTCCGCGGTCAGCCGGCCGTCGGAGCCGGGCCCGGCCAGCAGCACGCCGGCGATGCCGGCGAGGGGGCCCGCGGCGGTCACCGGCAGCGGCTTGGCGGTGGGGCTGACGACCACGTCCGTTGGGCCGGTCACCAGTGAGCGGCCGTCGGCGGCACTGACCAGGGCGATGGCGTGGTAAGTGATGCCGAAGAGGTAGGTGTGGCTGCCGAGCACCTGGTAGCCGCCGGAGCGCTGGCCGTCGCCCCAGTCGATGACGGCGCTGAAGAGGCTCGGGGTGCCGCCGTCAGCGAAGGCGGCCACGACGGCATTGCGGAGGGGCTCAGCCTGCTCGGCGGTGAGCGCGGCGGCGCCCTGGTCGTGCAGCGCGAAGGCGCCGATGAGGACAGGGTGCGGCGCCAGGGTGACACTACTGCCGCCCACGTCGAGGGCCGTGGCGGCGGGCGCGTACGTCCCGGGGGCGGCCCAGGCGTGCGTGCCGACGACAGCGAACTGCGGCGCGGGCGTGCCGGCGGCGGGGGTGACCGTGCCTGGCCCGGACGAACCGTCATCCCAGGCGGCCGTGGCCGTGTAGTCGCCGACTTCGCCGGCCGCGTCGGCGTCGGCGAAGCGGCCCAGCTTCACGGTCAGGGCCTGGTGGGGCACGGCGTCGGCCACGGTGACCTGGGTCTGGGTGACGAACGGGAAGTCGTCGCCGTCGTCCAGGAGCAGGCGCAGGGTGTAGGTGCCGGGCTGGGCGTAGGTGTAGCTGCCTGCCAGCCAGTAGGCCGGCGCCGAGCCGGCGACGGCAGCGCCGCCGCCGCCGTCGCCCCAGAGGACCGAGGCGGCGGCGGCGAAGCCGAGGTGGGGCGGCGTGACGGTGCCGACCAGGGCGTTGCTGAACGGCTGGCCGGCGACGGCGGCGGGCGCGACAGCGGTCAGGGTGGGAGGCACGATATTGACGAAGGCGGTGGTGTAGGCAATGGCGCTGTGGCCGACCGCGTCGGCGGCGCTGATGGTGACCCGGAAGGCGCCGGCGTGGGCGTAGCTGTGGCCGCCCTGCACGGCGGTGCCGGGCGGGTCGGTCAGGGCCACGAGGGCGGCGACGCTGGCCGGGGTGCCATCGCCCCAGTCGATGGTGGCGCTGTGGCAGCACGGCAGGTGCGCCGGGTTCAGGTCGGTCAGCAGGGCCGTCGTCTGGCCGGTGAACGGCGTGCCCTCGGTGGCGCTGAAGCGTTGGGGGTCGAGGAACACGGGGCCGGCCGGGGGCGGCACGGGGGCCACGTCCACGGGCACCGGGAACGGGTAGGCGCTGTCCTGCGGCGGCACATCCAGGACGGTCATGGCGGGGACGCCGTCGGTGAGGATGTAGACGCGGGCGGTGAAGGCGCCGGCCAGGGCGTAGCTGTGGCCGCCGCGGACGGTGAAGGTGCCGCCGACCCAGCCGCTGACGGCGGCCATCGCGGTGCCGGTGCCATCGCCCCAGTTGACGAAGGCGCTGAAGTCGGCGGCGACCTTCGTCGCGTCGTCGGCGGTGAAGGTGGCCAGCACGGCGCCGGCCAGCGGCGTGTGCTGCTGCGCCGGCAGCGGCCCGCCCGGCGTCACGGTAATGCCCAGCGGCCCGGACGGCGGCGGGCTCGTGCTGTCGTCCACGGCCGTCAGCGGGGCGTCGGCGACGTTCGCCTCGGCCAGCAGGGTCAGGGCCGGGTTGCCGCTCAGCGCGACCTGCACGGAGTAGCTGCCCTCCTCGCCGTACGTGTGCGTGCCCAGGACGGTGCCCCCCAGGAGGCTGCCGTCGGACGAGGTGCCGTCGCCCCAGTCGATCGACGCCGCCGCGGGCTGCGCGGGGCCTTCGAGGGCGGCCACGGCGCCGGAGAACGCCGTGCCCTCGATCGCGTTGAAGCGGCCGCCGATGCTGAGGTAGACCGTCGCCGGGGTGGAGTCCACGGCCCCGTCGAAGGCGGTGTACGTGAAGCGGTCGCCGCCCGCGTAGCCGCCGGCCGGAGTGTAGGTGAACGAGCCGTCGGCATGGAGCGCGAGGAAACCGTGACCGGGGCCGCTGTCCAGGTGCGCGGTGAGGTCGTCACCGTCGGCGTCGGTATCGTTGCCCAGCACGCCCGTCGCGGCCACCGTCAGCGGGTGGTCGTGCAGCAGCGCGTAGTAGTCGTCGTTGGCGACGGGCGGCTGATCGGTCACGGTGATCCGGACGACGGCGGTCGCCGACAGGGCGCCGTCGTCGGCGCGGTAGGTGAAGGCGTCGGGGCCGGCGTAGTCGGCGGCCGGGGTGTAGATGAACGAGCCATCGGCGTGGAGCGTGAGGACGCCGTGGGCCGGGCCGCTGCCCAGGATGGCGCTGAGGGGGTCGTCATCGGGGTCGGTGTCGTTGGCCAGCACGCCGGGGGCCGCGGTCAGGGTGTGGCCGTGCCGGACGCTGTAGGCGTCGTCCTGAGGCTGCGGCGGCGTGTCGGTGACGTCGATGATGGCGGGCAGGGTGACCGTGGCGGCGCCGTCGAAGAGGGTATAGGCGAAGCTGTCTGTCCCCACGAACGACAGCAGTGAGGTGTAGAAGAACGAGCCGCCGGCGCTGACGGTGAGGCTGGCGCCGGACGAGAGCGTGATGGTGCTGCCGACCGCGGCGGCCGAGCCGTTGACGGCGACGACGGTCAGGGGGTCGCTGTCCAGGTCGAGGCCGCCGTCCTGCAGGCCGGGGACGGACCCGCTGCCGCCCGCCAGGGTGCGGCCGTGCAGGACGGTGTAGCGCTCGCCGGTGCCGATGGGGGCCTGGTTGGTGACGTCGATGGTGACGTTGGCGCTGGCCGAGCCGGTGTCGTCGGTGGCGGTGTAGGAGAAGCCGTCCGTGCCGACGAAGCCGGGGTTCGGGGTATAGGTGAAGGAGCCGCCGCCGCCGCCCATCATGAGGGTGCCGTGGATGGGGTCGGTGTGGCCGCTGACGAACAGGGACGGGTCCAGCAGCAGGTTGTCGTTTATGAGCACGCCTGGGGCGGCCACCGTCAGGATGCGGTCGTGCAGCATCGTGTACGAGTCGTCCGCGAGCACCGGGCCGCTGCCGCCGCCGCCGCCGCCGCCGCCGCCGCCACCGCCGCCGCCGCCGCCACCGCCGCCGCCGCCGCTGTCGTTATCGACGATAGCGACTCCGGTGAGGTAGGCCGCGAGGTCGAGGTTGTCGCCGGGCGAGGCGTCGGTGAGGTACAGGTTGAAGTCTTCATCCCCCTCCGGGAGCGCGTCATCGACGATACTGACCGAAAAGGTCGCCGTGGCCTGGCCGGGGCTGAACGCGAGTTGTCCCGCCACCGCGGCGTAGTCGTCCGGGGCGACCGCGGTAAGGTTCGCGCTGTGGTAGGAGACGTAGCCGGCGCCGTCGATCGCGCCGGTGCGCTGGACGGTGACCGTGACCGAGCCGTCCCCTTCGCCGACGGTGTAGCCCACCGGGGAGAAGCCGAAGGTGCTGAGGAGCTGGCGCACCTCCAGGGCCTCGAAGGCGGGCCGGAACGGCCGCCGCCGGGGAGGCCGCGGCGGCGCGCCTCCGGCCAGGAGGTCGAGCGTCCCGTGGGCGGCCCGGCGCGCCACGTCGTAGAGCGCGAACAGGGCGTCGTAGAACGGGGAGCGGCGCAGCCAGTGCGGCGGAGAGGACTTCTTCTTCATAAGGCGCTCGCGGTCAGAGGGCGGAGGCGGTCCGTGGCCGGGGCACGCGGGAGCGCGGCCCAGTCCACCCGGGGGCGATGTTCCTTCCTTGGCCCTGGCTCCGTTCCGCAGAGGCTGAGGGCCGCCGTCCCTGGCGAGTTCCGGGGAGCGTCCGTAGCGCCCCGCTGGGTGACCGCGGCCCCACGAGGGGAGGGCGAAGGCCGCAGCAGTCGGGAAACAGGTGAATCGTCGCAGAGGTTCGGGGGCCTGTCAAGAGAATACAAGGGGACATTCACTGCGCGGCGTGGAGGGGTAAGGCGAGCGGCGAAAGAGGCGAAGGGATAGCGTGGCAGGTGACGCAAACCGGCAACAGCAAGATCCCGATTGGCACGCGGGTTGCGACTCTGTTTATTGGCGGCATGGCTGGCACGGGGCTCAGCCGGTCGCTACCTCAGAAGGCGTATAATGGCCGACCAAAAGAACCGAGGCGGGTAGAAGCAGGGTGTTCAGCAGCCCGTTCAAGCAGAGTAGAAGCAGGGCACCACGACTCAGGGTGTCGGCGAGCGCTCCGACCACGACAAGCGGGCGGATCAGATGGCGAATCCCGATGACGCCGCCCGGCAGCCCACGAATGAGCAGCGGTAGATCCAGCGAACCCATCCGAGAGGAGTCCATTATGGCGCATCACAAAAAGAAGCACGGGCACCCCGTGCCGCCCGCCAATCAACCTCAGGCAGGCCCTCCTGTCGCTGCCGACGTGGACCAGGCCAAAGCGGATACGAAAGGCGGAGCGCCCTTCCAGGATCAGGATCCCAAGCGGCGGCTTGGGGACTTCGAGGGGGCGGGTGAACATGCCCGGCAGCAGCCTGGCCAGCTGAACGACGGGCAGCAGCACAGCCGCTGAAAGCCAGGGGGGACGGACGCGGGTCGGACACACCATCGGCCCGCGTCTTTTCGCCTGCAGAGTGACGAACTCGCAAAGGAGGAACCATGATGAAGCGTGTGACTATCCGCCATTGCCCCGTCTGAGGCAGCATCAAGAAGCACGCTGCCGGTCTGGCAGCTGCCCTGAAGAACGAACCGGGCGTCGAGGTGCAACTGATCGACGGAGCGAAGGGCGAGTTAACCGTCCTGGTGGATGGCCAGGTCGTGGCCCAGAAGGACGATGCTCTGCCGACCATCGCTCAGGTGCTGGACGCCGTCCGAGAAACAGCCTCAATTGAGGACGCAAGCTGACCATCGGATGAGAAGAGACACGCGCGGGCCGGGGATCTCCCTGGCTCGTGTCGTTTATGGCCGTGCCTCCTGGTCGAGCATCTGATTCAGGTCCCGGCAGGAAATGCGTTGAGGGCTGAGGGGGAGTGCCGTTCGCCCAGGCCGAACGAACCGTCGCGGACGTGCCATCGCCGTTTGCCCAGGCGCTGCCTACTCTGAAGGGTGCCCCGTGCAGTACACCTGCCGCCGAGGATATCCGCAAACCCTGACTCGGCAGAAGATCAGGCAAAGATGCCGGTCGGTGTGCGACCCTCTCCGCCGCTGGCGGCGGACTTTCGCGAAGGACCGATGCCATGTCTCACCAGGCCCTGCTGATCGCCGGACACGGCAGCCGCGACACCGACGGCATCCACGAATTTCTCGATCTGGCGCGATACTTCCGCGCCGCGCGGCCGGACCTGCCCCTGGAAATCGCGTTCCTCGAGTTCGCACGGCCCACCATCCAGGAAGGCTTTGACCGCCTGGTCGAGGGCGGCGCCGACACCGTCGTCGTATTGCCGGGCGTGCTGATGGCGGCCGGCCACGCCAAGAACGACATGGCCAGCGAAGTCCGCCTCGCCCGCCGGCGACACCCCCAGGTCACCGTCCACATGGGTGCCGCCCTCGACGTCGATCCAGCCCTCTTGCAGCTCTGCCATGTCCGCTACTGCGAGGCGCTCGCCGGCCGCCCGGCGGTCGAGCCGCGCGACACGCTGCTGCTGCTGGTCGGGCGCGGCAGCGGCGACCCGGACGCCAACGGCAACATCGCCAAGGTCGCGCGCCTCCTGCAGGAAGGCTACCCGACGGGCTGGTCCGCGGTCGCCTTCAGCGGCATCGCGGCGCCGCTGCTCTCGGACGCCCTGCCGGTGTGCGAACGCCTGGGCTTCCGCCGCATCGTCGTGCAGCCGTACTTCCTCTTCACCGGCGTACTGCTCAAGCGCATCTACGAGCAGGTCGCGGAGCGCCAGCGGGCGCGGCCCGACCTTGAGTTCGTGCCGGTGCCGCACCTCCAGGCGCACGCGCTGCTGCTGGAGGTCTTCGGCCGCCGCTTCGACGAGGCGCTGCACGGCACCGGCAACATGAATTGCTCGCTGTGTCAGTACCGCGTGTCGATCCTGGGCCACGAGTCGGCGGTCGGCCAGCCGCAGCAGCCGCACCACCATCACGTCCAGGGATTACACCAGCACGTCCACAGCCTCGAAGGATCGGGGCACCATCCCCACCAGCACGCGCACCCCCAGCACGGACACGAGCACACCCCCGAGGAACGGCCCGACGCGCCGCACCCGTGGAGCAGCGAACTGCTGGAGCGGCTGCGCTTCTGAGCCGCGGAATCTCCTTGCCCCCGAACGCGGCCCCGGGCTACGATACAGTCATCCTGCCTGCCACTACCCGGAGTCGCGCCCGCTCGCGGATCCCTGTTGCAAGGAGACGCCCGTGATCGGTTCCCCGAAACCCTGGCTCGTCGCCGGTGGCCTGGCCGTCGCCGCCCTCCTGGCCTCTCCTGCGAGTCTGCACGCCCGGCCGGCGCACAAGCGGGCGCTGGCGGATTACTTCGGCCCGTTCCTGGCCAAGAAACTGAATGACTGCCGCACCTGCCATCTGCCCGATCAGCCGGGGGCGAAGGCCGACGAGGGCGAGAAGGCTCACAACGCCTTCGGCGCCAGGCTCGCGGCGGTCCGCAAGGAGCTGCGCCAGGCGGGCAAGAAGACCGACCTCGCCGGCCGCCTGGACGCGATCGCGCAGGAAGACAGCGACGGCGATGGCGTCCCCAACCTCCTCGAGCTCCTCGCCGGCCGCTTCCCCGGCGACCCCGCCGACCGGCCCACGGCCGCGGAGGTCGTGAAGGCGAAGAAGACGCTGACCGCCTTCCTCAAGGCGCGCGACGCCTATCCGTGGCGGCCCTTCGAGGCGGTGAAGCGCCCCGCGCTGCCGAAAGTGAAGAAGGCCGCCTGGGTGCGCAACCCCATCGACGCCTTCCTTGCCGAGCAGCACGAACAGCACAAGCTGACGCCCCGGCCCGAGGCGCCGCGCCACGTCCTGCTGCGCCGCGCCTACCTCGACCTCATCGGCCTGCCGCCGACGCCGGAGGAATTGCACGCCTTTCTGGAGGACCAATCGCCCCGGGCGTACGAGAAGGTCGTGGACCGGCTGCTGGCCAGCGCGCAGTACGGCGAGCGCTGGGGGCGGCACTGGATGGATGTCTGGCGCTACAGCGACTGGGCGGGCTACGGACCGCAGGTCCGCGACAGTCAGCCGCACGTCTGGCACTGGCGCGACTGGATCATCGAGGCGCTGAACGAGGACAGGGGCTATGACCGCATGGTCCGCGAAATGCTGGCCGCGGACGAGGTCGCGGCCGACGACCTGAACGCGCTGCGGGCGACGGGCTACCTCGTCCGCAACTTCAAGCTCCTGAGCCGCGAGAAGTGGATGCAGGACACGGTCGAGCACACGTTCCTCGCTTTCCAGGGCGTGACGCTCGGCTGCGCCCGCTGCCACGACCACATGTTCGACCCGATCCTGCAGAAGGAGTACTACCAGGTCCGCGCCGTCTTCGAGCCGCACAAGGTGCGCACCGACCGCCTGCCCGGGCAAGCGGACGTGAAGAAGGACGGCCTGGTGCGGGCCTACGACGCGGACCTGGCGGTGCCGACGTACCTGTTCGTCCGCGGCGACGACCGCGTGCCGGACAAGAACCGGAAGATCGTGCCCGGCGTGCCGGAGGCACTGGGCGGCGGTCCCCTCGTGGTCGAGCCGGTGAAGCTTCCCCGGGGGGCCTGGAACCCCGAGCGGCGGCCGTTCGTGCTGCACGAGTTGATTGCGAGCCTGGAACAGAGCGTGGTCCTGCACGACCAGGACGTCGCCGCCGCGGCCCACAACGAATGGCTGACGCACCTCGCCTTCCCGGCGCAGGGCGGCCCGCTCGCCGCCGTCGTCCGCCTGGGCCTGGCACCGAGGCTGGCGGCGGAGCGGCAGGGGACGGTCATGGCCCGCGAGGCCGGCCGGGAGGTCGTCCGCAAATACCGCCTGCTGGCCGAGGTCGAGCGACTGGAGGACGCCGGCAAGGCGGGTACGCCGGAGTGGGAGAAGGCGGCCCGGAACCTGAATGCGTCGGAGCGCCGCTTCGCCTACCTGAAGGCGCGCAACGCTCTCTTCCGGCGGCGGCACGTCCCGGCGCCGAGCGCTCCAAAGGGGAAGGCGAAGGTCACGCCCCCGCAGCGGCTCGCGGAGGCAGAGAAGGCCCTCGCCAGGGCCGAGGCGGACCTCAAACTGCCGCCCTCGACACAGTACACGAAGCGCGAGGTGAGCACCTACCCCACGACGAGCACGGGCCGCCGTCTGGCCCTGGCGCGCTGGCTCGCCGACAGGGACAACCCGCTGACGGCGCGCGTGGCCGTCAACCACATCTGGCTGCGGCACTTCGGCCAGGCACTGGTGCCGACCGTGTTCGACTTCGGCCGCAATGGCCGGCCGCCGTCGCACCCGGCGCTGCTCGACTGGCTCGCCGCGGAGTTCATGGACCGCGGTTGGAGCATGAAGGCGCTGCACCGCCTGATCGTCACCAGCAGCGCCTACCGCATGGACTCGACGCCCGACGCCGCCAACGCCGCGATCGACCGCGACAACAAGTACCTCTGGCGCGTGGCCCCGCGCCGCGCCGAGGCGGAGGTGGTGCGCGACAGCCTGTTCCACGTCTCCGGCCGGCTCGACCTGACGATGGGCGGCCCGGACATCGACCACGCGGAGGGCCTGACGGCGCCGCGGCGCAGCCTCTACTTCCGCCAGGCCGCGGAGAAGCAGATGGCGTTCCTGAAAATCTTCGATGGCGCTTCCGTGAGCGAGTGCTACGAGCGCAAGCACAGCATCATCCCGCAGCAGGCGCTGGCGCTGGCGAACAGCGAATTGGCGCGGCGGCAGGGCCGGCTGCTGGCCCGCGACCTGGCCGCGAAGCTCGGCCCCGACGCGGACGGCTTCGTGAGGGCGGCGTTCGAGCAGGTGCTGTCACGGCCGCCGACGCGGGCGGAGGTGGCGGAGTGTACGGCCTTCCTGCGCGAACGGACGGAGCACTACCGGCAGACGAAGCTGGCCCCGGCGAGCGGCGGCGCGGCGGACGGAGGGTTGCCGTCGAGCGACCCGGGGCTGCGAGCGCGGGAGGGGCTGGTTCACGTGCTGCTGAACCACCACGAGTTCGTTACGATACGGTAGAGGTATTGGTGCGGATATGATCGAGTTCTACGGCGGCTATCAGGTGTATTCCGAGAGTGGCGTCGATCTGACGCTGTTGCGGCAGAACCTGCGCCGCAGCGTCGAGGAGCGGTGGGAGTACAACCGCCGGGCGGTGGCGTTGGTACACGCTCTTGAGGATTCCGGCCGGGTCTGCAGAGGGCTACCCCCGCGTTACACCCAGGAGTCGAGCATGTTCGATCCCACAGCGGTGCTTCGCCAGATGCTGGACCACAAAGTGGAGTTCGTGCTGATTGGCGGCCTGGCGATGCGGACCCACGGCTCAGCGCATACGACCGATGATCTCGCTGTCTGCTACCGACGGACCCCGGGGAACATTGCGGCCGTTGCTGCGGCCTTCGCCCCCTTGCACCCGTACCTGCGCGGCGTTCCGCCCGGCCTGCCTTTTCGCTTCGACGCGGAGACCATCAAGGCCGGCCTCAACTTCACTCTCACCACCGACCTGGGCGACGTCGATCTGCTCGGCGAAGTGGCCGGGGTCGGCACTGCCGACGAGGTGCTCGCGCGATCCGAGGAACGCCCGCTGTTCGGAATGACGGTGCGTGTTCTGACACTGGACGGGCTCATCTCCTCGAAGAAGGCGGCGGGCAGGGTCAAGGATCGTCTCCATCTCCTGGAACTCGAAGAGCTGAAGAAACTGAGAGACGCCCCCGCGGCGGAAGGCCCAGGCGCGAGTTCACCACCACCCGCGGAGAATTGACGTGGGGAGAGGACATCATGGCCACGGTGACCCAGGACAAATTGCTGACCTTCGAGGACTTCTGCGTCCTCGTCAAGGACGGGGAGAAGGCGGATCTGATTGACGGGGTGATCTACATGGCTTCACCCGATAACACGGACGCCAACGAACTCTTCCTCTGGCTGGGAGCGCTGATCTCCATTTTCGTTCGCAAGAAACGGCTCGGCAAAGTGTT
>JBBRPS010000330.1:0-10629 GCA_038227745.1 Gemmatales bacterium | reverse complement strand
GCAGCCGTGCCGGTCTGAGGGCAGGCAAGGGCGGCACGGCCAACGGCTTACCAGGAAAGAATCGTCCACACGCCTCTGGGTCGCCGTGCGCGCCGGCAAACTTCCTCGGAACACGCCCGGGGTTATTGAGATGTTACGAGCCGGCTCCGTCCGGCGAGCTGCCGTCGGGGGACGGAGCCCCCTCCTACAAGGTCTCAAACCGCGGCTAAACGAGGCGCTGTCGAACTCATGAAAATCCCCGAGCACATCACCTTCTCGTACCTGCTGGCTCAGTTCGGAGTGCAGCAGCAGTACGGCGCGACGGGGACGGCTTTGATGATCGCCGCGGGCATGCTGCCGGACCTCGACGGCATCACGATCCTCGGCGGCTGGCGCTGCCACAACAAGTATCACCGTGTCGTCGGCCACGGGCTTCCCCTCACGGTGGCCGGCGCCAGGCCCTGCCGCGCGGCGGTCAGATCACCGTCCCGTCGGGTATCACCGCCCCGTTGGGGATGACGACGATGCCGTCGCGGATCACATAATTCTCCCCCTCGGCCTCGCCTACCTTGCCCTGGTTGCTGATGCGGACGCCGCGGCCGATGCGGCAATTCTTGTCCACGATCACGCCTTCCAGGACCGAGTCGTCGCCGACGCCCAGCGGCGGGGCGGCCGCCACCCCGCCACGGCCGGGCCGGTCGTAGGAGTTGGCCCCCAGCACGATGGCGTCGCGCAGGGTCACGTTGCGGCCGATCTGGCTGCGGACGCCGACGATGGCGCGCTCCAGTCGCGTCCCCGGCCGGATCACGCAGCCGTCGCTGACCAGCGACTGCGCCACACGCGCGCCGTTGATCCGGGCGGCCGGCAGGTTGCGCATGTGCGTGTAGATCACGCCCTCGGGGCTGTGGAAGTTAAAGGGCGGGTTGTCACTGGCCAGCGCCAGGTTCACCGCGTGGTAGGAGCGTATCGTTCCCAGGTCCTCCCAGAAGCCGTCGAACAGGTGCGCCTGGAAGCGGTGCGTCTGCAGGCCGTGCGGGAAGACCTCGATGGCGAGGTCGTTGGCCGACGGGACGGCGTCGAGCAGGTGGAGCAGGGCGTCGCGGCGGAAGACGTAGATGCCCATGCTCGCCAGGTACTCGCGTCCGCGGGCGGCGACGCCACGCGCCTCCAGCCAGCCGGCGGCCGTCCGCAGCGGCGCCAGCGCCGCGGACGTGCCCGGCTTCTCCACGAAGCCGGTGACGCGGCCGGTGTCGTCGAGGCGGACGACGCCATAGGCGGCGGCCTGGGCGGCGGTGACGGGCAGGACGGCGAGGGTGACGTCGGCCTTCGTCTCGCGGTGGGTGCGCAGGAGTCGGCGGAAGTCCATGCGGTAGAGCTGATCGCCGTACAGGACCAGCACTTCACGGCAGCGGTCGCCGTGGACGTAGCGGATGTTCTGGCGGAGGGCGTCGGCGGTGCCGCGGTACCAGTCGGACGCCTCGTTCGTCTGCTGGGCGGCGAGGACCTCGATGAAGCCGTGGCTGAACGGCGAGAGCTTGTAGGTGGCGCCGATGTGGCGGTGCAGGCTGACGGAGAGGAACTGGGTCAGGACGTAGACGCGGTTGACGCCGCTGTTGATGCAGTTGCTGACCGGAATGTCGATCAGCCGGTACTTGCCGCCCAGGGGGACGGCCGGCTCGCTGCGCATCTTGGTAAGCGGGTAGAGCCCGGCCCCGCGGCCGCCGCCCAGGATCAGGCTGAGGACGTCTTGCACGGTCAGTCTCCTCTCCATCGTCACCCCGGAAGGAGAGCCCAGAACTTCCGGGGAGTTCCCGGCCCCTCATTAATGGTAGAGCGCCGGGGGAGGGGGGAGCAGACTGCGGCTCTGGGGGATGGCGGGAGAGGGGGTGTACCGCCGGCGGGGTCGAAGGCGGCCCTGCCTCATTGCCCCGGCTTCGCCAGCACGCGGAAGATGATCTGGGGCGACAGGAAGCCCTCGCCTTCCCAGTGGACGCGGTAAACCCCCGGCCGCTCGAAGTGCTGGCCGAGGGCGTAGCCGAAGGTGAGGCGATCCCCGGGGGGCAGCGCATCGCTGTTCGCAGCGCGCGGCCCATTGCCGAGGATGAAGGCGGAGTCGGCCAGGGCCTTGCCGTTGACGACGATCTTCGACGAGCCGATCCTGGGGTCGATCACCTTGCGGTCGTTGTTGACCAGCGTGAACGTCAGCAACAGCTTGTCGGTCGCCCCCTCCATGAAGGTCTGGTGGTTGACGCTCAACGTCGCCAGCAGCGCCTTGCCCTTCTGAGGCGCGTTCGCCTCGGGGACCGCCGGCCCCGGCTCGACCTCCCGTTTCGCGGACCCGCCGGGGAGCGTCAGGACCACTGCCGCCGACCGAACCGTCCCCGTCCAGTAGTTCATCAGAGCGAACCCGGGGGTGTCCACGTTGGTCTCCTCCCGCATGACTGCCTTGCCGACGAACTCGAAGGCGGCGCGGTAGCGGCCTGGCGTCGGCGGCGCGGCCGCCTCGCCCATGAAGTCGCCCAGGTCATAGCGCAGGGTGTAGCGGCAGCCCGCGGGCAGTGCGACGAGGAGCGGATCGACGCGCCCGGCCACGAAGGCGGGCGTCCGCCGCAGGTTGTACGCCGCCCCCTTGGCGTCGGTCAGGGTCAGCCGCAGCGCCGAGGGATACTGCTTCTTGCCGTTGGCGAGCATCACCCCGAGGTTGACTACCCAGTCGTCCTTGCCCACGTTCTCCAAGGCCAGGGCGAGGCGCGGCCCGGCGCCGCCCTGCCCCTCCACCGCCAGGCCGACACGCAGGCCGTTGTGCGGTTTCCCCCACGCGAGCGCCCCCGGGGCGCGTTCCGGAATACCCGAGTCGGCCCCGACACTGTCGGCGGGCTTCTTCTCGTCCGGTCGCGCACCCGGCTCGGCCTGGCCGACGGTCAGTTCGCGGGCGACCCGGTCGCCAGGGCGGATCAGCCGGACCTGGCCGACGACACGCGCCACGGCGGCCGTCCCATTGACGACCTCGAGGACCTTGACTCGACCGAGGTACTCCGGCTGCGGCTCCAGGCGGAAGACGTGCAGGAGGGCGCCGAGCCGCACTCCGCTCTCCCGGCGCAGACCGATCGTCAGCAATCCCTCCGGCGCGACCTTCGTGACGATACCTTCGTCGTTCAGGGCCAGGGGCATTTCTTTCCGCGATTTCTCTCCCAGCGCGCGGAGGCGCTGCACTTCCACGTCCAGCCGCTGCTCGGGGACGAGCTTCCGCAGCAACTCCTCCTGCTGCCGCTGCAAGGCCTCGATCTGTTGAAGCACTTTCCGCCGCTCCCGCAGTCGGCGTGCCCTCTCCTCGACCTGCCCCTGCAGTCCGCCCAGCCCATCTTCTTGCGGACCGCCTCCGGGGCCCTGCCGGGCCTCCGCCTGGACTTCCCGAGGCGCGGCCTGCGACTGGCCGGCCGCCTCGCTCCGCCAGGTGATGCCGCCGCCCGCCAGGCCGAGGGTCCCGACGACCAGGACGACCCCAGCCACGCACTTGAGCTTCGTGAGGAACATGGACTGCAGCACTCCCTTCGCCAGGGCTGCGGCCCGCGCCGGGACCACCCCGGCGGCCGCCGCCTTGCCCGCCGCGAATGCGGTCGCGGCCCGACTCGTACACGACACCAGTGCGGCCGCGCCGTCGGTCGCGCCCGCCTCGCCGGACAGCCTCGCGGCCAGCAGAGCGGCGGGGACGGCGACGCCGCGGCGCGCCAGGGCGGCCCGTAGCCTCTCGCGCGCCCGCCCCAGCCGCGATTCCACCGTCCCGACCGGACAGCCCAGCTCGCGGGCGGCCTCGGCGCTGCTCTTGCCCGACAGGCAGCGGAGCGCGAACACGACACGGTACTTCTCCGGCAGGCGGCTCACCTGCTCGTCCAGCACCGCCCGCAACTCGCGCCCGGCGACCTCGGCGCAGGGATCCGGGCCGCCCCCGTCCAGGAGCAACTCACCGAGCGGCTGCTCCCGGGCCGCCCGCTCGACCGTGCGGGCTCTGGCCCGCAGGGCGGCCCGGTAGGCGACCCGGTACAGCCAACCGCCGACCGACTCGCGCCGGCCGATGGCCCGCGCTTGTCGGGCCAGGACCAGGAACGTCGCCTGGAAGGCGTCCTGGGCGTCCTCCTCGTGCCGCAGGATGCGCCGGCAGACGCCCTGCACCAGGCGCGCGTGCCGCCAGACGAGCAGCTCGAACGCGCTCTCGTCGCGGCCGACAACGTAGCGGCCGAGCAGGTCCGCATCGGACACCCCCGCGCCATCCGCGGCCGCCGCGGTGCGCCGCAGGTACTCGACCACAGGTTCCAGCCGCCCACCCGACATGCTTCCCCTCCTTCCGCGTCCCGCCTCCTACTGTAACTGAGCCGGCCGGTGGGCAAAACCGTCCCACTTTTTTCGCGGCGGCCTCGCCAGCCTGTGGGCCTTACAATCCCCTCATGATCCGACCCGCCACCGCCGCCGACACGCCGGCCATCGCCCACCTCATCCGCGCCCTGGCGGACTACGAGCGGCTGGCCCACACCGTCACCCTCGACGACAATCGGCTCCGCGAGCACCTGTTCGGCCCGCGCCCCTGCGCCGAGGTGCTGCTCGCGGAGGAGGCCGGCGCTATCGTCGGCTTCGCCCTGTTCTTCCCCACCTACTCCACCTTCGCCGGCAAGCCGGGCTTGTATCTGGAAGACCTGTTCGTCGAACCGGACCACCGCGGGCGCGGGCACGGCAAGGACCTTCTGACGGCGGTGGCGCGGCTGGCGGCGGAGCGCGGGTGCGGACGGCTGGAGTGGTCGGTGCTGAACTGGAACGAGCCGGCGATCCGGTTCTACCGCTCCGTGGGGGCCGTGCCGCTGGACGACTGGACCGGCTACCGCCTCGCGGGGGAGGCGCTGACGGCGGCGGGGAGGTAGTCCGAGGACCGCTCAGACAATCTTCTCGATCGCCCTCCCGTGTACCAGTGTCAGCCGTTCCTGCCGGCCCAGGTGCAGGTGACTCAGCCGGTTTTGGTCGAGGCCGAGCTGGTGCAGAAGGGTCGTGTGGACGTCGCGGAAGTGGACCGGCTCTTCCACGGCCTGCAGTCCGATCGCGTCCGTGGCGCCGACGACCTGGCCGCCGCGCACCCCGCCCCCGGCCAGCCACATCGTAAAGCCGAGGTTGTGGTGGTCGCGGCCACGGCCGTCCTGCGCTTCCGGCGAGCGCCCGAACTCGCCGCCCCACAGCACCAGCGTCGAGTCGAGCAGACCGCGCCGCTTCAGGTCGCCGAGCAGTCCCGCGATGGGCCGATCCACGCGGGCCGCCATCCGCGTGTGGTTCTCCTCGACGTCGCGGTGAGCGTCCCACTGCCGGTCCGCCGCCCCGCCGCCGGCGACGACCACGACGAAGCGCACGCCCCGCTCCACCAGCCGCCGCGCCAGCAGGCAGCGCCGCCCGTAGTCGTCGGTCGGCTCCGCGCCCACGCCGTACGCCTCCAGCGTCTGCCGCGTCTCGCCGGACACGTCGAAGACCTGCGGCGCCTCGGTCTGCATGCGGAACGCGAACTCATACGAGCGGACGCGCGCCGACAGTTCCTCGTCGTCCGGGGCGCGCGTCGCGTCGTTCAACTCGCGGATGAGGCGGACCGTCTCGCGCCGCTGCGGCAGCGTCACGCCCGGGGGCAGGCCGAGGTTGCGCACCGGGTGCGGTCCGCCGCGGAACATCGTCGGCTGGTAGACGGCGGGGAGGAAGCCGTGCGTGTACATCGGCTGGCCGGCCTCCAGGGCGCCGCTCGGGTCGGGCAGGACGACGTAGGCCGGCAGCGACCTGCTCTCCGACCCCAGGCCGTAGACGACCCACGAACCCATGCTGGGGAAGCCGGGCACGACGCGGCCGGTGAACAGCTCGTACTGCGCCGCCGAGTGGACGACGCGGTCCCCGTAACACGAGCGCAGGACGGCGACGTCGTCGATGTGGCGCGCGAGGTTGGGGAACAGGTCGGACACCTCGATGCCGCTGCGGCCGTGCTTCGCGAAGCGGCGGGCGCAGCCGAGCAGGCGTGCGTCGGGACGGACGAACTGGTAGCGGGCCTCGCCGAACTCCGCCGGGCGGCGCTGGCCGTGGAGGCGGTTCAGCAGCGGCTTGGGGTCGAAGGTCTCGAGATGGCTCGGGCCGCCGGCCATGAACAGGAAGATGACGGCCTTCGCCGGGGGATTCGGCCGGTGTGGCGGCCGCGGGGCGAGCGGGTCGGGCGGGGAGGCCCGCAGGCGCTCCTCGTCGAGCAGCGCGAGCAGGGCCAGGCTGCCGAGGCCACAGAAGGAGTCGCGGAAGAAAGCACGGCGGGTGTGAGCAAGCATGGGGACTCCGGTCAGGCGAGACGGCGGCGCCGGCACGCTTCCTGGTAGGCGGCCTCGAAATCGACGGGGACGAACAGGTCGCCGGTCAGGCGCAGCGGCAGCACCGGCAGGGGTTCGCCGACCTGGAACGTCGCGGGCCAGACATCGATCTCGGGCCGCTCCTGCCGCAGGACAGGCCGGTAGGCGACGGCGTAAAGGCCCGTGTCGGCCGGCAATTCGTAGTCCGGGTTCGCGGCCATGAGGCGCATGGTTTCATTGTGGAGGTTCGCCCGTCGGCTCGTGACGATGTCGATCACGATCAGGCTGACGCCCTTGTGGAGATAGCTGGCGCACTTCGCCGCGAACGCCCGCCGTTCCTCCGGGCGGTCCTTGTTGCCGGGGCTAATCAGTTCAATGGCGGCGACCAGGGTGAGTCCGCCCTCCAGCGAGAAGACGCGGACCTCGAATGCATCCGGGAACACGCCGGGCATGGTGTACCCCGCTGTCGGCGGCGCCCACGCCGGGATAGTTTGTGTCTCCGCCGGGGGGCCGTTCCGAGGGGCCATCGGCCGCTCACCCGTTTGCTCGTAGGTGGCGATGTCGATCTCCAGATTGGGGCCGGCGTGGGTGTGTTCCTCGGCCCGGAACTCTGGGGGTAGCCGCTCCATGAGCGCGTCGGCCAGACGGGTCGCCCAGTTGGAGTGGAATGACTCCCAGTGGTGGCGCGGATAGAGCGGCGGGTGGAAGTGGTCGAGGAGCGGCATCTTTCGCTTCCTCCATTGGGCCTCGCCTGTCAATCAACATACAGGAACACATTCACATTGAACATCACGAGCGCGAACTCGCGCAGCGGCTGCGTCTGGAGGAACGCCAGCGCCAGCCGTCGCTCGCCAGATGTCGGCGGCCGGCCCGCCGTCAGCGCGTACGCCAACTCCACCTGCCGCCGATTGTCCGGCCCCGCCTCGCGACGAAGTCTTGCCGCGAACGCCTCCGCCAGGCGGTTCGCCGTCCGGCCGTTCAGCAGTTCCAGGGCCTGCAAAGCGTGCGTGCTCGCCTCGCGCCGCGGGCAGCTCGTCTGCAGGTCCGGCTGGTCGAATGCCTGTCCGAACGGCAGGCGCAGGTTGCGCTTCGCCAGGAGGTAAAGTGAACGCCGGTCGTACGCGCGCGCGTCGGCGGTGACGCGCCACTGCGTCGGGTCATAGAGCTGGTCCACCAGGTCCTTCTCGACCGGGACCACGACACTCTCGCCGCCGGCCTTGAGGTTGAGCCGGCCCGAGACAGCCAGCATCGCGTCGCGCAGCTCCTCCGCGCTCAGGCGCCGCCGCGGGAACTGCCACAGCAGGCGGTTGTTGGGATCGAGTACACGACTCGACTGTGCCTCCGGCGAACGCGACGCCTGGCGGTAGGTGCTGCTCAGCACGATCAGGCGGTGCAGAGGCTTCAGCCGCATTCCGTGGCGCACGAACTCGTTCGCCAGGTGATCGAGCAGTTCCGGGTGACTCGGTGCGGCGCCGTTGACGCCGAAGTCGTTGGGCGTCTCGACCAACCCGGTGCCGAAGTGGTACTGCCAGACGCGGTTGACGAGAACGCGCGCCGTCAGGGGATGATCGGGGCCGGTGAGCCAGCGGGCCAGCGCCGTCCGCGGGCGCTCCGTTTCGGGCGGCGGCGCCGCCGTCCGCGCGGATACCAGCGCCGCCGGGAAGCCCGCCCGCACGCGCTTGCCCTTGCGCTCCGGCAGGCCGCGCTTCAGCACGTGGACCGCCGTCCGTTCCGCCTCCGTGTGGCGCACCGTGCATAGCGCCGGCAGCGGCGGCGGCAGGCGGCGCTCGGCTTCCGTCAACTGCGCCCGCAGGACGTCCCTGGCGGCACCGCTTGCCGTGGCCAACTCCTTCTTCAGGCGCTTCACCTCGACCTGCACGCGGTCGGTCCGCGCCTGCCACTCGGCCTGCGCCGCCGCGTCCGCCAGGGGGACGTTGTGTTCGTGGGTGGCGGCCAGGAACGCCTGCAGGCGGTAATAGTCCTCCTGCGAGAAGTCGTCGAACTTGTGGTCGTGACAGCGGGCGCAGCCGACCGTCAGGCCGAGGAAGACCATGCCGGCCGCGTCGGTCATCTCGGTCAGTACCTCGTTGCGGCTCGACGTCACGTCCTGATTGCCGGCGTTGCGGCGCACCGGCCCGAGGCGGTGGAACCCAGCCGCCACGAGCATTTCGGGACTTTTCGGGTCGGTTTCATCGCCCGCGAGCTGTTCGGCGACGAAGCGGTCGAAGGGCCGGTCCTCGTTGAGGCAGCGGACGACGTAATCGCGGTAGCGCCACATGCCGGGGCGGTGGCGGTCGTACTCGAAGCCGTCCGACTCGGCGTAGCGGACGATGTCGAGCCAGTGCTGCGCCCAGCGCTCGCCGTGGTGCGGCGACGCCAGCAGGCGCTCCACCAGGCGCTCATAGGCGTCGGCGCCGGGGTCGCGCACGAAGGCGGCGACGGCCTCGGGCGTTGGCGGCAGGCCGGTGAGGTCGAACGACAGCCGGCGGATCAGCGTGGCGCGATCCACCTCGGGGGCGGGGCGCAAGCCCTTCGCCCGGAGTTTCTGGAGTACGAACGCATCGACGCTCGTCCGCAGCCAGGCACGGCCGGCGGGGTCGCTACACTGCGGCGGCGAGGGGCGGCCGCGCGGGCGGAACGACCAGTGTGGCTCGGCACGCACCGGCGGCGCGGCCAGCAAGGCGATAGCGAACAGGAAGGAAGTCGTGCGGAGCACAGCGGGTCCCCTGCGGGAGGGAGTGGCACGGCGGGTCGTCGCGGCACCGGGAGGCCTGTCTGTCCTCTCTATTGTGACGCAGCGAGGGTCGCGGGGCCATCCCCATTCGGGCGAAACGTGGGGCCGGCTCCCGTTCTCCGGAGGGCGGCTGAACAGCGAGGTGCCTCGCCGATAGGATTGGAGTGCGGGCGGTTTGCCACGAGCAACGCATCGCACGATCGTCTGGAACGGTGGAACGAAGACATTGGCCATTGACCACTCCCGGGCCTTCCCGCGACCCAATGGGGACACGGGCCACCGGGCCGTGACCACCATCTCGAAAGGCTGTCTCATGAAAACGCACGTGCTCTACCGGGTCGGCCTCCTCCTCTTCGCGGCGCTCGCCGCGGCGTTGCACCCCGCCTCGGCGGCCAACCCGCCTCCGGTCGCCGGGAAGGGCATCGCCGCCGCGCTGAAGCCGTTCGTGGACCGGCACGCGCTGGCGGGCGCGGTCACGCTCGTCGCGGACAGGAACAAAGTATTGAGCCTCGGAGCGGTCGGGTTCGCCGACATCATGGCCAACATGCCGATGCTGATCGACGCCCTGTTCTGGATCGCCTCGCAATCGAAGCCGATCACCGCCGCCGCCCTGATGATGCTCGTGGACGAAGGCAAGGTGCAGCTCGATGACCCCGTCGAGAAATATCTGCCGGAGTTCAAGGGCCAGCAGGTGGCCGTGAAGCAGGACAAGGGAGGCACCGTCTTGCAGCAGCCAAAGCGCCCCATTACCGTCCGCGACATCCTCAGCCACACGAGCGGCCTGCCGTTCCGGTCGGCGGTGGAACAGCCGACGCTCGACCGGCTGCCGCTGCGCGACGCCGTGCGGAGCTATGCGAAGACGCCGTTGCTGTTCGAGCCGGGCACCCGCTTCCAGTATTCCAACGCGGGCATCAACACGGCCGGCCGCATCATCGAGGTCGTCAGCGGCATGCCCTACGAGGACTTCCTCGACAAACGCCTGTTCCAGCCGCTCGGCATGAAGGACACGACCTTCTGGCCCAACGCGGAACAACTCAAGCGGTTGGCGAAGGCGTACCGCCCCAACAAGGACAGGACCGACCTGGAAGAGATCCCCATCACGCAACTCACGTATCCGCTCAGCGACCGCAAACGGCAGCCGATGCCCGCGGGCGGCCTGTTCTCGACCGCGAAGGACGTCGGTCGATTCTGCCGGATGGTCCTCAACAATGGCATGTTCGAGGGGAAGCGGTACCTCTCGGAGAACGCGGTCAAGGAGATGACGAAGAGGCAAACCCCCGAGAATCTCAAGGAGAGCTACGGCCTGGGCTGGGGGACGGGCGGCGGCGGCTTCGGCCACGGCGGCGCCTATGCGACGAACATGAGCATTGACGCGAAGCGGGGGCTGATCACAGTGTTCCTGGTGCAGCACGCGGGCTTCCCGCGCGACGGCGGCAACAGCCAGGGGGTGTTCCGCAAGGCAGCTGAGGAACTGTTCAAACGTGCGCACAAATAGGAATTGGTTTGGGGAGAGGAATATCACTCCGGCGCGGAAGAGGGTCACACAAGCCCGACGCGCCAGCGAGGGAT
>JBBRPS010000329.1:0-10641 GCA_038227745.1 Gemmatales bacterium | reverse complement strand
CGCTCTGGCGCTACGGCGGCGCCCCGCGTAAGAAATAAGAAATCGCAACAGAGGCAAATAGGCGGATTGAGCGGGGCCAAGGGAAGCCCCTGGGCTAATTCTCGGACACGCTCCTAGCCGAACCCTGCGCACCTCGCTCTGCGCAAAGAGCAGCCCGGCAGCGATTGAGCTGCCGGGCCGTAGATGCGTCGCCGGGCTCCGTCTCAATACCGACGACCGCCTCCGCCACCCCCGGAACCGCCGCGGCCGCCGCCGCCGCCGCCGCCGCCGCCGTAGCCGCCGCGGCCGCCGCCCCCGCCCTCGGTCTTGGGCCGGGCCTCGTTGACGGTCAAGGCGCGGCCGTCCACCTCCTTGCCGTTGAGGGCGGCGATGGCGGCCTGGGCTTCCTGGTCGCTGCCCATCTCCACGAAGCCGAACCCCTTCGACCGCCCGGTGTCGCGGTCCATGATGACCTGCGCCGACTGCACGGTCCCGTGCGCCGCGAACATCTGCTCCAGGTCGCTGTCGGTCACCCCGTAGGCCAGGTTGCCGACATAGATCTTCCTGCCCATCAAGGGCCTCCTCGAGAAAACGGCGAGGATGTACCGCGACCCAACACGGGGACGGTTCGCCTCACCCTGACGTATGCCGTGCTGCCCCGGAGCACGTCTCCGGTCCGCCGGCATGGGAATCGCCTCTGCGCCTCCAGTGTAACCGAGATACCCCCTGCCGGGAAGCGACAACAGGCGGAACGAGCCATGAGCGAGAAACAACCAGGGCGGCCGTCCGCGAGCCCCGAACGGGATCGCCCTTCCGACCCCGTCGGCGCAGGGGCCGCCGTCCCCTTGAGGACAGACCGAACAGCCTGAGTCCGGTGGGCGATCCGGCCCACGGATTCGCTTCCGGGGACCGCACGGGTTTCAGCCCCGGCGAGGGCATCCCCGACACGGCGGTCGAACCCAGCGGCACTGACCCAACGACAAGCAAGCTTGCGAACCGCGCGCCAATCGCCTGACGTTAAGGGGGTTGGAGTCCCGGCTTCAGCCGGCTGAAGCCGGGACTCCAACCTCGTCCTGAACTACTTCTCACTTGCCGAGGAAGCGGAAGCTCCCGACGATGCGATCGAAGGTGGGCGCATACCGCACGACCTCGTCTACCTTGACGGTCGTCGTCACGGCGTAAAGCTCCCGCCCCCGGACCTGCAGGTACGAGGTGAGCGCGAGCCGCTCCCGCTTTCCGTTGGGCAATGTCGCCGGGATGACGTAGTCGAACCGTTCGGCCTCTCCGGCCCGCAGCCGAACCTGCCGGCGGGTGATCGGCCGTTCCACGCTCGGCATCGCCTCAAACTGCTTCGCCCAGTCGGCCCCGGCGGCGTCCAGCGTGGCCTCCCGCACCAACGGCAACTTGAAGACGTTGACGTTGGGCCCGCTGCCCGCCCTCTCCGCGCCCAGGAACTTCAGCCCGGCGGCGGCCTGCTGACGGATGCCCTGCTCCATCGCCTTGAGGCTGGGGTTGGCGCGGATGCCCTGCTCCATTGTCTGGTCGATGGTCTTGGGGTCCAGCGCGAGGGCGGTCCAGCCCGGCGGCAGGGCCAGGGCGAACCCATCGGCAGGCTGCTCGTAGAGGGGCCAGCCGCCCTCATCGACCCGCCGCGGCACAGGGCGGGCCTGGGGCCCCTCCGGCCGCTCCCGGCAACCGGGGCCGAGGAGGAGGACCAGGGCGACCAGGGGCGGGATCAACTTCGGACTGCTCACGGGCACGCCTCCAGTTACGCGGTGCGGGGAAACTCCGGGACGCCGCAGGTTACCACGATTATCCACCCAATCCCGGTGGAAAGGAAGGCGGCGCCTGCCCCGCCGTGGGCTGGCGGAGGGGGGTCACCGCTCCTCCCCGACGTGGCTCCACAACGCCCGGATGCGTTGCAGCTTGCGCTCGACGGTCCGCGGCACGCACTCCAGCTTGGCCGCGATCTCCTCGTTGCTGTGGCCCTCCAGCTTCCACAGGGCGACGGCGCGCAGGTCGGCCTCCTCCAACCGGCCGAGCAACTCCCGCATCTCGTCCGCCACCTGCGCCGCGAAGGCGGGTGTCGGCTCATGCCCCACGACCTGTTCCAGGGCCTCGTCCGTCGCGGCCCCGTCCTGACCGGCGCCCCGCTTGTCCGCCTGGTCGCGGCGCAACTGGTCGAGGGCCTTCTGGGCGGTCATGCGCACCAGCAGCCGCCAGAGGTCGTGCCGGTCGGCCAGGTCGGGGAAGCGGCCGCGCTGGGCGTCGCGGCAGAAACTGGCGAAGGCCCCGAGGACCGCGTCCTCCTCGTCGGCCACGCGGCGCGGGGCGTTGCGAAACTTCTTCGCCGCCAGCTCGACCAGCTGGGCGTAATAGCGCTCCCAGAGCTTCCGGGCCGCCCCCTGGTCGCCTCCCTTCAACCGCCCAATCCAGAACGAAACGGATTCGTGCGACGACATGGCGTTGGTACTCCGGGGCGCACGCACGGCGTGCTGCGGACGGGTTCATGGTACGGCGGCGCCCCGCGGATTGCAAAAGCCTTCGCCGACGGGGATGGGAGGGACCGGCCGCCGGCGGAAACTTTTTCGGCAACCCCCTGTCGGGCGCCACGGCCGGTTTGCGTTCATCCGGGTGGAGGTCCTTGCGAACCGGGTGTTCGCGCGGCGCCTTCCCCGGAGGGGCGGTCGCGTCCGTCCGGGACGGAGAGGTCGTTTCCGCAAACTGCAATCCAGGGAGTCGCCATGCGTTGGCTGCTGATCCCCTTGGTCATCGGGAGCGTCGGGGTGTTGGGCGCCGGGAACCTGTTCCTCGGCCAGAAGCAAAACACTGACCGTTCGGGAGGCCCTTCCCCGACCGAGATTAAAGCGGAGAAAAAAGACCCCTGGGAAGTGAGGGCGCCCACCCGGTCGGAGCCGGAACTGCCCGGCGGTGAGCCGCTGCCGGGACCGGAACCCTCCCCGAAACCGGAACCCGCCCCGGCGCCTCCGCCCGCCCCGGAGCCGAACCCCGAGCCGATTCCTCCGCCCGGCCCGGAACCGAAGCCTGCCCCCGAGCCGGCGCCGGAGCCGCCGGCCCCTCCGCCTCCGGAGCCGTCCCCGGGGGGAGAGAAGCCTCAAAAAGGGGACACCCCTCCGGGAGGTGAAACACCTGGGGGACAGGATCCGCCCCCGGGAGACGGCGGGGGGGCATCCCCGGGAGGTGGCGCGGGGGGGGAGCCGTCCCCTGACGGGCCGATGCCCGGCGGCGGCAGCCCGCCCGGCTCGGATCAGCCTCTGCCGGAAAATCCGGGCCTGGGGGGTGCTCCCGGGCAGGGGGTTCCAGCCCGAGGCGGCGTGCCGAACGTGACCGGACTGCTCCTCGGCGAGGCAAGGGCACGGCTCGCGCGGGCCGGCCTGAAGGCGCACGTCCTGGGCGGTCCGGCGGTCACCCGCTCGACCGAGGCCAAAGTCGTGCGCCAGGACCCCGCGGCCGGGGCGGATTTGAGCGGCCTGCGCAGGGGCAACACGGTCAACCTGATCCTCGGCGTCCAGGTGCCGCGCGTGGTCGGTGACACGGTCGGCGAGGCCGTCAACAAGTTGAAGGCCCGGGGTCTGCGCGCCGCGACGAGCGGCCTGAGCCCGGGGAGTCGCGTGGGCGCGCAGTCGCCCGCGGGCGGCCGATACGTGGAGCAAGGCACCACCGTCAAACTCGAGGCCGCAGGGGGCACGGGCCGATTGCCGAGCGTCGTCGGGCTGGGAATGACGGAGGCCCGAAGGCGGCTGGAGGCGATGGGCGTCGTGGTCCGGACCGAGGGAAACACGGGCGGCCGTGTGACCGGCCAGGTCCCCGCGGCGGGCACCGCGGTCAAGCGCGGGGACACGGTGGTCCTGAAGTTCGGGGCGCCCGGCGGCATCGTCACCGTGCCGGACGTCCGGGGCCTGTCGCCGGCGCAGGCGCGGCAGCGGTTGCAGGCGGCGGGCCTGGGGATGAGGTCCGCGGGCGGCGGGAACGGCGCGGTCACGAGCCAGTCGCCCGCCGCGGGGAGCAAGGCCGCGCGGGGGAGTGAGGTCGTGGTCAGGAGCACTCCCGGCGGCGGCGCCGGCACGCGGCAGCAGGTTCGGGTGCCGAGCGTGGTCGGCATGAGCCCGCCGCAGGCGCGGCAGGCGCTGCAGGCGGCGGGACTGCTCGCACGGATCAGCGGCGATCCGCGGGCTGGCCCGGCCGTCGGCCAGTTTCCGCAGGCGGGCGCTCTCGTCCAGCCCGGGTCGGCCGTGACGGTTACCTGCCGCCCGGCCCCATCGCCCCCCCGCGGGGCGGGGGCCGGCCAGGTGCCCGGCCGCTCCCCCGGTCGGGGGATTGGTGTGCTTCCGCAGCGGCCGGGTCGCTCCCCGGGCGTTTACGCGCAGCCCGCGCGGCCCCACGTCCCGCCGCAGCCGCGGAGGAGGTAAAGCGACTCCAGGAAGAAGATCCCCGTGTTGAGCGGTTTGCAGGTGGATGCAGCGGTGGCGAGCGGCGACAGAACACAGGCTGTAGGACGGGTCTCCCGACCCGTCCTCTCGCGGGCGGGACGGGTCGGGAGGCCCGTCCTCTCGCGGGCGGGACGGGTCGGGAGACCCGTCCTACGCGGAGAGGTTTTCCCGCCGCTCGCCGTATCCTGTTTTCGGGCCTGCCTGTGCCCAGTTCCTCTTCCACATTTTCCGGCTGCTTCCCTTCCCTTCGCGTCGGTGGTAGGGTATTCTCTCAACACAAATTAATCCCCTCCACAACAGGTGCGCCATGCTCACCATATCCGCCAAGGCAGTGGGCCGAAAGAAGCCCCTCTTTGAAGACTTCTCCGTCCCCTCACCCTCCGCCCTCGCCGCCGGTCAGCCGGTCACGCTCCGCGACCTGATCGACCACGTCGTCCGGGCGGAAGTCGCGGCGTTCGAGGAACGTCAGACCGAACGCCGGTTGCTGAAGGCGCTGACCGCCAGGCAGATCGTGGACGCCCTCGCCGCCGGCAAGGTGCAGGCCGGCGGCAGCGAACTCGATCAGCACGTCGCTCCGGAACAGGCCGTCGCGACCGCGGTCGAGGCGTTCGCCGACGGGCTGTTCCTCGTCGTCGTGGACGAAACCGAAGTGAAGGAACTCGACCGCGTGGTGCCGCTCACGGCATCGAGCCGGTTGACGTTCATTCGTTTCACCATGTTGGCGGGGGGCTGAACCATGCTCAAACCCGAAGTCGCGCGCCAGCAGCTCGCGAAGCTGACATCGAAGAAACACGCCGAGGGCCGCCAGGCCCGCCTGCGGAAGTTACCGAAGCCGCTCGCCGGTGCCGCCTTCGGCGTGTTCGGCCGCTTTACGGACGGCAAATATCCGAAAGACTGGCCCGAACGCCAGAAACTCCAGCGGGCCGCCACGGCCAAGCTGGTCGACGACCCGAAGGGACGCGTCCGCGTCCTCGCCGCACTCTTCCCGACGTTCCATGCCGAGGTCGAGGCCGGCTGGCAGCTGCTCACGCGGTTGCCTTACACGTGGGGCTACACCCGCCGGGCGTTCCGGGCGCCCGGCCGCCCCGAGGCGTACCACAACAAGCGGCAATCCTACCTGGAAGGCGTGCTCGAGAGCGTTGACCAGCTGCCGGACGACACGCTGACGGCGGACTGGCTGGCGGCGTGGGCCGTCCATCTGGGCTGGCGGCTCGATTCCCTCGGCTACCTGTTCGCCGGCATCATCGACGCCGGCGGACCGGCAGCGGAAACGGTCTGCACGATCCTGAAGGACTGCGCCGCGAACCGTCACGAGGTCGGCGGCCCCGGCGCGCACGCCACGCGCGGCCTGCTCTGCTGCTCACGCCCCGACGCCTGGGAATTCGTCGAAAACTTGCTGCTGGCGGCCCAGCGCCAGGAGGGGTTGCGCCAGACCATCCTCGAAGCCGTGGACGAGGCCCACCCGCAGGCGTTCCAGCGGCTGGTCGGCATCCTGCTCGACCAGAACCTGATCCGCTTCGCCTCGGTGGCCCGCGCCGCCGGAGTGTGGCTGGGCGAGGAGGAAGAGGTCGAGAACCCGAAGAAGCTCAAGGCCGATCTGCAGGGCGTCCGCGATATGCTCGCGGAGCCGGCGTCCCGGCAAAAGGCGATCGCGAAGGGCGACGCGGTCACCGCCTACCGCGCCCTGTGGGCGGTCGCGTTCGAGGACGCCGGGGCGGCCCTGAAGGCGGCGGCCCCGCTGCTGAAGGACAGGGACCCCGCCCGCCGCTTCGCCGCCGCGAAACTCGCGGCAGAGACCGGTCTGGCCGATGCCGCCGGCCTCATCCTGCCGCTCCTCCACGACGCCGACCTGCGCCTCGTCAGCCTCGCCGTCCATTACGCTGCCGGGCTGGCGCGCCCCGCCGACGACGATGACGACGCGGGCCTCGCGGCCCAGCCGGCCGACCTGTTCGAGCGGCTGGAAAAGGTCATCCCAACGCTCCCCGAGAAGCAGAAAGAAGTGAAGGCCCCCGTCGTGGGCTGGTTCGTCCAGCCCGTCGGTCAGGAAGACGCCGCCGACATCCTCCCCGGCTGCCTGGGCGACCGCCCGGCGGAACGACTGCTGCCGTACCTGCCGCTGATGAATGAATACACGCGCGTCCTGGCGCTCGCCAAGCTGTGCGAGCCGCGGACGCTCACGACGAAGGTTCGGCAGACGCTCCTGGCGATCGCGGGCGAGCCGAATCGTTGCGTCCGCGAGGCCGCGCTCAAGTACCTGAAGAAGAGCAAACTCGCCGAGGACGAGGTCCAGACCCTCGAAGGCTACCTCACCCGCAAGAGGGCCGACTTCCGCCGCAGCATTTTTGAGCTGCTCCTCAACCGGGCCGACAGACTCGTCCTCGGCACGATCGACCGGCTGCTCGCGGCCGGCGACGCGAACTGCCGGGCGGCCGGCATCGAGCTGTCGCGCCGGATGGTCGATGGGGAGCGCATGGCGGAAGTGGTCCGGGAGAAACTCCGCACGTACCGCGACGGCAAGGGCAAGCGCCTCGCCGCCGCCGAGGCCGACGCGATCGAGATCGTTCTGAACCCGGCCGCTCGCCCGCCGACGCTCGACGACGGCCTCGGCACGTTCGACCCGGCCGACCGCAGCCCCGTCGTCGCGCCGAAGAAGCGGAAGGTGAAGTTCGCGACGCCGGCCGCCGTCGCCTTCGTGCAAGAACTCGATGCGTTCATCCACGAACACCGCGACCGGACGTTCACCAACACCCGCAACCAGAACGCTCCCCAGGAGATGGTCCTCGGCTCGGTGCGTTACTGGTGGGGTTTCCCCAGGCCCGACGAGGGGCGGGTGGGTGCCGACGATCCGAAGCACCTGCCGTTGCGGGAGCTGTGGGAGGGGTGGTGGTCGTCTCGGTCCGCGAAGACCATAGACGCGGACGGTCTGGAACTGGTCCGC
Organism: Gemmatales bacterium; assembly: GCA_038227745.1. Taxonomy (GTDB): domain Bacteria; phylum Planctomycetota; class Planctomycetia; order Gemmatales; family Gemmataceae; genus DASPXY01. The sequence continues at coordinate 3,273 of JBBRPS010000329.1, read as the reverse complement.
GCGACGGTGCTCCCGCTCCTCGAGGTGCGCGAGGGGGAAGAAGGCACGGACGACTGGAACGACGACGACGAGGACGCGCCGAAGCTGGATGAGCCGGCGGTCGTGGCGGCCGTCGAGCAGGTCGTCCCGTTCCCACCCGTGAAGGTCCGCTATGGGGTCCTCATTGAAGTCCTGCTCAGGTGGTTTCAGCGGCTCTACCCGCCCCCTGGGGCGGCGGATTTCGTTCTCGACGCGGCGGAAACGGCCCTGGCGCTCGTCCCCCTGTCGCTGCGCGACAAGGTGCCGCGAACCGAGCAGGACGAGATCGAGAAGGAGCCCGGAGACAACGAGGATGACAACGACTCCGTCGTGGAATGGCGCGACGGCACTCCCTTCGTCAGCTGGCTGAATCAGGCCCATGGTTATCGAAAAGCGCCCGGCTGGGTGGGCGCTTTCGACGCCCGGCTGTTCCGCCTTCGCCGCTGGGTCGATGAGCCCGTGCCGGGAGCGCGGCGACACCGATCCGACCTCGCCGACCTGCTGCTCGCCTACGCCGCCGGGGTCGCGACCCTCGCCGACTTCTACGACCAGCTGATCGGGCCGAGGGCGAAAGACCGCTGGGAGTACGAAGGGTTCGAGGCGCTCCGGCAGCTCACCAGCGGCGCGAACAAGAGTTATCCGCTCGTGGACGAGCAGCCCGAACTGCGGGCGGCGGTACACACCGTCGTCGAGCGCGTCGTCCAGATCGAGCTCGCCCGCGGCGAGACGCCGACGGCCGCGACCAGGGCGGCGACGTCCATCGGACAGGTCTTCGGCGTCGATACGCTCCTCGCCCTGATCGCCGCCCTCGGCAAGCACGGGTTCACGAAGCCCCCCGGTTACGGGCACAGCGAGAACAAGCCCGCGGTCCTCACCGCGCTGGTCCAGCGCTGCATCCCGCTCCCGGGCGACACCCCGGAAGCGTTCACGGCCGCCGTGGACGCCGCCGTGACCGCCGGTCGGTTCGAGATCGACCGCATCGCCGAACTGGGCCTCGTCAATCCGCGGTGGGTCCGTCACGTCGCCGCCGCCGCCCAGTGGCCCGGCTACGAGGAGGCCGTGTACTGGTTCATCGCACACACCAATAATGCATGGCAAAATGCCCTCGCGGGGGGGGCCGGGGAGGACGAGGATTTCGAGGACGACGAGGAAACGCCCGCGGCGCCGAAGGAGCAACCCGAGAACCCGTGGCAAACGATCGTCAAGGCCCGGACGAACTTGACCGCCGAGCAGCGCGCCGACGGACTGATCGACGTCGCCTGGTTCCACCAGGCTTACGCCGCCGTCGGCAGCGACAGACGGTGGGACGCGATCGAGACAGCGGCGAAGTTCCTCGGCTACGGCCAGGGCCACAAGAGGGCTGCCCGCCTCGCCGACGTGCTGCTCGGCCGGACGAAGAAAAAGGACCTCGTGAGCGAGATCCGCACGAAGAACCTGAAGGAGTCCGTCCGCCTGCTGGGCCTGCTGCCGCTGCCGGACGACCCGGCGAAGAAGGAGGCCGAGCTGGCCGACCGTTACAAGGTGCTGAAGGAGTACGAGCGCTACGCCCGCGGCCTGAGCGCCCTGTCGAAAGAGCCGGCGATGCAGGCGGTCCGGCTCGGGCTGGAGAACCTCGCGGTGACGGCCGGCTACCCCGACCCAGTTCGTCTCGAGTGGGCGGTGACTGCGCGGGAGGTCGCGGACCTCGGCGGCGGGCCGGTGTCGGTCACGGTCAAGGACGTGTCCCTCTCTCTCGCGCTGACCGCGCTCGGCGACCTTGAAGTGACGCAGACGAAGGACGGCAAGCCGCTCAAGGCGCTGCCGCCGGATGTCAAGAAGAACGCGAAGGTGGTCGAGCTCCTCGAGCGCAAGAAGGCCCTCGCCCGCACCGCGTCGAACACGAAGCGTTCGCTCGAACAGGCGATGTGCGCGGGCGACCGCTTCCGCGGGGCCGAGCTGAAGTCTCTCATGGGCCACGCCCTCGTCCGGCCGCTGCTCGACCGGCTCGTGCTGAAGACGGCGTCCGGCATGGGATACCCCGCGAAGGGCGGCACGGCGCTGAGGGACTGGGACGGGAAAACGGTCGCGGTGACGGCGGACGACGAGTGGACGATCGCCCACCCGCTCGATTTCGTGACGGCCGGCGACTGGCACGAGTGGCAGGCGGAGTGTTTCCGGGCGGAACGGGTGCAGCCGTTCAAGCAGGTCTTCCGCGAGGTGTACGTGCTGACGGCGGCCGAGAAGGAAGACGGCGATCGGTCGCGCCGCTACTCCGGCCAGCAGGTGAACGAGACCCAGGCGAAGGCGCTGTTCGCGACGCGCGGCTGGTCCACCCGCGACGACATCAGCAAGCTGTACCGCGATGCCAACCTGGTCGTTCACGTGTCGTTCGACCACGGCTATTCGACGCCGGCCGACGCCGCGGCGCCGGCCGTGGGCGAGGCCGTGTTCCACCGCCGCGGGGACTGGCTGCGGCTGCGGCTGGCGGACGTGCCGAGGGTCATTTTCAGCGAGGTGATGCGTGACCTGGACCTGGTGGTCAGTGTGGCGCACGTCGGCGGGGTCGATCCCGAGGCGACGCAATCGACCGTGGAGATGCGAGCGGACCTGCTCCGCGAGACGTGCAAGCTTCTGAAGCTGGAGAACGTGAAGTTCGAGAGCCGGCACGCTCTCATCCAGGGGGAGTACGGGCGGTACTCGGTCCACCTGGGGAGCGGCGTGGTCCACAAGCAGCCGGGCGGCGCGTTGTGCGTGGTGGCGGTACAGGCCCAGCATCGCGGCCGGCTCTTCCTCCCCTTCGCCGACGACGACCCGCGGACCGCGGAGGTGGTCTCGAAGGTGCTGCTCCTCGCCCGCGACCGGGAGATCCAGGATCCGACGATCCTGGAGCAGATTGTTGGTAAATAGCTCGGGGACACGTACGGCCGCGCCTGGAGGTCTCCACCGATGAAGCGCCGTGGGCAGCGCCGAACCCGCCCCCGCAGGACCTGATGGCCTTCTGATCCAGCACGCAGGACGAGGTCCACGCGCGGCCGAAGCGGAGGTGGGTTCCGGCGAGGCCTGCGGGGTAGAGCGATGCAGCGTCCTCGACCGGCTCGACGCGAAGCGCGACGGTGAGATCAACGCGGCAGAGGCGGCGCTAGTGTTTCTGGCACGAAAACTTGCATCCAAGTCGGTAGCGATGACAGTGTGGTGTCACTCTTCGGAAACCGCAGAATTCATGCGGAAAGCGCGACAACACGGGCTGTCGCGGCTCTCCTGAATTCAGTGCAGGTT
>JBBRPS010000328.1:0-10678 GCA_038227745.1 Gemmatales bacterium | reverse complement strand
TCAGGACAGTGTAGGACTTCCCCCCGGCAGGTGCAAACCGTGTCGTGCGCCCCAGCCGAATCGGGCCGGCGGTATCTGCTGGAACGCGGCCAAAGAAGCGACTAGAATCGTCTCTGGGTGGGCCTAAAGGATCCATGACTTTTGCGCCGGCAGGGCGGACATTTTTTCCTGGAAGTTGCGGAGGACGGCAGTCGCTCCTGGCCCCGCGGCACAGGTGTTCCGGGGGTGTGAGCATGGCCGTTGCGGCCGACGCCTCTGAAGGTGACTCTGACCGTCGCCGCGCCGGTGGGGCAGAGGTTTCAGGTCCGCCGGAGCCTTTTGACGACGGCCAGATCCTCTTCGGCTTTACTCACCCACTCCTTCGTCAGTTTTTTCATAAAGGACCTTCCCCTGTGCCACTACTTCGCGCAGGAACCAGTCGCCCTCCTCCAGTCGCCACTTCAAGGTCTTCGGGGTGCGGACAATCACGTCCAGCGCGAACGGCGGGTCGATGGCGTTCCAGATCCGGAGCGACTGGTCGATCGTGTTCCGCGCCGGCATCACCACGAGGAGATCCACGTCGCTGTTCTGGTCGGGCGCGCCGTAGGCGTAGGAGCCAAAGAGGATGATCTTGTCGGGCTGAAAGCGCTCGACGATGTGCGCGGCGACGCGGCGGATCAGCGTCCGGCAAATCAGGCCGCGGCGGTTGCGGATCCTGCCCCAGCGCGGGTCGGTAAGTCGTCGGGTCGTCATCGGCGGTTTAGCTTTCCAGAGCATTTTCGCCGCGGCCAGATTATCTCCGCTTTGGTCACCCACTCCCTCGTCAGCTTTTTCATAGAGGACCTTCCCTTGCCCCACCACCTCGCGCAGGAACCAGTCGCCCTCCTCGAGACGCCATTTCAAGTTCTTCGGGGTGCGAACGATCAGGTCTAGCGCGAACGGCACGTCGATCGCGTTCAAGATCCGGACCGACTGGTCGATCTCATTCCGCGCCGGCATCACGACGAGGAGATCGACGTCGCTGTCCTCATCGGGCTCGCCATAGGCGTAGGAGCCGAACAGGATGATCTTGTCGGGGTGAAAGCGCTCGGCGATGTGCGCGGCGACGCGCCGGATCAGCGTCTTGCAAATCAGGCCGCGGCGGTTGCGAATTCTGCCCCAGTGCGGGTCGGTAAGTCGTCGGGTCACCATGACGCTATTGTATCCTCCTCATCTGGCGAGCGGCGGAGCCGTCACTTCTTCTCCTGCTTCACGACCGGTGTGTCCCTGGCGTTGCCCCACTCCGACCAGCTGCGATAGTAATTGCGCACCTCCTTGCCGCCCATCAGCTCCAGCGCGAACGCCAGCACCGCCGCCCGCCCGCCCGACTGGCAGTACGTCACCGCCGGCCGGCCCAGGTCGACGCCCGCGTCCTTGAACAGCTTCGTCAACTCCGGCGCACTCTTGAAGCGCTGCGACTGGCGATCCAGCACGTCCGACCACTCCAGGTGCGTCGCCCCGGGGATCGAGCCGCCACGCTTCGCCAGCTTCACGTCGCCGCAGAACTCACCCTCGGAGCGGGCGTCGAGGACCGAGAAGCGGTTGTCCTTCAGGTTCTTCAGCAGCTGCGCCATGGTCGCGATGCGCTCGGGGTGGGCGGTCACCTTGAGCGTGCCGCCGGCGCCTTCGCGGTTGCCCTTCTCGGTCGGACCGCCCGCCGCCTCCCACGCCCGCCAGCCGCCGTTCAGCAGCCGTACGTCCGTCAGGCCCCAGTAGCGCAGGATCCACCAGATCCGCGCCGCGGACCGCACGTCGGCGGCGTAGACCACGACCGGCCGGTCGGTGCCGCCGATGTCCAGGGCGGCGATACGCTTGCCCCAGTCGGCCGGCTCGGGGTCGGTGTTGAACGCCTTGCTCCAGACCGGCTCGTGTACCCAGAAGGCGCTGGGGATGTGGCCGGCCTGGTACTTCGGCGCCGGCCGGGCGTCGAGGATGCGGAACTTCTCCGCGGCCTTCGGCTTCATCAGCTCGGCTGGCTCGATCAGCAGGTTGGGCCGAGCGTACTTTCCCGGCCGCCCGCCGGCGGGGGCTGCGGCGACGCACAGCAGCAGGGCGAGGCACGAGAGACGCGGAGACATGAGTGGGTCCTTTCCTCTGCGTCGCTCGCGGTCCGGCGTGCTTGTAGGGTGGGCACTGCCCACCGTTGGCTGCGCGGTGGGCGGTGCCCACCCTACAAGCACGCCAGGCCCAAGCGGGCGGCGAACCGCGGTAAAACGATACCTTTTCCGGCAAGGGCAGTATACAATCACGCGCCGACGCCCTGCCAGTCCACGCAACGAGGAGCCACCCCGTGAGCGCAGTCGAACCCAAGATCCACGTCATCGGCGTCGGCAGCGACGGCCTGGCCGGCCTGACCGTCCGCGCCCGCGAACTGCTCACCGCCGCCGACCTCGTCCTCGGCTCAGAGCACACCCTGAACCGCCTGCCCGAACTGAAAGCGCAGCGCGTCCGCCTCGGCCCCGACCTGCAGGAGGCCGTCCGCGTCCTCGAAGGCAACCTCGGCCGCCAGCGCCTGGTCGTCGTGGCCAGCGGCGACCCGCTCTTTTACGGCGTGGCCCGCTACCTCTGCGACCGCCTCGGCAAGGAGCACTTCGAGGTTTTCCCCCATGTCAGCAGCATGCAGCTCGCCTTCGCCCGCATCAAGGAGAGCTGGGAAGAGGCCTACCTCACCAACCTCGCCAGCCACCCGCTGGACGAGGTGATCGACCGCATCCGCACCGCCGAGACCGTCGGCCTGTTCACCAGCGAGGACGAAGGCCCGCCCGAGGTCGCGCGTCAGCTCCTCGCCCGCGGCCTGGACTACTTCCGCGCCTACGTCTGCGAGAACCTCGGCGGCCCCGACGAGCGCGTCACGCAGGGCGAATTGGCCGACATTCAAGAGATGGAATTCGCGCCGCTGAACGTGATGATCCTGCGGCGCAAGCCGGGCCGGCCGGACCGGCGGCGGACGGCGGCGCGCTTCCGCCGTTTCGGCAACCCCGACGAGGTCTTCGCCCAGAGCCGCCCCAAGACCGGCCTGATCACCCAGGCGGAGGTGCGGGCCGTCGCCCTGTCGCAGCTGGAGATCCAGCCCGGCACGGTGGTCTGGGACGTGGGCGCCGGCTCCGGCTCGGTCGCCATCGAGGCGGCGCTGCTCAGCGACCCCGGCATGGTGTACGCCATCGAGCAGGACGCGGCGGACTACCACCTGATCCTGGCGAACGCGGACACGTTCGGCGTCGGCAACCTGAAGGCGGTCCACGGCATCGCGCCGGACGTGTTCCAGGGTCTGCCGGCGCCGGGCGCGGTGTTCGTGGGCGGCGACGGCCGCGAGGTGGCGCGGCTGCTGGAGGCGGGGTACGCGGCGCTGCGGCCGGGCGGGCGGCTGGTCGGCCACGTCGCGACCCTGGAGATGTTGAGCGCCTGCTACGCACTGCTGAAGTCGCTGGCCGGGTCGGTCGATGTGCTGCTGTTCAACTCGGCGCGCGGTGTGGAGCAGATGGAGGCGCTGCGCTTCGAGTCAGTCAACCCGACGTTTCTGCTGTGCGTGGGCAAGGCAGCGGGGTAGCGCCGCTCGTGACGGGCGTGCCGAACGAGCCCGGCACCGAGGAGAGGCCGCCCCATGATGCAATGGCACCCGCTGTTTGCCGAGCTCTGGTCTGCCAGGAGCCGGAGCGGGTGAAGCTCCAGCTGGCCCAGGTGGTGCTGCAGCAGCCGGGCTGGTGGCAGCGCTATGGTGCCTTTCTGCTGCTGTTCCACCCGCACTTGAAACAGGAGATGGAACACATGGCGCAGCTCAGCGGAACCGACGCGGAGATCGATTTGCGACCGTTGATTCACGCCGTGGGTCTGCCGGTGGCGGTGCGGCAACTGGGTTTGAAGCAGATCATCGACGCGGTGGGTCTGAAACGCGCGCTGGAGGAAGTGGGCCTGAAGCAGGTGATCGCCGAGTTCGGCCTGGAAGAGCTGCTCGCCAGCTTGACGCCCGAGCAGCGCGAAGGACTCAAACAGCGCTTGCAATGACACGTGCTGTTTCACTCGCACTTGAACAGGAGATTGAGCATAGGGCGCAGCTCAGCGGGACCGACACGGAGAGCGATCTGCCATGCCGCAGAGCGTGCGCGACACCCTCGCCGGCTTGCAGGAACTGCCCAGCCAGCGCTGGTGGACGCTCCTCCTGGAGTTCCAGGTCAAATCCGATCCCGACATGTTCGGGCGGCTGCTGATCTACCTGGGGACGGCCTGGCTGGAACTGCGCCCCGACCCTCTGCCCGGCAGCCGGTACTTCCTGGCGGCGGCCGTGGTCAACCTCACGGGCACGCGGGCGAGTCTGCCGGCGTCGTGGGACATGACGTTGCCCGGTCCCGATGAGGTCCGCTGCTGCTTGAAGGTGCGCGAACGCTATCTGCCAGAGGAAGCAGCGCTGCCGCTGCTGCACGCCATTGGGGCTGGCGAGCAGGGGCGGATCTTGTTACCGTGGATTCCAGTCATGCAGGCGGAGGATGTCGATGAAGTCATCCGCCTGTGGCTGGACCTGTGGGCCGACGAACCGGATGAACGGCTGCGGCAGGAATACGTCGTTCTGACGCGCGTGTTCCTCGAGCTGTCGTCCGAGCGCGAGCGCTGGCGACAAGCACTGGAGGGCCTCGACGTGATCAAGTCGCCGTATATGGAAAGCCTTCGTGAAGAGGGTCGGACCGAGGAAAAAGCCAAAGTGATCGTGCAGTTTCTCAGCTCGCGTTTTCCGGGACAACTTCCTGCCGATCTTCGTGCCATGATCGAGCAAACCCGCGACCGTGCGCGCCTGGATCAGTGGGTCCCCCTCGCCGCCACGGCGGCGTCGCTGGACGATTTCCGCCGCGACGGCGGCCTCTGAAGCGACCGAAAAAAGGTCGGGAGTGCTCCGCAGAAAAGCCGCCGAGTCCCCGGAGAACAAAGCGGGCGACGAACTCGAAAAGTGGTTGCAGTCCCGACCTGCTCTGCGATAATCACTCGCCTCTCTTCCCTTCTCGCGACGGTGACCGACGCCACCGAGGAACACCGGCGATCCGCGGCTCTTCGGGAGGCAGGACCAGCTGCACACCCGTTGTGCCGGAGGAAGCCATGAACGAGAACCGTTGGGGACCGCAGCGCTGGGTGCCGGCGCTGGCGCTACTGCTGGGGGCGCTACCGACCCAGGCCATCGCACAGCCAAAGGAGAAGGCCGCCCTCAAGGGGCGCACCGGCGATGTCATATCCGTGGCGTTCAGCTCAGACGGCAAGCTGCTGGCCTCGGGGAGTTGGGACAAGACGATCGAGCTGTGGAACGTGCAGGCGGGCAAGTAGCCCGGACAGGACGACGGCAAGGCCGCCGACCTGGGGACGCTAGCGCCGCCAGCGGCGGAAAACTGGCGCGAGCCCTGTCCGCCGCCGATAAAGAAAATGGATAACCCTACAGGATAGCGCTTCCGGGGTCTTCGCCTCGGGATCGGCTCCGGGTAATAATAGAGGTAGGCGGCCCCCGGTTGGCACACCGAGGGCGCAGCCGGGGCGACAGCCATGTGACACCCACGGAACAGACCACCGGCTTCCACGGGGAGGCGGCGTTTTGAGGAGGACCTAGCGTGCCGACCGAGACCTCCGCGGTACACGACAACGGCTCGGTCGCCCTCCTGCCGGCGGTCGGCGCCGGCGACGAATACCTGTCGGGCGAACTGTGCCGCCACGTCCACCGCCTCATGGTGCGCTCCCGCGCCCTGGAAGAGCGGATGATCAAGATGAGCAAGTCCGGCGAGGGCTATTTCTGGATCGGCGGCCCGGGCGAGGAGGCGTTCAACACCGCCCTGGGCCTGCAGGTCAAGAAGGGCCGCGGCCCCGCTTACGACTACCTCCACCTCCACTACCGCAACAGCGCCACGATGGTCGCGATGGGCATGCCGCTCATCGACGCGGTGCGCCAGATGGGCATGACCGCGACCGACCCGCACTCGCTGGGCCGCAACTTCCCCGGCCATTTTTCCTGTCCCGAGTGGAACGTCGTCCCCGTCAGCTCGGTGATCGAGATCCAGTACACGATGGCGCCCGGCACGGCGCTCGTGCAGAAGCGGCACGGCGGCGACGGCGTCAGCATCGTGGTGGGCGGCGACGCGGGCACGGCGGAGGGCGACTTTGCCAGTTGCATGATCTGGAGCAGCCGGCCGGGCAACGAGCTGCCGGTGCTCATGGTGGTGATGAACAACGGCTGGGGCATCTCGACGCCGGCGTGCAGCCAGCACGGCGAGCGGCGCATCATCGACCGCGGCCAGCCGTTCGGCATCCCCGGCGAGGTGGTGGACGGCAACGACCCCGTGGCGAGCTGGTTCGCGGTCCGGCGCGCCCTGGGGTACTGCCGCCACGAGCGCCGGCCGTACATGCTGGAGGCCCGCGTGTCCCGGCTGCACGGGCATTCGTCTTCGAGCGGGGCGGCGCGGGTGGCGAACGAGCCGGACTGCATCGCTCTGTTCGAGCAGCAGCTGGTCGAGGCGAGTGTGGCGGACCGGCGGACGCTGGAACAGGTCCACGCCGAGGCGCACGCCGCGGCCGACGCGGCCGCCGAGCAGGTCGCCCACGAGCCGCGGCCGCAGCCGGAGGACGTCTACAAGCACACCTACGCGCCCAGCGCGGTGGACGCCGTCTACCCGCGGGATTACACCGGCCTCCCTTGAAAAAACCGGCCACAGATCAACGCAGAGGAACACAGATCAAAACGGGAGAGTTCGACCGATCGCCTGCTCTCCCGTTTTGATCTGTATTCCTCTGCGTTGATCTGTGGCGAATTGCTGTGGTGAGTCATGGCGACGCTGGTCCAGGCGGTGAGGATGGCGCTGCACTACGGCGAGGAGCACCTCGGCGTCACCGACGTCTTCGGCGAGGACGTCGGCCCGCCGCTCGGCGGCGTCTTCACCGCCACACAAGGTCTGAAAACCGCCTGGAACTCGCCGCTGGATGAGCGCGGCATCATCGGCGCCGCCATGGGCATCGCCTACGCCGGCGGCCGCCCCGTCGCCGAGATCCAGTTCTGCGACTACGGCTTCAACATCCTCGACCTGCTCAAGGTAGCCGGCAACCAGCGCTGGGCCGGCGCCGGCCACTTCGACATGCCCATCGTTTTGATGATGCCGAGCGGCTCGGGCATCCGCGGCAGCCTGTATCACTCCCACTCGTTCGAGAGCTGGGCCAGCCGCCTCGCCGGCTGGAAGATCGTCATGCCCAGCAACGCCCTCGACGCCTACGGCCTGATGCTGTCCGCCATCGCCGACCCGAACCCGGTCATGGTGCTGCTGCCCAAGGCGCTGCTGCGCGTCCGCGGCGAACAACTCCTGCCGGGGGAGCCGGCTAACCAGGAACTGCTCAAGAGCATGATCGACGCCCCGGTCGGCGACCGCTCGGGCTGGCAGCCGCGCTGGCCGGACTTGCAGGCATACTTCGTGCCGCTGGGAGAGGCCGCGCTGGCGCGCGCGGGCGCCGCCGCCACCGTCATCAGCTACGGCCGGACGCTGACCCTGTGCGTGCAGGCCGCCGACCAGCTGCACGAGGAGCGCGGCCTGACGTTCGACGTGCTCGACCTGCGCAGCATCTTCCCGTACGACGGGAAGGCGATCAGCGCGAGCGTGCTGAAGACGGGGCGGGTGCTGATCGTCAACGAGGACACGGAGGTGACGAACTTCGGCGAGCACCTGCTGCGGCGCGTGATCGACGCCCACTTCTACGATTTGCTGGTGCGGCCGCGCGTGCTCCTGGGCAAGCACCTGCCGGGCATCGGCCTGAACCAGGTGTACGAGCAGAACAGTGTGCCGCAGCTGGCGAACGTCAAGGACGCGATGCTGGCGGTGGCGACCGAGGAGACGTGACGCTCTTCACGCCCACCCGGTGCAACGGGTGGGCGTGAAGACGGAGGGGCGGATTGTGGACTTTGCGCTGCCCGAGATCGGCGAGGGCGTCTACGAGGCGGAGTTGACCGCCTGGCTGGTCAAGCCCGGCGACGCGGTCAAGCGCGGCCAGCCTCTCATGGAGGTGCTGACCGACAAGGCGGCCATGGAGGTGCCCGCGCCGTTCGCCGGCACTGTCACCGAGCTGAAAGCCGAGGTCGGCCGGCAGGTCAAGGTCGGTCAGGTCGTGCTCGCCTACACCCCCGCCGGCCAGGACCAGCCCGCCCCGGAAAAGACGCTCGCCGAGCGCCGGCCCACCCCCGCCGAGGCGCCGCGCCCTGTCGCCCGCAGCAGCAACGGCCCCGCGCCCGCCTCGTTGCCCGTCAAGGCGGCCCCGTCGGTGCGCTACCTGGCCCGCAAGCTCGGCATCGACCTCGCCCGCGTCCACGGCAGCGGCCCCGAGGGGCGTATCCTCGTCGAGGACCTGTCCGACCAGGTGAAGCGCGCCGCACCCGAGGAGAAGCGCCGCCCCGTCGAACCGCAGCCCGACCACGGCCGGCCCGGCACGCGCCTCAAGATCCAGGGCCTGCGCCGCAAGATCGCCGAGCAGATGGTGCTGTCGAAGCGCACCATTCCCCATTACACCTACGTCGATGAGTGCGACGTGACCGACCTGGTCCGGCTGCGCGCCGGCCTGCGCGAGGCCGCGGCGAAGGTGGGCGTGAAGCTGACGTACCTGCCGTTCTTCCTCAAGGCAGTGGTGGCGGCCTTGAAGGAGGTGCCGATCGTCAACGCCACCTACGACGAGCAGGCGGGCGAGGTGGTGCTGCACGACCGCTACGACGTCGGCCTGGCGGTGGCGGCGCCGGCGGGCCTGATCGTGCCGGTGCTGCGCGGCGCCGACCGCAAGGACCTGTTCCAGCTCGCCCGCGAGGTCGAACGGCTCAGCACCGAGGCGCGCTCGGGCCGGCCGAAGCTGGAGGACCTGCGCGGCAGCACGTTCACGGTCACGTCGATCGGCGGCATCGGCGGCCTGTTCGCCACGCCGGTTATCAACCACCCCGAGGTCGGCATCCTCGGCATCGGCAAGATCGTCAAGCGCCCGGTGTTCGACGCCGCCGGCAACGTGCGCCCGGCCGACATGGTCTACCTGTCGCTGTCGTTCGATCACCGCGTCATTGACGGGGCCGTCGGGGCGGCGTTCGGCAACGCGATCATCCGCCAGTTGCAGAACCCGGCGGCGCTGCTCGTGCCGTTTTAACATAAAAACACTCCTTTAAGGAGCGCGAGCGGCTCCTCTTCCCCCGGCCGACCTGCCCGGTTACACTCCGCAGGCAAACCGTCACGGCGGGGGTAACCGATGGCCACACTGGACAGGACGGCGCGGTTCGCGCTCAAGATCGACCCGCCCGAGGTGATGCGCTGGCTGCTGCCGAAACTCGACCCGGACCTGGCGTTCACGCGCTGGCTGGACACCGAGATGATCGCGTTCCCCGGCGAGCCGGGCCGGCGCTGCGACACCGTGGCGGAGCTGGTCAGCCGCAGTGGACAGGCGCCGCCGTGGGCGCTCGTGGTGGAGGTGGAGGCGCGGCCGCGGGCGACCATCGCCGACCGGCTGCTGGAGTACGAGGGCCGGCTGCTGCGCAAGCTGCGTCACGGCCCGCGGCGGCGCGACCGCTACCTCGTCGCAGGCGTGCTGATCTTCCTGACCGGCCGGTGGCGCAAGCTGACCCTGAAAATGCGCTTGCCGGGCACCGATGTCGGCCTGCGCTGGAAGGTACAGGTGCTCAGCCTGGCCCGCGAGTCGGCGGCCGGCACCCTGGAGCGCATCGGGCGCGGCGAGCTGGGGCGGAGTGTCCTGCCGTGGGTGCCGCTCATGGCGGGCGGCGGCGAGGCCGCCGCCGTGCAGGAGTGGGTGCGACTGGCGAGCCAGGAACCGGACGAGCAGCGGCGGACGGACTACGCCGGGCTGGCCCTGGTGTTCGCGGAAAGGGCCGGCTGTCTGCCGGCATGGAAACAAGCGTTGGAGGGCTTCAACATGTGGGAATCGCAGGTGCTCAAGGAGCGGGAAAATGTCGTCCGGCTGGAGGGCCGGTTGGAGGAGAAGCGGAGTGATTTGCTGGAAGTACTCCGCTTACGCTTCCAGATGGAAGTCCCCCCGGACCTGACACGGGCCATCCGGGAGGTTACCGACCTGGCTCTCCTGGCGGGGTGGTTCAAGGCGGCGGTAACGGTATCGTCCCTGGAGGCGTTCGGGGCAGCCGTTCAGGCGGGGCCAACGCCACCAGCCATCACGGACCACTGACCCCCCGGGGAGCGACTGGCGGGTGTGTAGAGCAGCCTCGGAGGGCTTCAACATGTGGGAATCGCAGGTGCTCAAGGAGCGGGAAAATGTCGTCCGGCTGGAGGCCCGGCTGGAGGCCCGGCTGGAGGAGAGGCGGAGTGCTTTGCTGAAGGCGCTGCGGGTGCGCTTTCAGGCTGAGGTGCCGGCCGATCTGCTGCAGCGGATTGAACAGATGGTCAACCTGGAAGTGCTGGCGCGCTGGTTCGATGCCTCACTGAGGGAGCCATCGCTGGAGGCCTTCCGGGCAACAGTTCAAGCAGGGCCAACCCCGGCGCCGACCGACAACTGACCCCGGGGAATCTGCCTTGCTCACCCAGGGTAATCGCATCTAAACGCCAGTACATTGTTGGCAGAGGGGTTGATTTTGACAAGGGCCACGCGAATGATTCTCCTCGGACTGACCTGGTTCACAGAGGAGAAATGCCATGGCCGAGCAAGCATCGCTGCCCTT
>JBBRPS010000327.1:0-10682 GCA_038227745.1 Gemmatales bacterium | reverse complement strand
GAGATCCCGGTATGACCAACGAAGCCCTCTCCGAACTGCAGGCGAGCCTCGGCGCCGACATCCTGGCCTTCCTGCCGGAAGTGGTGCTGTGCGGCACCATCATCCTGCTGCTGGTCATCCGCTTGTTCAAGCGCTTCGACGTGCGCCACCTCGGCGGCATCGCGCTCGCGCTGACCGTCTACGCGCTGTTCGTGAGCTGGCGGCAGTGGCAGGGCGCCGAGTACGACCCGCGCGCCGAGGGCGTCAAGACGATGCACGCCTTCGGCGGCCTGCTCGTCTACGACAACTTCCTGATCTTCATCCGCATGTTCCTCCTGGGCTTCGTGGCCCTGGTGATCTGGCTGTCGCTGCTGACCGGCATCCCCGACCGCGAGGACTCCGCCGACTTCTACGTCCTCCTGCTCGGGGCCACGGTCGGCATGTCGATGATGGCGTCGGCGAACCACCTGATGATGGTGTTCATCGGCATCGAGATGGCCAGCCTGCCGAGCTACGCGCTGGCGGGTTTCCTCAAGGGCCGGCGGGCGAGCAGCGAGGCGTCGCTGAAGTACGTCGTCTACGGCGGCGGCGCCGCGGGCATCATGCTGTACGGCATCAGCCTGATCGCGGGCAAGCTCGGCACCGGCTACCTGCCGGACGTGGCGGCCGGCTTCTTCGCGTCGCCGTACGACCCGCTGCTGCTGCTGGCTGCCCTGTTCGTGCTGATCGGCATCGGCTTCAAGCTGGCCGCGGTGCCGTTCCACTTCTGGTGTCCCGATGTCTTCGAGGGGGCGGCGGCGGAGGTGGCGGCGTTCCTGTCGGTCGCGTCGAAGGGCGCGGCGCTGGCCCTGCTCGGCCGCATCGTCCTGGCCGTCGCCGGCCCCCCCGGCAGTCCGCACTGGCTCGACGTCGCCCATTACCTCGTGCCGGTGCTGGCGGTCTTCGCGGCGGTGACGGCGACGTTCGGCAACCTCGCCGCCTACGCGCAGACGAACCTGAAGCGGCTGCTCGCCTACTCGACCATCGCCCACGCCGGCTACATGATGATGGGCCTGGCCACGCTGACCGACAGCGGCGCCGGCGCGGTGCTGTTCTACCTGATCGCCTACCTGTTCATGAACCTCGGCGCCTTCGCGACGGTCGCGTTCCTGCGCAACCTCACCGGCTCGGAGGACCTGCGCTCGTTCCGCGGGCTGATCAACCGGTCGCCGCTGCTGGTGGTGACGCTCGGCATCTTCTTCCTGAGCCTGCTGGGCATCCCGCCGCTGGCCGGGTTCGCCGCCAAGTTCCAGATCTTCAGCGTGCTGCTGGAGTCGGGGCAGGCGTACGCCAGGATGGGCGAGGGGGGCCTGAGCTACACGATGTACGCCCTGCTGGTGGTCGGCGGCGTGAATACGGTCATCAGCGCCCTGTATTATCTGAAAGTGCTGAAGGTGATGGTGCTCGAGAAGCCGCTGGAGGAGGTGGAGGGCCGGCCGTCGGAGCCGCTGGTGTTGCCGTACATGCCCGCGGCCTACACCGTCTTCCTGTCGGTGTGGATCTTCGCGATCGGCATCCTGTGGGGGCCGCTCGACACCGCCAGCCGTGTGCAGGGCGTCGAGGGCCTGGTGCCCGCGCGGCAGCCCGCCGTGGCGGTGCAGGCCGGGCAGAGGTGAGCGCGAAAGCCCACCCGTGGCCACGGGTGGGCTTGGGTTCAGGTGAAGAAGGGAGTAAGCGGTGATTGACGGACAGACGTATGCCTGCCTCCAGGACGTCATCCGCCGCGAGGGCCGGTCGCTGTTGCAGTACGCCGTCGAGTCCTCCCCCTGGACGACCACGGACAAGGACGAGCGGCCCGCCCGCCTGCGGCAGCTCGCGGCGGCCGAGCGCGACGCCGCCGGCGCCCTGGCGCGCCTGCTCGTCCGGCACCGCCTGCGGCCGCCGTGGCTCGGCGCCTACCCGATGGGCTTCACCTCGTTCAACTTCCTCGCCCTCGACCGCCTACTGCCGCTGCTGATCGCGCACGAGAAGCGCGGCCTCGCCGAGTTGGAGGGCGACCTGGCCCGGTTCCAGGACGACGAGGCGCGCGGCCTGGTGCAGCAGCTCCTCGAAGCGAAAACGCTCACGCTCCAGGAGATGGAAGCGCTCGCGGCCGCCGTGCCGGCCGCGCCCGCGTGAGCGACCCCGAGGTCCCGCCGTGGCGCCCGAACTCATCGACACCCACGCCCACCTCGACGACGAGCAGCTCCGTGCGGACCTGCCCGCCGTCCTCGACCGCGCCGCGGCGGCGGGGGTGCGCCACATCGTCACCGTCGCCACCACCGCCGCCGACAGCGCCGCCTGCGTCCAGCTGGCGGCGCTGCACGCCCCGCTGTTCGCCACCGTCGGCATTCAGCCCAACCATGTCGCGCAGGCCGCCTCGGGCGACTGGGACGAGGTCGTGCGCCTCGTCACCGCCGCGCGCGTCGTCGCCGTCGGCGAGACGGGCCTGGACCGCCACTGGGACGACACGCCCTTCCCGCAGCAGGAAGACTACTTCGCCCGCCATCTGGAACTGGCCCGCAAGCACGACCGCGCCGTGGTCATCCACTGCCGCAAGGCCGAGGCCGACGTGGTGCGCATGCTGCGGGCCGATTACGACCGCCACGGGCCGGTCCGCGGCGTGATGCACTCGTGTACCGCCGACGCCGCCACCGCCGCCAGCTGCCTGGCGATGGGGCTGTACGTGTCGTTCGCGGGGATGCTCACCTACAAGAACGCGCAGAACCTGCGCGAGGTGGCGCGGGGCGTCCCGCTGGATCGGCTGCTGGTGGAGACGGACAGCCCTTATCTAGCGCCGGTGCCGCTGCGCGGCAAGCGCAACGAGCCGGCCAACGTGGTCCACACGGCCGCCTGCCTGGGGCAGCTGCACGGCGTCGCGCCGGAGGTGATGGCGGAGCACACGACGCGGAACGCGCGGGCGCTGTTCGGGCTCGACGGGTAAGGGCCGCGGCGGCTCGCCCTCTCCGCTACATGAGGCCGCTGAAATAGACGTGCGCCACCGAGAAGTAGATGACAATCCCGGTGACGTCCACGAAAGTGGCCACGAAGGGGCTGGAGGCGATGCCGGGGTCCACGCCGAGGCGCTTGAAGAGGATGGGGAGCATCGAGCCGATCAACGTGCCCCAGACACAGATCACCGCCACGGACTGGCTGATCACCAGCATGAGTTTCCACAGGCTCGTCTGCGGCGCCCCCGCGGGGTTGACGAGGACGTGCTCGGGCGTGAGCAGCCCGGCCCGGACGAAGCCGATCAGCCCCAGGGTCACTCCAAGGGCGAGCCCCATGAGCAGCTCATGGCGGAGGACGCGTAACCAGTCGTGTACCGTCACCTGGCCCAGGGCCATCGCCCGGGTGATGAGCGTGGCCGCCTGGGAGCCGGAGTTCCCTCCCGTGGACAGGCACAGCGGGATGAACAGGGCCAGCACGGTGACGGACTTCATGGCCTCGTCGAAGTAGGCCATGGCGTTGAAGGTGAACATTTCCGCGACGAACAGCGCCGCCAGCCACATTGCCCGCTTCCGCCACACCTGGACGAAACTCCCTTCGAGGTAGTTCTCCGTCAGCGGCGTGACGCCGCCCATGCGCTGCACGTCCTCCGTGGCCTCCTGCACGACCACGTCGATGGCGTCGTCGTGGGTGACGATGCCCACCAGCCGGCCCTCGTCATCGACGACCGGCATGGCGAGGAAATCGTAGCGGGCCATCTGCTGCGCCACCAGCTCGCGGTCGTCGTTCAGCTTCACGGTGACGATGTCCTTCTGCATGATGTCGCCGATCCGCGCCTGCCGCGTGGCCAGGATCAGGTTGCGCAGCGACACCATCCCCAGGAGGTGGCGCTTCTCGTCCAGGACGTAGATGTAGTAGATCGTCTCCTTGTCGGGGGCCTGCAGGCGCAGGCGGTCGAGCGCCTCGCTGACGGTGATGTTGGCCGGCAGCCAGGCGTAGTCCGAGGTCATCAGGGCGCCGGCGGTGTTCTCGGCATGGCGGACCAGGTTGGCGATGTCGCGGCGCTCGGCCTCGTCCACCAGGCGCAGCAGTTGCTCGGCGACGCGCGGCCGTAGCCGCCGCAGCAGGTCCGCGCGGTCGTCGTGCGACATCTGCTCGATCAGTCTGGCCATGTGCTGCCGGCCGATGCCCTCGACCATCTTGACCTGCAGGTCGAGGGGGAAGTACTCGAAGACAGTGGCCTGGGTCTTGATATCGGTGTGCTGCAGAACGCGCCACACTTCGTCCGGCTCGAAGCCCTCGCCGAGGGCCTCGGCGGCGGTGGCCGGGTGCAGGGTCTCGCAGAAGACCTTCATGCCCGGACCGTCGTTCTCCAGCTGCATTTCGCGGATTTCGGGTCCAAAAAGCGGGTGCGACATCGGGCACTCCTGCGCGTCCGGGTCGGGTCTGCCGGGGGCCAAGGGGGATTATAGCCGGAAGGGGAGCGCTCCGGGAAAGGTGCCGCGCGCAAAAAGGGGCCGGACGCGCACTCCGGCGCGCCGGCCCCGCGGACAGGGGGAGATTGAGCGACCGGGTCGCCCCGGTCGGGCGTCAGCCTACCCGGACGGTGTGGGCAACACGGGAGCCGTCCTCGCACGTGTACAGGACGTGGGCCCGGTCGTCCGCCTGCAACAGCCGCAGCTTGACGCGCTCGCCGTGCAGGGACAGCGTGCAGCCCGGCGGCAGGCCGAAGACCTGCGGAGCGCCGTTGATCGACAGGGTCAGCTCGCGCGCGGGGACGTCGATCCGTTCGATCACCCCGGTGGCTTCCAGCAAGGTGCCGTCAACTCCGGCCACGCGCATGTGTACACTCCGGGCCTTGCCAGGACAGACCGCGGACGGGCCGGAGAGAAGGCCAGGATTCTCGTAGTCAGCCTGGGCCGTCGCGGGTTCTGGGCGGCTTCTCGAAGAAGCAAGCCCGGTGCCAACGCCATGAGGTTTCTGCAAGTCATTGGCAGACAAGGGACTGGAACAATGGCTTGCTGCCACCACCTCTCGCGGCCTAGCCGCCCGGCAACCAGCGTGGTCGGAGAACGACCAGGCGCGGGGTCAGATTCCAGCCGTGCGGGCTGAGCGACTATAATGAGGCGCACCGGGGCGACGGATCTCGATTTCCTGATGGGTGGACCATGTGGCGAAGCAACCTCTCCCTGCGCATCGCGGGGCCGACCATCCTGGTGAGCTGTCTGCTGCTGCTGCTGTGCGTGGTCGCGGCGGTCTACTTCTACAACCAGCAGGACTCCTCCGCCCGCATCCACCGCAAGGACGTCACCAGCGCTCAGGTCGGCAACGACCTGAAGAGCACGCTCATCGACCTGGTCGCCCTGCTGCGGGCGGGCGGCGACAAGGTGAACGTCCTCAACGAGCACATCCGCACGCAGCTGGAACAGGCCCGCGGGCTGGCCGACCCGGGGGTCGAGAGGGACCTGGAGACGAAGCTGGAGCACACCCTCAAGCGCTACTTCCAGGTCTACGACGCGAACCGCTCCCCGAACGGCCGGCTGCGCGGGGCGCCGGCGGCGGAGGCCCTGGCGCTGCTCGAGCGCGAGGCCCTGCCGCTGTCGCGGCAACTGCAGCAGGTCAACGTCGGACAGGTCCAGGAGACCGAGACCGACCTGCGCCACACCGTGCAGTGGGTGGTGGCCGGCCTGCTCGGCGTCTGCACCCTGGGGGCGGTGGCGGGGCTGCTGCTGGGCTACGGCGTGGCACGCGGCCTGCGCCGCTCGATCCACCACCTGAGCATCCACCTGCGGGACGCCGCCGACAAGCTGCGCCTGGACCTGCCGCCGGTGGCCCTGAGCGAGGACGGCGACCTGCAGCAGATGCACGGGCAGATGCAAGGCGTCGTCCGCGAGATCGGCCAGGTGGTCGAGAAACTGCAGCAGCGCGAGCGCGAGGTGCTGCGCGCCGAGCAGCTCGCCGCCGTCGGCCAGATGGCCGCCGGCGTTGCCCACGAGCTGCGCAACCCGCTCACGTCGATCAAGATGCTGGTGCAGGCCTCCTGCGAGGAGCTGGAGGCGCAGGGCATGTCGGGCGAGGACCTGCGCGTCATCGAGCTGGAGATCCGCCGCATGGAGCGCTGCCTGCAAACCTTCCTCGACTTCGCCCGGCCGCCGAAGCTGGAGTGCCGGTTGCTCGACCTGGCCCGGCCGGTGGAGCAGACGCTGGCGCTGATCGCCGGCCGGGCGCGCAAGCAGCACGTCGAGGTCCGCTTCGCGCGGCCCGGGGCTTCCGTGCTCGTGGAGGCTGACGACGAGCAGCTGCGGCAGCTGCTCGTCAACCTGACGCTGAACGCCCTGGACGTGATGCCGCGCGGCGGCACGCTGACGATCAACGTGTACCCGCCGGACGGCGACCGGGTCGAGCTGCGCGTGCAGGACACCGGGCCGGGGATCGCGACCGAGCTGCTGCCGCGGCTGTTCCAGCCGTTCGTCAGCGGTAAGGAAACCGGCCTGGGACTGGGCCTGGTGACGTCGCAGCGCATCGCGGAGAGCCACGGCGGCAGCCTGCAGGCGGCGAACCGCCCCGAGGGCGGCGCCTGCTTCACGCTGCGGCTGCCCGCCGCCCGTCCGGGGCCGGCGGCGGCCGCCGGGGAAAAACGCTAATGCCGACCCTCCTTGTCATCGACGACGAAGCCTCCATCCTGCACGCCTTCCGCAGGGCGTTCAAGGATCCGAACCTGACCCTGCTGACCGCGGGGACGGCGGCCGAGGGGCTGGAGGCGGTGGCCGGCGCGAAGCCCGACGTGGTCATCCTCGACCTCAAGCTGCCCGACCAGTCCGGCCTGGAGGCGTTCCGCGCGATCCGCCGCCTGGACGCGCGCATCCCGGTCATCTTCATCACCGGCCACGGCACCACCGACACCGCCATCGAGGCGATGAAGCTCGGCGCCTACGACTACCTTCTCAAGCCGCTCGAGCTGCCGCAGCTGCGCGACATGGTCGGCCGCGCCCTGGAGATCAGCCGGCTGATGCACATCCCGGCGGTGCTGGCGGACGACGCGCCCATCCCGGAGCGCTCCGACGTACTGGTCGGCCGCTGCCCCGCGATGCAGGACGTTTACAAGGCGATCGGCCGGGTCGCGTCGCAGGACGTGACGGTGTTGATTTTGGGGGAGAGCGGGACGGGCAAGGAACTGGTGGCGCGCGCGCTCTACCAGCACAGTAAGCGGGCGACCGGCCCGTTCCTGGCGATCAACTGCGCCGCCATCCCCGAGACCCTGCTGGAGAGCGAGCTGTTCGGCCACGAGAAGGGCGCCTTCACCGGGGCGGAGCGCAAGCGCATCGGCAAGTTCGAGCAGTGCAGCGGCGGCACCCTCTTTCTCGACGAGATCGGCGACATCTCGCCGCTCACCCAGTCCAAGCTGCTGCGCGTCCTGCAGGAGCAGCGCTTCGAGCGCGTCGGCGGCAACGAAACCATCCAGACCGACGTGCGCGTCATCGCCGCCACGAACTGCGAACTGGACGAACTGGTCGCGGCGGGACGGTTCCGCCAGGATCTCTACTACCGGCTCAACGTCTTCGGCATCCGGCTGCCGCCGCTGCGCGAGCGGCCGGAGGACCTGCCGCTGCTGGTCGAGCACTTCGTGCGCCGCTTCAGCCGCGAGCTGAGCAAGGACGTGCAGCAGACCGCCCCGGAGTCGCTGGCGCTGTTGGCGCGCTATCCGTGGCCGGGGAATGTGCGCGAGCTGCAGAGCGTCCTCAAGCAGGCGCTGCTGCGGGCGACGGGCCGCGTGCTGGTGCCGGACTTCCTGCCGGAGGTGGTCCGCGCCGAGCCGGGCACCGGCGACCCGCCGCCCTCGCCGGGCGCCGCGCCGGAGTGGGATCGCTTCGTGACCGAGCGGCTGCAGGCGGGCGCGCAGGACCTGTACGCCGAGGCCCTGGCCCTGATGGAGCGACAACTCCTGACGAGTGTGCTGCGGCATACGGCCGGCAACCAGGTGCAGGCGGCGAAGATCCTGGGCATCACGCGCGGCAGCCTGCGCACCAAGATCCGCGCCCTGGGCATCAAGATTGAGCGGTCGGTGTGGTCGGACGACGATCCGGCGGAATGACCGCGCGTGCTCGAGGGGTTGATTATTTGACGATCCATAGAACCTTATTTTTGTCACTCCTGTTCCTCACGAGCGCGGCGTTGCTTCCGCCGTGCGGTCGGGGTCAGCCACTGGCCGCGACGGAGGAGCAGTTCCGCAAGACCCTCTTCCCCGGCGAGGTGCGGGACACGGTGGGCCGCCTGGAGGCCGCGGACCGGCTGGCGGCGCGGCAGTCCTGGGCCGGCGCCCTCGACGAATACCAGCGGCTGCTCCAGGAGGGCGGCGACGACCTGGTGCCGGAGAGCACCCCCGCGGACCGCGCCGTCTCCACGCGCCGCAGCGTGCAACTGCGGCGCCTCTGCCACCTCCGCATCGCCGCCCTGCCGCCCGCCGCCCTCCGGCTCTACCGCGGCCGGATGGATGCACAGGCGAAGAAATGGCTGGAGGAGGGCATCGCGTCCCACGACGTCTCTGCCCTGCGCCGCGTCGTGGACGAGGCGTTCTGCAGCCGCTCCGGCGACCGCGCCGCCGAGTTGCTCGGCGACCTGGCATTCGAGAAGGGCAACTTCGCCGAGGCCCGGCACTGGTGGACGCTGGTGGTGGGACCGGCCGGCGCGGTGGCGGATTCAAGGGGCCTGCGCTTTCCCGACCCGCAGGTGGAGGTGGCGCGCGTCCGCGCCCGGCAGATCCTCGCCCTGGTCTTCGACGGTGAGCTCCCACGGGCCGCGGAGGAGCTGGAGGCGTTCCGCCGCCTGCACGGCGGGGCTTCCGGCAACCTCGCGGGCCGCACCGGGAACTACGCCGCGACGGTGCAGGCACTGCTCGCCGACCGCCGGCGCCGGCCCTTCACGGCGGCCGACGACGACTGGCCCACGTTCGCCGGCAGCCCGTCGCGCAACCGTGTCCTCGCCGACGCGCTGTCCGAGCGACTGTGGACCGACGGCCCCGCCTGGCGCGTGCGCCTCGCCGGCCCCGGGGGCGAAGGCGAGGGCCCACCCGCCCCGCGGAACGAGCCGGGCTCCGTGGCCGCCCGCCGTCTCGCCTTTCACCCGGTCATCGTCGGGCAGCGCGTGCTGGTGGCCGACGCCCGGCACCTCACTGGCTACGATCTGCGCAGCGGCCGGTGCCAGTTCCGGCACGATCTGTTGGCGGCGGACCGGCAGCGCGGGCTGGAGGGGCTGCGCCTGCAGCTGCCTGCGGTCCCGGATCTGCGCTACACCCTCACTGCCGCCGACGGCCGGCTCTACGTCCGGGTGGGGGCGCAGTCGCTCGCGCTGCTCGCGCCGCAGGGGGCCGGTCCCGCCCCTGCCCCGAGCTATCTCGTCTGCCTGAACCTCGCGGAGGGCGCGCGGCCGCCGACGGAGCGCTGGGCGATCAAGGCGCGAACGGGAAGCGGGACGGCTTATGCGTTCGAGGGCGCGCCGCTGGTCCACGACGGCCGCGTTTATGCCGCGGAGAGCTGCCTGGTGGGCTCGCGGACGAAGACGGCGCTGGTCTGTCACGACGCGGACACGGCTGTACTGCGCTGGCGCCGCGAGGTGTGCGAGACGCCCGAGTCGGAGGAGGAGCCGGCGCCGCGCGTCCGCCACCACCTGCTGACCCTGGCCGGCGGCGCGGTGGTCTACTGCACGCACGCCGGGGCGGTCGTGGCCGTGGACGCCCTGACGGGCAAACGGCTCTGGGGCGTCCGCTACCCGAGCCGCGGGCCGACGACGACCGGCGGCGACCCGCCGCCGCGCGACCTCTGCCCTTGCGTCAGCGTCGATCGCCGCCTGTTCGTTGCCCCGCTCGACAGCGACCGCATCCTGTGCCTGGACGCCGAGACGGGCCGCACGCTCTGGGACCGCGAGGGCATTGAGGCGGTTCACGTGCTCGGCGTGAGCCGGGGCCGCCTCCTCTTCACCACGACCGCAGGCGTACGAGCGCTGGACGCGGCGACGGGCGGCGACGGGGGCGGCTGGCGGCAGCCCGCATTCGGCAGCCTGCCGGGATTCGGGCGCGGCCTGCTGGCGGGCGGCTGGCTACTGTGGCCGACCCGGGACGTGAAGCTGCCTTTCCGTGCGCTGGACGTGGGGGACGGCGGGCAGGGGCGGGGTCTGGAGGCGCTCGACCCGACGCGACTGCGTCGGCTGCGGCCGGGGAACCTGGCGTTCGGCGGGGGCTGTCTGGTGGTGGCGGACGCGGAGGAACTCGTGGGCTACGTCCCGCAATGGAAGTAACGACTGCTACTCCGCGACCCCGCTGGACGGTTGAGGGCCGGTACGCAGTCAGGACGGAAGCGGAGGCCAGGGCGCTCTATGCCGCGATAACTGACGACCCGGACGGGGTGTTCAAATGGATACAGAATTATTGGTAGATAGACGGATTGATGACGGGCAGGCGCTCGTTTCCCGGCTCGCCGACGACGGCTTCGACGTCGCCGCGGCGGCCTGGGTCCGGGCGAGCGAGGCAGGACTATGGAGCCTCTACCTCGTTTCCCCTTCAGCTGCACTTTCCGCGACTCCGGCACAAAACCTTAAGCAATCCTAAAATATCATGTTAGGATGAGGGCCAACAGCGGGCCTGCGGCGGTGGCCCGGAGGGGGCCGCGTCGGCTGAACAGGGGCGGGTCGTCGTCGGGTCGGGCGGTCAGGCGGCCAGCGCCAGCAGCCGCTCGGCCAACTCG
>JBBRPS010000326.1:0-10684 GCA_038227745.1 Gemmatales bacterium | reverse complement strand
GCCCCACCGCCACGCAAGACGCGCTTCCAGGTGCTGGTCAGGCTCTCCGGGGTGGGCTTGGCTACCCACAAGGTTTCAACGAGAGGTTTCAGAGCCATCTCTTCCCCCTCTCCCGAGCTTACTTGGCGCAATCCCCTTTTCGAGCCCTTTTCGAGCTTTTCGGGCTTAAGCCTGTAAGCCTGGGAACGGCCACAGGCTGCGCGGCGGCGGCGGCGGGGTGTGAGAGGGCGGCATGACGGGCGAACGGGGTGACCTGGCCCGGTCACGACCGGGCCGCCTTGCCGACCGGTCGCGGTGCGGGGGCCTCTTCCGGCCGTGCCGCCGGGGCTCCGGGCGGCGCCTGTGGCGGCACCGCCGGCCCACACACGGCTTCAAAGAGCAGTTGCGGCGGCAGGCCCAGCGCCCGCAGCAGGCGGAACTGGGCGCGCTCGTAATCGGTCAGCGCCTGGCCGTAGGCTTCCAGCAGGTCGTTCAGGCCGCGAATCGAGTCGAGCACCTCCAGCGGCCGGGTCTTCTCCACCTCGCGGATGCGCTCGAAGTTCAGGCGCAGCGAGCGGAACACCGGGCCGTTCGGCTTGCCGTCGGCGTCGAACAGGGCCAGGCGCGTCGTGTCCAGGCGCTGCCGCCAGCCAGCCACCAGTTCCTTGGCCTGGACCACCTCGGTCACGACGAGGTCGCGGACCTGGAGGAGCCGCAGCGTCGCCTGCCGCGCCGCCGCCTGCTGCTCGCGGATCTCCGCCAGGTTGCCCAGGCCCATGTTCTGCAGCCGCCATACCACGGTCACGTCGAAGTCGGCGCGCGGGGAGAAGTGATGGATCTGCCCCGACGGCCCGAAGCCGGGGACGTTCGTGACCTTGCCGCCCGAGATGATCGGCGCGTTGAGGTCGGGGCCGCCGCCGAAGTCGCCCCAGTTGTAGTTCAGGACCACGTTGGGCAGCAGCGGCCGGTACTGCGCTGTGCGCACGCGCGCCACCGCGGCCCGCACGAAGGCCTGGTTCTCGGCCAGTTCCGGGCGGTTGTTCAGCGCTACCTCGACGAGCTGGTCCACCGGCCGCTGGAGGTAGTCCTCGCCGGAGAGCGGCAGCGGGAAGCGGAAGTCCTCGATGGGCCAGAGGGGGATCTCGGGGTCGAGACGCACGAGGCGGGCGAGCTCCGCCGTGGCGACGAGGAAGTCCTGCACCGCGGCCTGTCGCTCCTCCTGCCGCCGCAGGATCTCCACGCGCACGCGCTCGACCTCGGATTTCAGCGCCTCGGCCAGACCCGCAGCCTGCACCGCCTCCACGACCGGGAGCAGGCCCCTGGAGCCGGCCCGCATCGGCGAGGGCCGGTCGGACGCCAGGTAGTCGAGCGTCTCCTCGACGCGGGCCAGGCGGCGGCGGGCGCGCAGGACGTTCAGGTAGGCGTCGGCGACGGCGAGCATGACGTCGTTGTGGACGCGCCGCAGGCCGGCCTGGGTGGACGTGCGCACCTGGCGGGCGAGCAGCGGGGCGAAGAGGGCCTCGGTGATCTGGAACGACAGCGACGGGCCGCCGCCCACGAACAGCGAGTCCTTGTTCGCGTAGATGACGTTGCCCTCGGTCTTCACGAGGGTGCCCTCGTGCTTCGTGTAGGTGCTGCCGAGGTTGAAGTTGGGGACGGCGGTCACCCTGGCGCGCAGCAGCGCCGCCTCGGCCCGGCTCACGACCTCGCGGGCCTGCGCGATGTCGAGGTTCGCCGTCTCCGCCAGCCGGAGGGCGCTGGGGAGGTTGACGGGCTGGGCGTGCGCCGCCCAGGCAGGAACCACCGGGACGGCCGCCGGGGCGGGCAGCGTGGTCGGCAGGACCTGGATGGCGGCGGGCACGCCCGCGCGGAGCGGTGGCGTGACGAATGGCTCCGGCTCCGCGCCGGGACTCGCCGGCGCCCGCAAGGCCGCCGCGCAGCCGAGGGCCAGCGCCAGGGCCGCGAGCACGGATCCGGTTCGCCCTCCGAGGCTGGGTGAGCACGTCCGCATGGGTGGTCCTCCGCGCGTGTCGGGGCACGCGGGGTGCGCCCGGCCGGGACAGCAGGAGGCGCGTCGCCGCCCCCGCCCCGGTGGGCTACAGACTGTTGCACGGTCTCCGCTACCTGCGCGTGGGGGGTGGGGAATAGACGAAAGACACCTCGGTGTCAATGCGAAGCCTGGGGATCGTGTCGATGAACGTGGTGATGCAGAAATGAGTGATCGTTCGTTTAGCCGCGAGCGGTGAGCCAGATCCCGCTGCGCGCCCCCGCGCAGCGGGATCTGGCTCACCCGCGCGGGCCCCGCGCAGCGGATCTGGCTCAACCGCGGCTAAACGGCTACAGATTGCCGCCGCGGTGTCCTACGGGAAGATGGCGAACAGCCCGGCGATGACGGCGCCCTCGGCGGCCAGGCCGGTCAGGCTGATCTCGGGCGGATAGAGCAGCAGCGGCACCGGGTCGCCCGGCAGGCAGAGGCCGGCGTTCGTCTCGTACTGCTGGCACGGCCGCGTCCCGAGGTGGTACGGCAGTGTGGCCACGTCCCAGTAGAACTTGCCGGCGCAGATGAGCGGCGTGATCGGCCCGAGGTCCCAGCCGTAGCGCTCGAAGTTCTTCTGCTGGAACAGCAGCCGCGCGTGGACCAGGTAGTACGGCTCGACGAGGCGCGTCTTCCCCTCCCAGTGCCGGCCGGCGTAAGGCTCCTTGGAGAGGACCGGTTCCTCCGGGAAGGTCAGGCGCTCGCCGTACTTCCGCGCCTCCTGGCGCATGCGCTCCTTCAGGGCCGCCTCGGACTCCAGGCGCGTCAGGCGGCCCAGGCCCGGCACGCTGAGCTGGATGCTGTAATCCGGGACCTCGTCCTGAGCCCGGCGTTCCCGGTCAATCTGCTTCTGCATGTTCTGCGCGGACACCGGCCGGGCCGGAGGGGGCGCGGGCGGGGACTCGCGCGTGAAGTTGTACACCTTCTCCTGGCTCGGGGCGGTCAGGGGGGGCGGGGCCGGCAGGTCGCCGAACCCGGGCGCGGCGGACCAGGCGGGCGGCCTGGCGTCCTTGCCGGTGAACGGCGCGGGGGCCTGGGCGGAGGCCGACGCGCAGAGGGCCGGCAGCAGGCCGAGGGCGGTCACCAGAGCGGTGAGCGGCCGCGGCCGACCCCGGCCCGCAACGCGCGGCTCAGCCGCCGTCGGTGTCGGTGGGGTCGGCACGGGAACTGTAGTTCGGCGCTTCCTGCGTAATTGCGATGTCATGGGGATGACTCTCCTGCACCGTGGCGGCGCTCACCTTGATGAAGCGCGCCTTGGTGCGCAACTCCTCAATGTTCCGGGTACCACAATAACCCATGCCGGCCCGGAGGCCGCCGACCAATTGATATACGAACGGTGCGAGTTGTCCCTTGTAGGGGACGCGCCCCTCGACGCCCTCGGGCACGAGCTTGCCGCCGCCCTCGTCCTGCTGCCGGCCGCCGCCGTCCTGGCGGTAGCGGTCGCTGGAGCCGGCGACCATGGCGCTGATGGAACCCATGCCGCGGTACGTCTTGAAGCTGCGCCCCTTGTAGATGATCGTGTGCCCGGGGCTCTCCTCCAGCCCCGCGAACAGGCCGCCCAGCATGACCGAGTGGGCGCCCGCCGCCAGCGCCTTGCTAATGTCGCCCGAGTAGCGGATGCCGCCGTCGGCGATGACCGGCACGCCCGAGCCGACGATCCCCTGGACCGCCTGGTAGATCGCGGTGATCTGCGGGACGCCGACTCCCGAGATGACTCTCGTGGTGCAGATGCTGCCCGGACCGATGC
Source organism: Gemmatales bacterium (assembly GCA_038227745.1). Taxonomy (GTDB): domain Bacteria; phylum Planctomycetota; class Planctomycetia; order Gemmatales; family Gemmataceae; genus DASPXY01. The sequence goes on along the minus strand of JBBRPS010000326.1, from coordinate 6,923 downwards.
CGGCCTTGATGGCGTCGGCCCCGGCGTCCATGAGCGCCCGCGCCCCTTCGCTGGTCGCGATGTTGCCGGCGATGACCTCGATGGCGAAGCGGCGCTTGATCTCGCGCACCGTCTGGATGACGTTGCTCGAATGGCCGTGCGCCGAGTCCACCACCAGGACGTCCACGCCCGCGCGGATGAGCGATTCGGCCCGCTCGTAGTCATTTACCCCAACCGCCGCCCCCACGCGCAGCCTGCCGCGCTGGTCCTTGCACGCCGTCGGGAAGTTCGCGAGCTTGTCGATGTCCTTGATGGTGATGAGGCCCCTCAGTTTATACTGATCGTCCACGAGGAGCAGTTTCTCGACTTTATTTGCCGTCAAAATCCGCTCGGCCGCTTCGAGCGTCGTATTTTCCGTGGCGGTGACCAGGTTGTCCTTGGTCATGACCTCGGACAGGCGCTGGTTGTTGTCGGCCAGGAAGCGCAGGTCGCGGCGGGTGAGGATGCCGCGCAGGTAGCCGTTGACGGTGATCGGCACGCCGCTGATCTTGTGCTGTTCCATGATGCGGCGGGCGGTGCCGACCGTCTCGTCGGGCGGCAGCGTGATCGGGTCGGTGATGATGCCGTTCTCGCTGCGCTTGACCTTGTCCACCTCGCGCGTCTGCTGGGCGATGGTCATGTTCTTGTGGATGACGCCGAGGCCTCCCTCCTGCGCCAGGGCGATGGCCAGTTCGCTCTCGGTGACGGTGTCCATCGGCGAGGAGACGATGGGGATGTTCAGGCGGATGCCGCGGGTGAGCTGCGTGCGGACGTCCACGTCGCGCGGCAGCACGTCACTGTAAGCGGGCTCCAGGAGCACGTCATCGAAGGTGATGCCCTGGTACGCGATTCGGTCCTGCATGGGGGAGGCTCCTGAGAAAGGCTTTCTTGCTCATTATAAGGTTGCCCCCGGCCTGCGACGCAATATCACCTTCCGCCCGGGGGGGAAGGACCCAAGCCCACCCATTGCAATGGGTGGGCATTATCGGAATGCTTGTCACCCGCGCGCCGGCGAGGTATCCTGACAGGGAACAAGCGTTTCGGGATCCGTAACCTCTCGGGCTTCTTTCGAGGCGCGCCATGCCCCCATCCCCCGTTGCCGGCGAGAACACGACCTCCACCTCGGTCCGGCAGAAGTCCCTGCTGCCCCCCGAGGAGCGCCTGTGGAAGCGCTACTCGCCGCACCACGAAGGCCCCCTGTCCGCCGCCGGTTCGCTCGCCCTGCACGCGCTGGTGATCGGCGCCCTGGCCTACCTCGCCTTCCGCGCCAGCCAGTGGCAGGACGACGAGCTGAACAAGCCGCCGCGCATGGAGGTAGTCGAAATCCAGGGCGGCGACGGCGGCCTGGATGGCCTGGGCGTCGGCACTACGCCGCTGGGCGGCACCAAGGGCGGCCGCACGGACGTCGAGGCCGTCGCCTCCGCCAAGCAAAGCCTCCAGCCTTTCCAGAAGCCGAACCCGAACGAACTCAACCTCAAGACCCCCGACCATCTCCCTCCGCAGTTGAAGGTCCCCGTCACCGGCTACGAGGAGCCCGCGGACGACGGCAGCACCGCCTTTAGCAACCTGAGCGAATCCGCCAAGCGAGCCGAGGCCAGCCTGGTCGCCGCCCTGGCCCCTCCGGCCCCGAAGGCCGGCACCAAGGGCAACGGCGGCAACACGAAGGTCGGCGGCGTGCCCGGCACCGGCGGCCGGGCGGGCAGCGGCGGCGGCAAGGGCGGCAACGTCGGCCCTGGCTCGGGCGGCAGCCCGCACGGCCAGGTCCTGACGAACCAGCGCAAGCGGCAGATGCGCTGGAAGATCCTCGCCTCGGACGACGGCCAGGCCCACCTCGCGAAACTCAGGGCGCTGAAGATCACGCTGGTGCTGCCGACCGCCAACCCCAACGTCTTCGAGATCATGGACCTGGGCCAGTCGGCGCCGCGGTTCAAGACGACGACGAACCTGCGAAACCAGGGTGACAAGGTGTGGTGGACGAACCGCCACCCCAAGCAGGTGGCGGGATTGGCGGCGGTGCTCGGCCTGCGCCAGGTGCCGCCGTGCTTCGTCATCTTCCTGCCCAAGGCGCTGGAGGAGCGCATGCTCGACCTGGAGCAGGCCCACCAGGGGGCGCGCGAGGAGCAGATCCAGCTGACGGTGTGGGACGTGCCGCTGCGCGATGGCCACTATGCCCAGGAGCCGGAGGTCGTGCAGCAGATCCTCAGGGGACGATAGCCGCGGGCAATCGGCGCCCCCACGGCGAGGGCTGCCCCGGCCGCATGCTGTCGATGCCGCGGCAGCACTTGCAGGAGATGTTTGGCCTCCAGGTGCCACGGCCTCCGTGCCGCCCCTCGTGGGCCGCCACCACCAGACCCATGAAGACCAGCAAGGCCCCCCAGAGGACCACCCAGAGCATCGACGCATCTCCAGAAGGCCCACGCCGTTCGCCCATCCAGGGCCACGCCGAGGCGTGCCTCGGCGGCCACCAGCTCGTCCACCGCCGCCAGCTCCGCCGCCCTGGCCTCCTCCCAGGCCTTGAGTGCCGCGTCGCGCTGCGACTGGACGGCGTTCGCCTGTCGCTTCAACTCCCCAAGCCGTTCGGTGTGGGCGTCCTTGAGCCGTTGAGGTAGAGGCGGTGGCGCATGACACACTTCCGGCTCACGGCACTCGAACCTGGAGCCGACATCATGGCACGCAAGGATGAGTTGGGGAAAGACGCCGAAGGCCGATACCGTCAACGAACTGGCGAACTTGCCGCGGTCGTTCGTGAAGGGCGTCCCCGCAAGCGGACGGCAGGTGACGGTGCAGGATTATTACGACTACTGGCCTGCGTCATTCCGGGCCGTGGAGGAGCGCGTCAACCGGCCCGAGCCTCCCCCAACCGCCCTGCCTTAAGAGGCACAAACAGAATGGCGAGCCGGGGGCGTTAGCCCCCGGCTCGCCATAAAGTTACCGGCTCTTACCCGAGGACCTGGACGGCCTCGCTCAGCGGCGGCCATTCTTTCTCGAGGCCTTCATCCTCGATCTGCTTCAGCTGCTCGTCGCTGATCTGGAACTTGTCGGTCACGATCTCGTAGGACTTCCGCACGTTGTTGACGAGGTCCTGGGTGGTGACCAACGCATGGAAGATTTCCTGCTTCTGTTGTGCAGTCAAGCGTTTGGCGCGCATGGCTTACTCCTTCGGATGATATTCAAGGACTACGGGTGGCCCGGCGCGGGCGCTTCCCGGCGCAGGCCCGATCGTGCGGTCGTGAGTGAACACCGCCCGGGTGGACCGTTCCGCGGTGTGACTCAACCTCTGGGAGAGGGTTCCGAGCAGGTAGGGCGGCCTTGCGGACCGCTCGACGACACTCAGGCCACACGAGAGGGGCACCCGGAAGGAACGAACAGGAATGGTTGCCTGTTCCACCGGCGGAGGTTATCCCGGTTCCGCTCGAACCCGCTCCCGCGGCGACCCTCCTGATCGGCCGCATTCCAGGGCGGGCGAACTGCGCGGACCGAGATACCAACTCCCCCTCCATCCTCCTCAAGTATACGCAAACTGCCTCTGCCCGGACGCAAAAGTCCGAGAATTTTCCGTGGAGGAACGGCCTCATCTCTGTACCTTAACGGACAGGGTCGGCCGGCCTTCTCGCCGGGCTTGACGACGGGAACGGATGGGCCGCCTGGGGGGGTCTTCCCCGCCGTCTGCCGGCCGAACCTCGATTCCGGCCCGGGTTCCAGGGAGCGAGTCATGATCCGCAGGTTTGGGTGGAAAAGCTGGCCGGCGTGGTTGACCGCCGTGGCGCTCGTGATGGCCGGGACGGACCGGCTGGGCCTGTCCGGCCCGCCGACGAAAACCACCGGGGGCGCCGCGCAGGTGTCGGCCGGCGTCGTCAAGGAAATTGAGAAACGCATCGACGCCGAGCTGCCGCAACTCGAAGCCCTGTATAAACATCTGCACGCCCATCCGGAACTGGCCTTCGAGGAGGAGAAGACGGCGGCGCGGATGGCCAAGGAGCTCAAGGCCCTGGGCTTCGACGTCACGACGGGCGTCGGCGGCCACGGCGTCGTCGCTGTGCTGCGCAACGGCAAGGGCCCGACCGTGATGGTGCGGACCGACATGGACGCCCTGCCGGTGACGGAGAGCACCGGCCTGCCCTACGCCAGCAAGGTCCGCCAGCGCGACAAGGAGGGCAAGGAGGTCGGCCTCATGCACGCCTGCGGCCACGATATGCACATGACCTGCTGGACGGGCACGGCGCGGGTGCTGGCCGACCTGAAGGACCGCTGGCACGGGACGCTGGTGTTCATCGCCCAACCCGCCGAGGAGGTCGGCGGCGGCGCCCGGCGGATGCTCGCCGACGGTCTGTTCAAGCGCTTCCCGCGGCCCGACTACGCCCTCGGGCTGCACTGCGACAGCCGTTACCCGTTCGGCCACGTCTCCTACGCCCCGGGCCTGATGATGGCCAACGTGGACACCCTCGACATTACGGTACGCGGCAAGGGCGGCCACGGCTCGGCGCCGCACACGACGATCGACCCGATCGTATTGGCGGCGCGGATCATCCTCGACCTGCAGACGATTGTCAGCCGCGAGGTCAACCCGACGGACGCGGCCGTGGTGACGGTCGGCTCGATCCACGGCGGCACCAAGCACAACATCATCCCCGCCGAGGTCAAGCTGCAGCTGACGGTGCGCACCCTCAAAGACGACGTCCGCAAGCACGTCCTGGAGGCGATCGCGCGGATCGCGAAGGCGGCGGCGAAGGGGGCGCGGGCGCCGGAGCCGCTGATCCGCATCGAGCTGGACGACTTTACGCCCGCGGTGTTCAACAACACCAAGCTGGCGAACCGAACGGCAGACGTGTTCCGCAAGGTGCTGGGGGCCGAGAAGGTCCACGAGACGGGGCCGGTGATGGGCGGCGAGGACTTCGGCCGCTACGGGCGTGAGGGCGTGCCGATCTTCTTCTACTTCCTCGGCACGATGACGCCGGAGCGCGTGGCGGCGGCGCACAAGCCGGGCGGGCCGCCGCTGCCGTCGCTGCACTCCGACCTGTATTATCCGATCCCACAGCCGAGCATCCGCAACGGCGTGCTGACGATGAGCGTGGCAGTGCTCGACCTGATGGGCAAATAGTGCGGTTTGTAGGCGACTCGCTCCGCGAGTCGCTCTGCGCGTGGCCAGCGCGGCCTGTTCTCCGCGCCCAGAGCGACTCGCGGAGCGAGTCGTCTACGAACCGGAGGGAGGGGAGATGGACGCCCCCGGCGCGGCGGCGCTGCCCGCGTGGGTGAGGAAGCGCGACGGCCGCCTCGTGCCGTTCGACGGCGACCGCATCTGCCAGGCGCTATTCGCCGCCACCGAACGCCTCGGGCGCCCCGACGCCTTCCTGGCCCGCGAACTGACCGACGGGATTCTCTACTTCCTCGCCAGAGAGGACATCGGCACGGCCGCCCCCGCCGACCGGGTTGCCGAGACGGTCGCCAAGGTGGTGCGCGAGCTGCGCCACCCCGACGTGGCCCATGCGTTCCTCGAACTGGACGAAGGGGTATCGTCCGCCGGCGAGAGACATCCGCCCGCCCCTCTCGAACGACCGCCGGTGATTTTCCACTTCTCGCCGCTCGATTCTCCTGTCAAGGTCGTGCGTGACTGCCTGCGGCAGTACACCCTGCACGCCGCCTTCAGCCGCGACGTACACGCCGTTCATAACGACGGCCTGCTACTCCTGCCGGGACTGGAAGCGCCGCTGAGCCTCGCCGCTGCCGTCCTCGACGCACGAAACGGACAACCCGACGCCGCCGTCCTGGCCGCCGACGGGCCGGAGCTCGCCAGCGTTGTGCTGCGCGAGATCGGGGAAGGGAACTCCTCGCTGCGCGGAACCAGCTTTGACATGCCGAGACCGCGCGCGATCGTCAACCTGAACGCGCCCTTGCCCCTGTCCTGGGGCGCCGCCGGCGCGGACGGCCTTCTGTTCGGGGGGCCGCCGCCCGAGCCACCCGCGAGTGATGACGTGCTCCTCGAACGCCTCCTCGCCGGTGCCGTCCCCGAACGGGTGCGGCTTGACTGGCACCTGAGCAGCGGGGACTTCGCGCCGCGCGCGGACGGGCTGCGGCAGCGGCGCCTCGCGCGTCTGGTCCGGGCGGCGCTCGACGGCGGCCCCGTGGCGTTCACCTTCGACCGCCCGCGCCGGCCGGTGTCCCTGGGGGCCGGTCTGGACCGCGAGCATCCCGCCGTGCTCATGACGGTCGGCCTGCATCTGCCGCGCCTTGCGGACCTGCCGGGCGTCGGCGCCGACGCCGAGTTGTTCCTCAAGAAGCTGGCGAGCCTGACGCGGCTGGCGTTGAGCGCCGCGGTGCAGAAGCGCGCCTTCCTGCGGCGCCTGGGCCGTGACGGCGGCCCGGCGCCGGCCGCGCTCGGCTGCGGTTTCCTCCTGGAGCGCGCCCGCCTGCTGGTGGCGCCCATCGGGCTGGAGGAGGCGGTGCGCCGCTACCACGGCGGGGGGCCGTGCGCCGGCGAGACGGAACTGACGTTCGCCTGTCGGATTGTCGAGCAGTTGCAGAAGGTGCTGGCGCGCGACGGCGGCGCCGCCCTCATCGAGGCGTGTGTGGACGCGCCCTGGGATTTCGGTTTGGAGGGCGCCGTGTCGGGGTCGGCGGACGACGTCGCGGGGCCGACCGCGTGGGACGCCTCGGCGCCGCCAAGGAGTCAACTCCGGGCCGCGGGCCAGCTGCACGCGCTCGCCCGGTCCGGCACCGCTGCAGTGGTCCTCCCCCGGGAGGCGGGCCTCGGCGTCGCGGAGGCGGTCCGCCTGCTGCACTTCGCCTGGAAGCAGACCGAGGTCGCCCGCCTGCGCCTGGTCCGTGCCGGCCGGCCCCAGCAAGCCAGCCTGCCGGGACTGTGATGGCGGGGGTTGGAGTCCGGGCGCAGGGCGCGCTTTGGAGTGCGG
>JBBRPS010000325.1:0-10695 GCA_038227745.1 Gemmatales bacterium | reverse complement strand
TTCTACTGTGCGACTTAGTCTATATAGGTTGTCCGCGCGGCCTTGGCCCCGGGCGCGGCCGTCGCGGCGGGAACTGGCCGGTCGCCGCATGCCAGTGGTAAATGCGCGACTCCTCGTTACGCCGCAGCACCTGGCTCACCACCGCCGCGATCCGCCCCGCGCTCGGCGCCGGCTCGCGCAGCAGTTCCGTGAACACCGCCCGCACCTGCGGCACCGTCACCGCCGGGGGTTTTCCCCCCCAACCGCAACCGCTCGGTCTGTAGGAACCACAGCGCCAGCAGTGACAGCGTCATGGGGTGGTGCCAGCCCACCCAGCTGCGTACCTCGTAGTGCCCCAACCCTACCTCCCCTTTCCCCTCCCCCAGCAACTCCTCCACCCGGTGCCGCGCCCCGTGCGCCCGCGCCACCTCCCAGCGCTTCGCCTGCCGCGCGTTGCTCAGCGTGTACCACGTCTGCGGCTGCCTCTCGCAACTGCGGAGTACCGCCACGCGCGCGCTCGGCCCCACACAGCCGTCCTCGTCTTTGGTCTGCACCGTGGTCCACAGCACCTTCACGGCGATCGGCCCCTTCTCCTCGTCGCGCACCTGGACCTGGCGCCACCGCCCCGCCGGCTGCCGCGCCGCCCACTGGTCCACCCGCTCGAACAGGGGCAGCCGTGGCCGGCCTCCTGGCCGACTCGGCGGCCGCCGCTCGGCCACGTCGCGCACCAGGGTGTTGCACGGCACGTCCAGCACGTAACGCAGGCGGCGCTGCCGCAACTGCGCCCGGAATTCGCTGCAGCGCCCGCACTCGTCGTCGCCGGCCACCCAACCGCCCGGCAGGTCGGCCCGGGCCCGGTCCAGCAGTTCCAGGCCGATGCGCCAGCGCTCGGCGAAAGCCACGTCGGCGGGCACGTACGTCCTGGCCCGGCGCGCGGTGTCGGCGGCCCAGTCCTGGTTCAGGTACAGGCGGGCATCAAGCAGGGCCTTGCCGCGGCGTGCGGCATAGGCGAGGAAGACGCCGGCCTGGCAGTTGTCGACCTTGCCCAGGCGGCCGCACCACTGGCGGGCGACCCCGCAAGACTCGTCCCCCTTCTTGGGGAAAGTGGAGGGGTCGAGGACGAAGACGCCGTCGGGGTCGGCCAGTTCTTCGGCGACATGGCGGCGGAGTTCGTCAAGGACGGGGCGGTCGTCCCAGCCGCCGGCACCGACGAAGAGCTGCAGGGGGCGGCGCTTCAGGCCGGCGCGGATGGCGATGGGTTCGGTGGTCTTGCGCTGCAGGCCGGTGAGCTTGCCGCGCAGGAGGGTGAGGGCGTGGCCGCGGTGTTCGGAGCGGAGCAAGAGGGGGAGGTAGCGGGCGGCGACGGCGGCGAGGCGGCCCGCGCAGGCGGCGACGGCGGCGGGGGAGAGGACGGCGTCGGCGAGCAAGGCTTGGGCTTGGGGGTGTTCGAGGATGTCCATGGCGGCCTCCGGGAAAGGTACCGCCGTTCAGTATAGCCGCGGCGTCAGCTGGCGGCTAGTATCATATCGCACAGTAGAATTACGAGGAACGCAAACTGCCGGAGGGTACGCTGGGCACCGACCGCCTCGCCGTCCTGGCGGACGCCCTCGAAGAAGCCGGTGCCGACGCTGACCTGGTAAAACACCTCCGCGAACCGGGCGCGGTTCACGTTCGCGGTTGCCATGTCGTGGACCTCCTCTTGCAGAAGGAGTAGCCATGGATGAAGCGACCTGGCGCGCCTGTACTGACCCGCAGGTGATGCTGTCCTTCCTGCGCGGCGTGGCCACCGGCCGCAAGTTGCGGCTGCTCGCGCTGGCTGCGTGCCGGCGAATCTGGCACCTCACCCGTAGCGAGCGCGCCCGGAGGACCGTGGCGACGGCCGAACGGCACGCCGAGGGACTCGCTACGGCCCATGCGCTCGACGACGGTGCAGGGGAGCCGACCCACACCGACGACATGGCTTGCTACGAGGCTGCTCGGCCGGACCCCGCGGCGGCCGCCGCAGGCGCCCTGTACTGGGCCAGGCGCACCGCCTACAACGCCGGCTGGAACGGTTCCCCCTGGGCGTTGGCCGTCGCCGTGGGGTCTCTGCCTGGAGAAGCAGCGCCGGAGGACGATGTTGCAGACGAGCGGCTGTACGTCGCCGCCGAGGAGACCGCCCGGGCGGCCGAGGCTGCCGAGCAAGCCGCACAGGCCGACCTGTTGCGGGACATCTTCGGCAACCCCTGCCGCCCGCCGCCGTCCTTCGTCCCGGCCCTGCTGACCTGGGGCGGCGGCATCGTGAAGCGCCTGGCCGAGGCGGCCTACGCGGAGCGTTCCTTGCCTGGCGGGACGTTCGATGAGGCACGACTCAGCGTCCTGGCGGATGCCCTGGAAGCAGTCGGTGCCGACGCCGATCTGGTCGGGCACCTGCGCGAACCGGGCGGCGTCCACGTCCGCGGCTGTTGGGCCGTGGATGCCGTCCTGGGCGCTTCGCGAGAAGCGAGGGCGAAGCCGTGACCGAAACGGAGTGGGTGAGCAGCACGGACCCGCTACTGATGCTGGAGTCCTTGGGCGGCACCGGCAGGCTTTCCGACCGGAAGGCTCGCCTGTTCGCCGTCGCCTGCTGCCGGAGCATCTGGGGCCTCTTCGCGGACGAGCGGAGTCGCCAGGCTGTCGAGGTCGCCGAACGGTACGCGGACGGAGCTGCGACGGCCCAGGAACTCGACCACGCCTGTGAGGCGGTCAGGGTGGTGGCCTTCGACGCGCGCTGGGACATCGCCAGGCAGGCAGCCTGGGGGACCTGCTGGCGTTGCCTCTGGTCGGAGTTCGGGGAGGAGGCCGACGGGGGAGCCGTCATCGCTTCGACCAACGCCGCCTGGGAGGCGCGGCGAAGAAGGTCCGCAGAGGAGGACGAGTACCTGGCCCAGGCGGCGTTGCTCCGCTGCCTGTTTGGCCCTCGCCCCGGCGTGTCGATAGGCGTCGAGCCGCGCTGGCGAACCCCCGCGGCCCTCGGGTTAGCGCGAGCTATCTACGAGGAGCGGCGGTGGGAAGACACGCCGGTTCTCGCCGACACTCTGGAGGACGCCGGCTGCACGAACGCCGAGGTGCTGGACCATTGCCGCAAGCCAGGGCCGCACGCAAGAGGGTGCTTCGTGATCGACACTCTGCTCGGCAAGTCGTAGGCGGTCGAGGCGCGGACACCGCCGTGCTCCCTTGGGCGACGAAAACGAGGAGGTGAGGGGCCATGACCGAGGGCGAGTGGGCGGCCTGCGCCGATCCGACGCGGATGCTGGAGTTCCTGGGCGGCACGGCCAGCGAACGCCGGTTGCGGTCGTTCGTCTGTGCGTTCTGCCGGTGGAATTGGGACACGCTCCCCGATGAGCGCAGCCGCCGGGCGGTGGAGACCGGCGAGCGGTTCACCGAAGGGCTGGCGACCAGGGAACAGCTCGCCGCGGCGTTCCGCGACGCGATGCTCGCCAAGGAAGAGTCGGTCGCGCGCGCGGGTTGGGGCGCGGCCTGGCTGGCGTGGGTGGCGCAGCAAGCCTGCGCGGCGACCTTGAACGCGACGGAGCTGGTCCTCGCCGCGCGCCGCCGGGACGAGTGGCTGCGAAAGTTGCCGCAGGAGCAGCCGGTCGTGCAATGTGCGCTGCTCCGCGACGTGTTCGGCCCGACGCAGTCCCGCCCGATCCGGGTCGAGCCGTCGTGGCGGACGCCTGCGGTCGTCTCCCTGGCGAACGGCATCTACGACGAACGCCGGTTCGAGGACATGCCCGTGCTCGCCGACGCTTTGGAGGAGAGCGGCTGCACGAACGCCGCAGTGCTGGCGCACGGCCGCGGGGCGGGGCCGCACGCGCGCGGCTGCTGGCTCGTCGATTTGCTACTCAAGAAGGAGTAACGCCATGGACGAGGAGCAGTGGCTAGCCTGCGCGGACCCCGCGCAGCTGCTCCGGTTCCTCAGCGGCAGAGAGGGCCTGGGGCGGCAGCTCTTCTCCGGCCGGCACGCGCGACTCCCACGACGTCTGCTCGACCGGAAGTGCCGGCTGTTTGCCTGCGCGGCCTGCCGCGCCGTGGAGCAACGGTTCGGGCCGAAGTTCCTGCGGTTCGTCGCGGTCAGTGAGCGATACGCCGATGGCCTGGCCACCCGAGCGGAACTGAAGGCCGCGCGCGACGAGGCGCACTGGGTCGCCAACCCGCCGGGGATTGTCCCGGACTGGGACGACCCCTGGCCCGGGGAGAACGCGCTCATCTCGGTCACGGCCTCGGACGCCGTCGCCGCGGCCCTGTGCATCAGTACCACGGCTGCGGACTTCCCCTATTACTTCTCGGGGGGCAGGGTGGATACCGCCGTAGGGGTCGCCGGTATCCTGTGCGGCGGGTTGCGCGAGGTCTTCGGAAACTCATTCCGCCCCCTCGCCTTGGCCCCCTCCCTGCTTACCTGGCAAGGCGGCCTCATCCCCCGCCTCGCCGAGGCTGCCTACGAGGAGCGTCCCCTCCCGGACGGGGCACTCGACGCGGAACGGCTGACCGTCCTCGCCGACGCCGTGGAGGAGTCGGGGCTCGCCGGCGTAGACCTCGCCGGGCACCTGCGCAGCGCGGGGCCGCACGTGCAAGGCTGCCACGCGCTGGACCTCATCCTGGGCAAACCGTGAGGCATGCCATGACCGAAGAGCAGTGGCTCCGCTGCACCGAGCCGATCCCGATCCTGGAGTGCTTGCGGCAGAGCGGGGCCGCCAGCGAACGGAAACTCCGGCTGTTCGCCGCGGCGTGCTGCCGCCGCATCTGGCATCTGCTCGACGCGGACGGCCGGGCCGCCGTCGAGACGTCTGAGCGATTCGCGGACGGGTCGGCCAGCGAGGCGGAGTTGATGGCCGCCGTCTGGGCCAACCGGGGCTCCCGGGACATCGACGCCCGGGCCGCCGTCGATTCCGCCGCGGTCGGGGCCTGGCGGCCGGCGGTGGCCTTGCTCGCCTCTGTCGGCGGCCGTCCGCCCGGCTTCGTCAGTCCTCCTGCCGACTCCACCGCCCTGGCCCGGGAGCGGGCGGCCCAGGAGCGCGCCCAGGCCGACCTGCTCCGCTGCGTCCTTGGCCCGAGGCCGTTCGGGCACAGAGCCGTCGAGGCGGCCTGGCGGACGCCGGCGGTGCTGGCTATCGCCTGGCACGCTTATGCGGAGCGGGACTTTGAGGACATGCATGTGCTGGCCGACGCGCTGGAGGAAGCCGGCTGCGCCGACCAGGTGTTTCTCGCCCACCTCCGCGGCGGCGGCCCACACTGCCGTGGCTGTTTCGTGCTCGACGGGCTACTGGGGAAGGAGTAGGCGATGGGGAGCGACCCGTCTGGCGGAGCCGCTGCGGGACGAGACCCGCCGCGTGTAGTCGAATCGACGGGGGGGCGCCGACATCTGCGAAGGGCATCTGTGGGAGGCGGCCGTGGACAAGGTCGAAGTGGGGAAGTGCTGCTACCGCCGGCAAGGGCTGACGGTCGGCGTCCGCAAGGTGGACACGACGGGGGCGGTCCGCGACGTCCGCGTCCGCACGCTCACCGAGGTGGAGAAGAGGGAGGTCGCGGCCGGCAAGAAGGAGTGAACGGACGCCTGCGAGCCCCCCGGCCGACTCACGCCGTTGACTGCCAGCCTCCTCGCCATCCTCCCGGGTGGCCACCGGTCGGCACCTCCCCGCGCCTGGAAAGGCGTTTGCCCATCCCCGCCCCGAACCGTTGCCGCAGTGGTGCCCGCAGGGCGGCAAGGGGCGGAGGCGGCGACAGCCTCGTTGATCGGTCTCGCCCGACCGGCCTGCACCCTTACGCGAAGGGCTTCATGAAACTTATCCTCGTCTCCAACCGCCTGCCCGTCTCCCTCCGCGAGGAAGACGGGCGACTGCACCTCTCCGAGAGCCCCGGCGGCCTGGCCTCCGGCCTGCGGACCTACCTCGCCTCCCCGAACTGCCCCCTGCGCTCCGGCTACGTCTGGGTCGGCTGGCCCGGCAACCCGATCCGCCCTGAACTCCAGGACGAGGCCGCCCGCCGTTGCCGCGAGGAGTTCTCCGCACGCCCCGTCTTCCTTTCACGGGAGGAGACGGAGGCATTCTACGAGGGCTTCTGCAACCACACCCTCTGGCCCCTGTTCCACTACTTCCCCCACCTCGTCGCCTACGCCGAGGACTCCTGGGACAGTTACGAGCGCGTCAACCGGGCGTTCTGTGACGCCGTCCTGGAGGTGGCCGAGGCCGGCGACCTCGTCTGGGTCCACGACTACCACTTCCTCCTGCTGCCGGCCCTGCTCAAGCAGAAGCGGCCCGGCCTCCGCGTCGGCTTCTTCCTGCACATCCCGTTCCCGTCCTACGAGACCTTCCGCCTGCTGCCCGACCGCTGGCGGTGTGCCCTCCTCGACGGACTGCTCGGGGCCGAGCTGGTCGGGTTCCACACCCACGACTACACCCAGCACTTCCTCCGGTGCGTCCGCCGCATCCTGGGCTTCGACCACGAGATGAGCCAGATCATCCTCGACGACCGGGTCGTCCGGGCCGACACCTTCCCCATGGGCGTGGCGTTCGACGCCTTCTCCGCCAGGGCCGGGGGGGCGGAGGTCGCCCGCTTGCGGGAGGATCTCCGCCGGCCGCTGGGGGATTGCCGGCTCGTGCTGTCGGTCGACCGCCTGGACTACACCAAGGGCATCGCCAACCGCCTGCTGGCCTACGAGGCGTTCCTGGAGGCCAACCCCGCCTGGCACGGCAAAGCGGTGCTCCTGATGGTCGTCGTGCCGTCGCGCACGGGGGTGGTGGACTATCAGAAGATGAAGGCGCGGATCGACGAGCTGGTGGGCAAGATCAACGGCAAATTCGGGACCCTGACCTGGACGCCGGTGCTGTACCAGTACCGCTCGCTGCCGCAGGGGGAACTGGTGCCGCTGTACGCCGCCAGCGAGGTGATGCTGGTTACGCCGCTGCGGGACGGCATGAATCTGGTGGCCAAGGAGTACGTGGCCTGCCGGCCCGACGACACCGGGGTGCTCATCCTCAGCGAGATGGCGGGGGCGGCGAGCGAGCTGGGCGAGGCCCTCGTCGTCAACCCCAACGACATCCCCGGCGTCGCCCGGGCCATCAAGGTGGCCCTGGAGACGCCGCTGGAGGACCAGAGGCGGGACATGGCGGCGATGCGGCGGCGGCTGCGCCGCTACGACGTGGCCCGCTGGGCGGGCGACTTCCTCGACGCCCTGCGGGCGGGCCGCTGCCGCCTGGACGAGCGGCTGCTGTCCGCGGAGGAGAAGGACCGGCTCGTCCGCGACTTTCGCACGGCAGGCCGCCGCCTGCTGCTGCTGGACTACGACGGCACGCTGCTGCCGCTGAACCCCAAGGGGGAACGGGTGCGGCCGAGCCCGGGGCTGCTGGCGACGCTGGCCCGGCTCGGCGAGGTGGCCGACGTGGCCCTCCTGAGCGGGCGGCCGCGGGCGGTCCTGGAGGAGTGGTTCGGCGGCCTGGACGGCTACCTGGTGGCGGAGGACGGGGCCTGGGTCCGCGAGCGAGGTGGCGAATGGGTGGTGGCCGGGGCCTTCGCCGCGGACTGGAAGCCGAAGGTGCGGGAGCTGATGGAGCTGTACGCGGACCGGTTGCCCGGAGCGTCGGTGGAGGAGGGGGAGTTCACGTTGTCGTGGCGTTTCCGCCGGGCGGACCCGGAGCTGGCGGCCCTGCGGGCGCGGGAGTTGGCGGACCACCTGATCGGCCTGACGGAGACGACGGGCCTGAAGGTGGTGGAGGGGAGCCGGGAGATCGAGGTGCGGCCGTCCGGGGTGGGCAAGGGGGTGTGCGGCCAGGCGCTCCTGGCCCGGGGCTACGACTTCGTCCTGGCGGTCGGGACGGACGCGACCGACGAGGAGCTGTTCCGCATGCTGCCGGCATCGGCGTACTCGATCCGGGTGGGGGTGGCGAAGTCGTACGCCCGCTTCAACGTCCGGGGCCGCGTGCAGGCCCGCGAACTGCTGGAGGTTCTGGTCGCCCCGCCCCCTGGGTGATCCGCAAGTTTACCTACGCCGCACCGGATTGACGGGCTCACCGTGCGCCCGATGCGTCCCCTCTCCTTTCCAGAAGGTTGGCGAGGGCGGGGTGGTCAGCGAGCTGGCGCTCCTCGTCATCACCTCTTGTTTCGCCTTTGCCTTGCTCACCGACCGGCCGCAACACGCGCGGCTTCAGGTCCGGCAGAGGCATATTAGCAAGGACCGATGAGGCAGTCTGCCTCGGGTCGCGCAGGCACAGGGTCGTTGGGTAGACCCGACGTACCGGCTGAACCTGGGTGGCATTCGAGCCGTCCCTCGTGCTTCCGGTGCCGCAGCGAACGAATCCCTACACACCTCCAAAAACCGGTTTTTGAACCTGAAAGGTTGCGCGGCTGCCAATCTGGCAGTCGAAGAGGGGTGCTTTGCCGAGGATCTGGTCTCTGCGGTCCAGCCAGCCCTTCGGAGATGCCCAGGAAGGCCCCTGGTGGGCCGCTGGAGCCCTCCGAAAGGCCCAAACAGCCTTGCGGGCTGCTTTGTCATGCAAGACGATTATCGGACCTCTGGTCGGCCTGCGGAGATATAAACATCTCTGTAGTCATCCCTTTATAGCTGAGCCGCGTCCGTCTTGACTGTGCCCCGACCGTTGAACCACCGGGGTAGAGTCGAAGCGGTGCGCAACTCGCAGCCGTTCGTCCTGGGGCTGCCCCGGCGGTTGCCGTATCGTCGCCTTGCCGATCAAGCTCAGACCTCGGGCCAGAAAGGGTGTAGACTTCCAGGTCGATCTGCACGCCGTCCGGGCGGGTGATATGATCGACCGGGTCTTGCGGTGGTACGCCAGCGCCCAGCGGGCGAGGCGTCGCCGTGGACCGTGATGGAGGAATCGATTCGCCGGGCGGCCACCAGCACATAAAATCCCCTGAAACCAGGATCGTCTGTCGAGAGGTTCCCCATGCGGCCCCTATCAATGATTTCACTGCTCGCAGTCCTGGCCGCCCCCTGGCCATCTACCGGCAAGGGAGCGGACGATCCGGAGAAGCTGTTCCGCAAAATGGAGGAGAACCTGACAGGGGCGAAAACCCTGCGCGTCTCGGCGGACGTCCTCCTGAAAGTGCCTGAAGGGGAACTCAAAATCGTCGGTGACCTTCACTTCGCCGACGGCGATCGGGTGAACCTTACCCTGAATTCCACCGTGGACGGCAAGACCCGCAAAGGCACGACGGTCTCCGACGGCAAGCGGATCCGCTGGACGACCGATGGCTCGTCCGGCCATTCGCTACCAACCGCGCCCGGATTGAATCGGTTCTTCGTGGCGAAGTTCGCAAGGGCGGGGCTCGGTTTCGGCTTCTTCCTCACGGTAGGGGACGGAAAGGTGGCGGGGAAAGACATCGACACATTGTACCCCGCGACTGATTTCCGGCTGCGAGGGAAGGCACAAGTTAGGGGGCGCACCGCCCAGGTGATCGAGCACAAGCTCACCTGGGCCGGCAAAGAGCCGGTGTTCCGGGCGACCGTCTGGGTGGACGCGGTCACGGGCGTCCCCCTCAAGCGGGTCCTCACCGGGGAGAAGAAGGGCCAGACGGTCCACATCACGGAAGTCTACGCCGACGCCGCCTTGAATGGGAAACTCGACACCAAGCTCTTTGATCTGCCGAAGTAGCGGCCGTACGGCCGCGCCGGGGGCGGAGGCCAGTCTCCGGGCTACCGCATCGTCCAGGGCGGCGCCAGCGTCATCCTGTGCGTGCGGCGAGGCGGTCACCAGCCGAGTCCCTTGCGGAGGCGGTCGAGGGGGTTCGGGGCGGGCGTCGGCACGTGCGGGTACCAACGGGCGCACTCCACGAGACCCGCGAGATCCCGGATGATGAAGATGGTCCCCTCATGACCGTCCCAGATCAACAGCGGAGGCTGGAACCGATCACGACCAAGCCTGGTTACTGAGGTGCCAGGTTCGCCCAGAATGGCCTCCACCTGCGCCACCGTCATCCCCGGCTTGATGCGGCGCACGTTCCCCTCGGTCACCCCCGGGAGCGGCGGCCCGAGCACCTCGCACGTTACCACGAACGCCGCGGCCACCAGCAGCAGCCCAACGCCCAGCAGGAACACCCAGCGCGGCATGGCAACGCCCTCCGTCCGGGGAGGCCCCGCGAGACTTCTGCTACCAGTCTTCCTTCTGAATCCGCTCCCACAAACGGTCGATGGCCCGGCGCAACTCGGGCGCTGCCCCGGCGCGCTGTTCCATCAGGTATACTCGCGCCGCCACCCCCATGTAGAGCAGGTCCTGCTCGGCCATGCGACGCACGACCGGGTCGGGGTCGAGCAGTTTGGTCGCCTGGCAGATCGGGCGCGGACCCGGACGGACCTTGACCTTCTCCACCGCCTTCTCCAGCTTGCCGCCCTGGTCGAAGGTCAGCGTCGCGCGGATCTCACCGTTGCCCCCTGCCATCACCACCTCACGCCCGGTGACGCTGAGGCGGCCGTCCTTCCGCTCGGCGGAGATGCTTTTATCGATCCCAAACTTATAGAAGCCGTCCTGGACGAACTCCTGCGTGAGCCACAGCCAGGATTGCAGCATAGGAGCGGCGTCCCCCTCTTCTTTCACCGCCGGGGCGTAGGAACGGAAGAACCCCTTCAGGTCCTGGCCGGTCTTGAGGGTTTCCACTTTGTCACCCCTCACGGCGAAGAGGTTCGACGCCTTCATGCCTTCGGGGAGCACGCGGGCGACGGGGTACTGGCGGAAGCGGACCGCGAAGAAC
>JBBRPS010000324.1:0-10728 GCA_038227745.1 Gemmatales bacterium | reverse complement strand
GGCCGCGGCGGCAGCGGCCGCCGCGGCGGCGGCCGCCTTTTCCTGCGGTCGGGGGCCGTTGCGGGCACGTTCCAGCTCGGCCACGGCGCTCTGCGACCGTGCCTCGGCCTGGGCGCGCTGCGCCCGCAGTTCCGGCAGATCCAGGTAGACCAGCGGCTGGCCGGCCTCGGCGATCTGGCCTTCGAGTACAACAACGCGCTCGACGCGGCCACCGACCTTGGAGCCGAGGCGGACCTGCTGGTTCTCGACGAGGCCTGGCAGACGGAGCACCTGGGGCCTGCGGCCGAACGGCCACGCGAAGCCGAGCGAAACGCCGACGGCGGCGAGCAGGGCCGCGACGACGAGGTAGTATTTGTGTTTCATGACCGAGACTCCTCCGAGAGGGTGGCGGGCGATGTCTTTCGCGGCCCGCCGACCCTCTACCCGTTCCAGCGGGCGCCGAGGCCGCGAGTGGACACGCCGCGGCAAAGATTCTGGCTCGATTCCGTGCCGGGCGGTATAGTGACGGGACACGGTCCACAGCGCCCGCGCCGAACCGCCTCTGGAATGGCCCATGACCGACCACGACGCCACCCGTCTGCAACAGTGTCTGGAGCGGCTCCGGCAGGGCGACCGGGCGGCCGGCGGGGAACTGCTCGCGCACACCTGCGAGCGCCTCCGCCGCCTGGCCCATGTCATGCTCAAGGGCTACCCGCGCCTGAAGCGCTGGGAGGAGACGGGCGACGTTCTCCAAAACGCCCTGCTGCGCCTGAGCCGGGCCTTGGAGGCGGTCACGCCACCGTCGCTGCGCGACTACTACCGCCTGGCGACGCTGCAGATCCGCCGCGAGCTGCTCGACCTGGTGCGTCACCACTTCGGCCCGCACGGCGACGCGGGCAAGCACCAGACTGGCGGCGACGACCTTTCCGGCGCGTCGGCCCCGCCGGCCTACGAGCGGTCGGACGTCACCCACGATCCCGGCGAGCTGGCGGCCTGGGGCGAGTTCCACCGGCAGGCCGCCGCCCTGCCCGCCGAGGAGCAGGAGGTCTTCGACCTGCTCTGGTACCAGGGCGTGACGCACGTCGAGGCGGCGGCCGTGCTGGGCGTGTCGGCGAAGACGGTCAAGCGCCGCTGGCAGGCGGCGTGCCTGAAACTGCACGACGCGCTGGGCGGCAGGCTCCCGGAGTGAACGCGCCATGGCGAGCGCCGAACAGATCAGCGAGTTGCTATTACGCTGGGATGAGCTGCGCGAGCAGGGCCGCGACGCGACCGCGGAGGAGGTGTGCCACGACTGCCCGGACCTGGCCGCCGAGGTACGGCGGCGGATCGAGGCGCTGCGGGCCGTCTACCGTGTGCCGAACGACGCCGTGCCGACCCTGTCCACCCTGAGCGTCGTCGAAGCGGCGCGGGAGCGCCCGGCGGCGACGGTCACGGTGCCCGGTTACGAGGTCCTCGAAACGTTGGGCAGCGGCGGCATGGGCGTGGTGTACAAGGCGCGGCAGGAGCGACTCAAGCGGACCGTCGCCCTGAAGATGATCCTGCGGGGGGCGCACGCCGGCCGCGAGCAGCGGGCGCGGTTCCGCGTGGAGGCCGAGGCGGCGGCGCGCCTGCAGCACGTCAACATCGTGCAGATCTACGACGTCGGCGAGCACGAGGGGACGCCTTACCTGGCGCTGGAGTACGTGGACGGCGGCAGCCTGGCGGACCGCCTCGGCGGCAAGCCACTGCCGCCGCACCAGGCCGCGGAGCTGGTCCTGGCGCTGGCGCTGGCGATTCAGCACGCGCACGAGCGCGGCGTCGTCCACCGCGATTTGAAGCCGGGGAACATCCTGCTGCAAGCGGAAGCCCACGGGTTGACACCCGTGGGCTTGGGGCTCCCCAAGGTCGCCGACTTCGGCCTCGCCAAGTGCCTGGACGCGCAGGCCCAGACTCATACCGGCGACGTGCTGGGCACCCCTGCTTACATGGCGCCCGAGCAGGCGGCCGGCCGAACGGATGTCGGTCCGGCGGCGGACCTCTACGCGCTGGGGGTGATCCTCTACGAATGCCTGACGGGCCGGCCGCCGTTCCTGGCCGCCACGCTGCTCGAGACCCTCGAACAGGTTCGGTCAAACGACCCGGCGCCGCCGCGCCTGCTCCAGCCCGGCGTGCCAGCGGACCTGGGAACGATCTGCCTGAAGTGCCTGGCCAAGGAGCCGGAGCAGCGCTACGCCTCGGCGCTCGCGCTGGCCGACGACCTGGGCCGCTTCCTCCAGGGCGAGCCCATCCGCGCGCGGCCGGTCACGCTGTTCGGCCAGCTCACGCGAATGCTGAACCGCAGCCACGAGATCCTGCCGGGCGGCACCTTCACGGCGAACCTCCTCCTTGGGCTGTGCCCGCTGGGGTTCCTCACCCACCTGGCTCTGCTCGTCGCCGTCGGGGACCGGCCGTTCTACGGCGTCGCGTCGCTGGCCCTGACGCTGTGCCTCGCCGCCGGCACGATGGGCACGGTGCTGCTGGTGGACCGGAAGTTGCCGGTCCTGAAGTCCGCCGTCACCAACCGGCAGGTCTGGGCCGCGCGCCTCGGTATGCTGGCGGCGATGGTGCTGGCGATCCTGGTCTCGTACCTGCTCGCGCCTGCGGACCGGCCGTGGGACGCGCGGACGGTCTACCCGCTCTGGGCGCTGCTGATCGGCGTGACCTTCTTCAGCATGGCCGGTCTGGTCTGGGGTCGGCTGTACCTGGTGAGCGTGACGTTCATGGCGGCCTCGGTGGGGATGGCGCTGTGGCGCGCGTGGGCGCCGCTTGCGTTCGGGACGCTGATCAGCCTGATGCTGCTGTCGATCAGCGTCCATCTGCGGCGCCTCGCCGGGGGCAGGGCCACGGGCTGAAACGCCCGGGACTTCTCCGTACATTACTTGGTTGGCGGAAGGGTTATCGAGGGAGAGAACAGTCATGTCCGGTGACATCCATGAGTTCCTGTCGCGCCTGCCCGCGGCGAAGCGGGTCGATCAGACGACGTGCGAGCACCTCGACAAGGAGATCCGCGCCGGGGCGGATTTGAACCTGCTGCAGCGGGAGATCGTGGCCGGCATCGTGCAGTTCTGTGTCGAGCAGAACGCGCTGCCGCCGTCCCCGTACGAGTCGTTCCTGGCGGTCGTGTACCTCGAGTGGAGCGAGGAGGCGAAGCGGTCGGAGGAGGCCAGGCCGCGGCTGATGGAGTTCGTGCGCAAGCTGAAGGCGACGCCGCAGGTGGCGACGGCGGTGGGCCAGCTCGCCCAGCAGGTGGCGCGCGAGCGCGAGGCCCGGCGGCAGCGCGAGCGCGAACGGCTGACGGCAGCGCTGGACACGTCGCAGCAGGGGGCGAGCAGCGCGCGCAAGGACGGCACCTCCGACCCGCCAAACATTATCGTCAAGAAGATGCAGGCCGCGCGGCGCGGCGGCAGGGAGAACGACATGGCCAACCTCGACCTGGCGGCGCAGTACGCCGAGGAGGCGGTCGAGGCCTACCCCGGTTCGCCGATGATCCTGTTCGAGGCGGCCGGCTGCCACCAACTCGCCTCGGAGAAGGGCACGCACCTGACGTACATGGACCGCTACGTCCACATGAAGCAGGCCTACTCGCTCTACCAGCAGTGCCTCATCATCCTCGCCGTCGAGCCGTACGTGAAGCTCAAGGGCCAGTACGACATCTGGCGCAAGGGCATCACCGAGATCATCCCGAAGATCCAGCGCAAGCTGGAGATGCTGGAGGAGAAGGCGGAGGTGAAGTAGGAGGGGGCTCCGTCCCCGACTCCGTCCCCCGACCCACGCGGAAACGTCGGGGGACGGAGCTATCTAACCGCGCGCCGCCAGCAATTCGTCGCGGTAGGCGAACACGGCGGGCGTCCCTCCGGTGTGGACGAACACCACCGCCTCGCCCTCCTTCAGCCAGCCGCCGCGCACGTCGGCGATCAGGCCCGCCATCGCCTTGGCCGTGTACGCCGGGTCGAGCAGGATGCCCTCGCTGCGCGCCAGCAGGTCGAGCGCCTCGACGCCCTCCGCCGTCACCGACCCGTACACCGGGCCGACGTGGTCCTCGGTCGCGACCACGTCGGCGGCGCTCAGGCGGTGCGGCAGCTCCAGCAGGGCCGCCGCCTGGTTCGCCACCTCCGCCATATCGTCCGCGACGCGCCACGGCCAGCGGATCGGGCACACCAGGCGGACGCGCCAGGACAGCCCGAGCACGGCACGGCCGAGCACCAGCCCGGCGCCGGTCGCCCCGGCCGCGGCGGCGTACACCGCGGCCGGCTCGGCGCCGAGGCGGCGCATGTCGTCGGCCATCTCCGCGGCGCACAGGGCGTAGCTCACCGCGGCGATGGGCCGGCCCTTGACGCGGTCCCAGACATACGGCCGCCGACCCGCCCGCCGCAGTTCCTCGGCCTTCGCCTGCAGCAGGTCGTCCATGTCCGGCCCCATCGCCACATCGACGATGTGGACCTTCGCGCCCATCAAATGGTCGAGGAGGAGGTTGCCCTGGACGTCGTCGTTGTGGGTGGCGCGCGTGAGGTAGAGGTGGCACTCCAGGCCGAGCTTCGCGCAGGAGGCGGCGGTCTGGCGGCAGTTGTTCGACTGGACGCCGGCCCCCCAGACGACGACGTCGGCCTCGCGGCGGAGGGCGTCGGCCATGAGGAATTCGTTGTGGCGCGTCTTGTTGCCGCCGAACAGCACGCCGGTGCAGTCGTCGCGCTTGATGAAGACGCGCGGGCCGCCGAGGCGCCGGGAGAAGCGCGGCAGCTCCTCCATCGGCGTCGGCAGGTGGGCGAGGTGGACGCGCGGCAGGCGCTCGGCGCAGCGGCGCAGCTCATCGGGGGTCAGGACGGGGTGGGGCATGATTCCTCGGCTCCAGGGGGCTCGCGGCTAGAGCGGTGTGCGTTCGGCCGTGGCGACAAGCTGCCAGCTTGTCGCGGAGCGCTCCGCGCCAAGCTGGCAGCTTGTCGCCACGATAGAACCCAATCGCTCTAAACGGTTACAGAATCGCGTGCAGCGGCGTGCCCTCGGCGAGGGTGTACGGCCGGTTCTGCAAATCGTGGATCAGGCCGTGCGGGTCGACGCCGAGGCAGTGGTACAGCGTCGCCATCAAGTCCTGCGGCGTGACGACGTTGGAGGTCGGGTAGGCGCCCATGCGGTCGGACGAGCCGTGGACCTGTCCGCCGCGGACGCCTCCGCCCGCCAGCACCACGCTGAAGCAGTGCGGCCAGTGGTCGCGGCCGCCCGCCGCGTTGAAGCGCGGCGTGCGCCCGAACTCGCCCGTCAGGATCACCAGCGTCTCGTCCAGCAGCCCGCGCTGCGCCAGGTCCTCGATCAGCGCCGCGAAGGCGGCATCGGTCGGCGGCAGCAGTTCCGTCCGCGCCCAGCGCAGGTGATCGCGGTGGCTGTCGTAGCCCTGGCCGCCGGGGCCGTTGTCGTGCCGCACCCAGTTGACGTGGACGAGGCGCACGCCGGCCTCGACCAGGCGTCGCGCCAGCAGGACGGATTGCCCGAAGACGTGCCGGCCGTAACGGTCGCGCGTGGCGGCCGACTCGGCGGACAGGTCGAAGGCGCGCTGGGCGGCCGGCGAGGAGATCAGGTCGAAGGCGCGCGTGTAGTACGGGTCGAGCGTGCGCGCGGCGGCGGCCTCCTCGAGGTGGCGTGCCTGGCGGCTGACCTGGCGCAGCAGGCTGCGGCGCTCGTCGAGGCGCTCGCCGCACAGGGCACTGTCCGGGGCGAGAGCGCCGGGGGAATAACGAGGACTGTTCGGGTCGCTGTTGACGCGGTAGGGGTCGTGGGCGGCGCCGAGGAAGCCGGCGTGCTGGCCAGGGCGCTCGGGGCCGACGGGCGAGATGGCCTCGGGCACCATGACGAACGGCGGCAGGCCGTGGCTCGGCGGCAGCTTCAGCGCCAGCACGCTGCCGGGGTGCGGCCGGTCCTCGCGGCTCATGGTGACGCCCTGCGGCGCCACACGGGTCATCGGGCTGCCGGCCATCATCCAGTAGGCGGCCGCGGGGTGGTTGCCGCTCACGTGCCGGACCGAGCGCAGGACGGCGCAGTGGTCGGCGACGGCGGCGGTGCGCGGCAGGTGCTCGCTGATGCGCACGCCAGGGGCGCGGGTGTCGATGGGGCGGAAGGTGCCGCGGATCTCCTCGGGCGCATCGGGCTTGAGGTCCCACATGTCGAGGTGCGACGGCCCACCCGAGAGGAACAGCATGATGACCGAGCGGGCGCGGCCGGCAGGCCGCGCCGCCGCCGCCGCCGCGGCGTGTTCGAGGCGCAGCAGGGCGGGGAGCGTCAGGCCCCCCAGGCCGACCGCCCCGGCGCGCAGCAGTTCGCGGCGGGTCAGGCCGTCGCAGTGGCGCACGCCCCGGTTGACTTCAAGGCCCAGCATGGCAGCGTTCTCCACGGGATCTTTAAGGGCGGCTCGAACGATCCTCATGTTAGCCGGGGAGGATGCGGCCCGGCAAGGATTTTCGCCGGGGCCGCCGCAACCGAACCCGGGTGGTTGAACCGGGCGCGGACGATTGGCGGTGTCCACGGCGGAGCTAGAATATGCGGGACCGGCCACGGGGGCCGCACCCGCTGAAGGAGAAAACCGCTTGCTGGCGCAGACCGACCTCTACCGCCTCTCCGGCTTTTACGATCCCGTCAGCTCGATCAGCCACCTGCTCGGTGCGGTCGTCTTCGCGTGCCTCGCCGTGCCGCTGCTGCGGCGCGGCCGGGGTGACCCGGTCCGGGTTGCGTTCCTCGGCGTCTACGCCTTCGCGTGCGTGTTCCTCTTCTCGATGAGCGCCGTCTACCACATGCTGCCGCGCGGCGGCGGTCGGGCGGTGATGGAGCGGCTCGACCACAGCGCCATCTTCGTGCTGATCGCGGGCACGTTCACGCCGGCGCACGGCATCCTCTCCCGGGGCGTCTGGCGCTGGGTGCCCCTGCTGCTCATCTGGGCCGCCGCGCTCACCGGCATCACGCTCAAGGCCATCTTCTTGCGCTCCCTGCCCGAGCTGCTGGGCCTGTCGCTCTACCTGGGGCTGGGCTGGGTCGGGGTGTTCTCGGCGATGGTGCTGTGGCAGCGCTTCGGCACGCGCTTCGTCGCCCCGCTGCTCCTGGGCGCCCTGGCCTACACCGTGGGCGCCGTGATGGAGTTCCTGCACTGGTTCACCGTCATCCCCGGCGTCGTCAACGCGCACGAGCTGTTCCACCTCGCGGTGCTGGTCGGCGCCGGCCTGCACTGGTGGTTCGTCTGGCAGTTCGCCTCGGGTGCGGTGCCGGCCGCGCGGACCACGTTCGTGCCTGCCGCGGTGCGCGTGCCTGCCGAGTCGCCGCGGCCGGGCGCCGACCGCTCGCGGACCGGCTAACGCACTGACAGGCGCCTGAAAAAAGTTGGCCGCTCCCGCGCGGCCGCGGCAATTCTCCTTGCGAAGGGGCGACCGAAAGCCCGGCGACAGGCCGGGCGAGTGGCCCCGAGTCAAACCGACTCATTCTTCCGTCCATGAACGCTGCAAGACAGCAAGGAGTTTTCCGATGACGTTTCTTCGCAAGCTGGTCCTGACGGTGGTGACGGCGGTGGCGCTGGCGGCGCCGATGACGGTCACCGCCCCGAAGGCCGAGGCGCAGCACGGCGGGCATCACCGCCACTACACGGTGTACTACAGGTACGACCCGGCTAGCTCGTGGGCCCGGTACGGCACCTACCACACGCACGAGCACGCCCACCGCGTCGCCCACCACCTGCGGCAACACTACCGCGTCGAGGCGTTCGTCCGCTGAGCCGGCCCGCGGCCGCTGGCGAATGAAGCAGACAGGCCCACGAGGGACACCTCGTGGGCCTGTGCTTTTTGCGGTAAGAGCGTTCACCGCACCGTGTCACTTCGGCCGCTTCCCCTCGCGCAGCTCGCGGAGGATGGCCTGAAAGTCCTCGCGCTGCCGGAGCGCGTCGAAGCCGCTGTTGGTCCGCAACCCCTCGGCGTCCTTGTATCCCGTCTCGACGGCGCGGCGCAGCAACTGCACGGCCCGGTCGGCATAGGCGCGCGCGGCTTCCGTGCGCTTCCCCTCCTTCAGGGTCGCGTCGTCCCGCGCCAGCGGCGCGCATTGGGCCAGGAACCACGCCGCGTTGAACCAGCCCTTGCTGTCGGCGGGGTCCAGTTCCGCCAACTGCAAGGCGGCCGGCTCGACCTCGCCGTGCCGGCGCTGCGCCAGCAGGGTTCTCGCCCACCACCAGTGGTACTCCTTCAGGACAAGGGAACGGGCGGGATCCTGGCGGTCCAGCTTCAGGCCCTCCCGCTGGTGTTCGACGGCCAGCCGCGCGAGGTTGCGCGTCATTTCCGGCCCGACCTGCGCCTGGAGGAAGAGCCTGGTCATCTGGTGCAGCGAGGCGGCGAACTCCAGGTGGTAAGCGGCGACCTTCGGATGGTCCGCGACGAGGGCCTCTTGCAGCGCCAGGGCGCGATTGTAGGCACTCTTCCGGGTGTTCAGGCTGGCCGTCGGGGCGAGCAGGTTGGCGAGGTTGAAGTAGGACTTCGCCAGTTCCTGCCGGTACTCGGCGACGTCGGGAGACTCCTCGGCCAGCTGCTCCTGCACGCGCAGGGCGTCCTCAATGAAGCGCTTGCCGCCGGCCGGGTCGCCCGCCGCCTTCAGTACGTTCGACAAGTTGACCAGGCCCCACCCCAGGTGCCGCCGATAGCCCGGGACTGCGGGAAAGGCGTCGGCCAGCTTCCGCCAGTCTGCCAGGGACTCATCGAGGAGCCGGCCGGCCTCGCGGAAGCGCTTCTGCCCCTGGAGCAGGCGAGCCAGGTTCATCCGGGCGGAGGCCAGCGTGTCGCGCCAGGCGGCCGCTTGCGGGAAATCCGCGACGAGCCGGATCAGGGCGGCGAGGGCCTGCTGATACGCCTGCTCGGCGTCGCGGGGGCGGCCGAGGGCGGCGAGGGCCCTGGCCCGCTCCTCGCGGCACCGCCCCAGGAGGCTGCGCGGCCCCGGCAGGGCGGGGGCGCGGGCCACGACCTTCTCCAGCAGCGCTTCGGCCTCGCGACAGGCCTGTTCGGCCTCCGCGGGAGTGCCCTCGGACTGGCGCAGGCCGGCCCAGGCGAGGAGGGCAGTCGCCAAACCCTCCGCCGGTTCCGGCGCATCGGGAAGGTCGGCCAGCAGTTGCCGGGACAGGGACAGCGCCTCGAGCAGGGCGTCCCGTGCCGGCCCGGAATCGCGCTCGCCGCCCAGCAGGGTGCCGAGGTTGATGCAGCCCTTCGCCAGGCCGCTGCGGTACACGGGGATGCCCGGGAAGTCGGCCACGAGTCGGCGATACAGGCCCTCGGCGCGGCGGGCGGCCTGCACCGCCTGGTCGCGGCGGCCGGCCTGCACGAGGAGGTTGCGGCGCGTCAGCTCGCTGGCGGCGAGTTCGAGGCGGTACGCCGGCGCCTGCGGCGCTTCGGCGACGAGCTTATCCTGCAGCTCGATGGCCCGGGCGCAGGGCGCCTCCGCCTCTTTCACGCGGCCGGCGGTCTGGAACAGGATGGCGAGGTTGTTGTGGATCAGGGCCATGTGCTGGCGGTAGATGCGGTGGGTGGGGTCGCCGGCGTGCAGGCGCTCGTAGTCGGCGAGGGCGAGGCGGTAGAACTTCTCGGCCGTGCCGAGGTCGCCGAGCGTCTCCAGCAGGATGGCGAGATTGTTGCGGGCGCCGGCGAGGTGGCGGCGGTAGAGCGGCTCGGCGGGGGAGTCCTCGACCAGCCGCGCTCCCAGGTCGAGCGCCGTGCCGAAGGCGGCCCGCGCCTCGGCGAAACGGCCGCCGCGCTGCCACAGCAGGGCGAGGTTGTGGTGTTGGTCGGCCAGCTCGTCGAGCAGGCCGGCGTTGCCGGGCGACTCGGCCGACAGCTCTTCGAGCAGCGCGATGGCCTTGCGAAAGCCCTCCTCCGCCTCGGCCTGTTTCCCCAGTAACTGGTTGATGAGGCCGACGCGGGCGTGGGCGCGGGCAGCGTCGTGGCGGGCCTCTGGGTCGGCGGCGTCGGCGTCGAGGAAGCGGAGGTAGAAGGCCAGGGCGTCGCGCAGGATCTCACGGCGGGCGTGCTCCATCTGCGGCACGTAGGCGAGGCGGTCCTCGGCGACGCGCGTGAGCATCTTCTCGACCGCCTCGCGCGCCAGGCGGTAGTTGGCCCGGGCACGCTCCTTCTCCTGCTCGGCGCGGTCGAGGGCGGCGCCGAGGCGGGCGTTGTGCCACAGGCCGCCCAGCACCAGGGCCAGGGCGGCGAGGGTACTGACGAGCAGCAGGGCGGCGAGGGCGGGGCGGCGCCCGGCCCACTTAGCGGCGCGCCGCCAGGGCGAGACGGGGCGGGCGCGGATTGGCTCGCCGCGGAGGAAGGCGGCGCAGTCGTCGGCGAGGGTCTCGGCGGTGGCGTAGCGCTTGCCCGGGTCTTTTTCCAGGCATTTGAGGCAGATCGTCTCCAGGTCGCGCGGCACGGTCGGCTGGAGGCGGCGCGGCGGCACCGGTTCGGCGGACAGGACCTGCACGAGCGCGTCCATGGCGGTCGCGGCGGTGAATGGCGGGCGACCGGTGAGGAGCTCGTAGAGAATGGCGCCGAGGGCATAGGTGTCGGCGGCGGGGCCGACGGTGCGGGCCTTGCCGGCGGCCTGTTCGGGGGCCATGTAGCCGGGCGTGCCGAGGATGGCGCCGCTCTCCGTCCCCTGCCCTGCCCCGTCGAGGCGCTTCGCCAGCCCGAAGTCCGCGATCTTCGGTACCCCCTCGTTTAGCCGCGGTTGAGCCAGCTCCCG
>JBBRPS010000323.1:0-10731 GCA_038227745.1 Gemmatales bacterium | reverse complement strand
TTGTTGGTGCGGTGGGTCCGCACGCCGATCCGTACACGCCCAGGGCTGGTGCGGCGTCCGCCCCCACGGCCCGGAAACCGCGGCGGAACGGGACACCATTCATCGACGGCAGGGGGAGCCGAGATGAGCGAGGCGAAACTCAGTCGGGGCATGCGCGTCAGCGTCGTCATCAACACCTACAACCGCGCCGCCAGCCTGCGGCACACGCTGCACGCCCTCCGCCACCAGACCTATGCGGACTTCGAGGTCGTCGTCGTCAACGGCCCCTCGACCGACGACACCGCGAAGGTGGTCGCCGAGTTCGAGGACGCGCGCCTGGCGCACTGCCCCGAGGTCCACCTCTCGAAGTCGCGGAACGTCGGCATCGACGCAGCGGCCGGCGATGTCGTGGCCTTCATCGACGACGACGCCCTCGCCGAGCCGGACTGGCTCGAGGGCCTCGTCGCCGCGTACGACTCCGACAAGGTCGGCGGCGCGGGCGGCGTCGTCTTCGACCACACCGGCTTCCACTTCCAGTACCAGTACTCCGTCTGCGACCGGCTCGGCAACACGCGCTTCGACGTCAAGCCGCCCTTCGACCGCCACGTCGCGCCCGGCGCCGACCCCTTCGTCTACCTGCAGGGGACCAACGCCAGCTTCCGCCGCGACCGACTCGTCGAGATCGGCGGCTTCGACGAGGAGATCGAGTACTACATGGACGAGGTAGACGTCTGCCGGCGTATCATCGATGCCGGCTCCGTCATCCGGCCGCTGCCGGGCGCCGCGGTCCACCACAAGTACCTCGCCAGCCACCGCCGCAACCACAAGAAGGTCGTCTTCGAGCCGTACCCCAACGTCAAGAACCACTGTTACCTCGCGATCCTGAACAACCTCGACCGGCGCCCGCTCGACGAGCTGCGGGCGATCCTGCGCCGCTTCGCCGACGGCGTCCGGGCGGCGGGCATGGCGTTCCACGGCGCGGGCAAGTTCACCGACGCGCAGCGCGACCACTTCCTCGCCCAGGTCGAGCGCGGCCTGGCGGTCGGCATCGAGCGGGGGCTGGCGGGCAAGCGCCTGCACCGCGCGTTCGCGCCAGCTGACGAGGGCCCCTTCCGGCCGTTCCGCGTGCTGAAGCCGAACGGCGGGCGGCTGCGCGTCTGCTTCGTCTCGCAAGAATACCCGCCCGGCGACTTCGGCGGCATCGGCCGCTTTACCGCCGACCTGGCGACGGGCTTCGCGGCGGCCGGCCACGAGGTCCACGTCGTCACGCGCTCGCCCGACGTCAACCGCATCGACTTCGAGGAGGGTGTCTGGCTGCACCGCCTGGCGGCGCCGGAGCGCTGCATCGCCGAGCTGGACGGGGCGCCGTTGGGCGGCAACCTGTTCCACTCGGCCAACGTCTATCACGAGGTGCGCCGGCTCCACGAGCGCCGACCGCTCGACGTGCTCTCCGCCCCGCTGTGGGCCTGTGAGGGCATGGCGTGTGCGCTCGACGACCGCTTCCCGACCGTGCTGACGCTGATGACGTCGATGAAGACGGTCGCGGGCCTGCACCCCTCCTGGGCCGGCGCGGACTGGGTCACGCAGCTGCTCGCGCTGGAGAAGCGGACCGTGCGGACGGCCCAGTACCTGCACCCGATCAGCAACGCCATCCTGAAGGGCGTGCAGGCCGACTACGGCCCCGCGCGCGGTCGCGCGGAGGTCCAGCCGCTCGGCGTTCGCGACCGGCGCGCTCAGTACCCCACGCGGCGGGCGGGCGCCGACAGCAAGGTCAAGGTCCTGTTCGTCGGCCGACTGGAGCGGCGCAAGGGGGTGGACGTGCTGCTGCAGGCGGCGGTGCGCCTGCTGGCGCGTTTCCCGGACGCCGAGTTCATCCTCGCCGGCAAGGACACGCCCAACACCGAGACGGGGACGACCTATCGCGCCCAGTTCGAGAAGGAGCACGGCGGTGGCCCCGCGGTCGCCGACCGCGTCACCTTCGCCGGCGCGGTGACTGAGGAGCGACTGTACCAGCTCTATGCCGACGCCGACGTGGTCTGCATGCCGTCGCGCTACGAGTCGTTCGGCCTGGTGCTGGTCGAGGGGATGATGTTCGGCAAGCCCGTTGTCGGCTGCGCCGTGGGCGGGATGGTCGAGATCGTCGAGGTCGGCGGCAACGGTCTGCTGGCGACGCCGGGCGACGCCGACTCGCTCACGGATTGCCTGGGCAAGCTGCTCGCCGACGCGGACCTGCGCCGCCGCTACGGGGAGCGCTCGCGCCGCCTGTTCGAGGAGAAATTCGCGCTCCCGATCGTCATCGAGAACACGGCCCGCTTCTACGGCGACGTCGCCGCGGACCACGCCCGGGACCGCGGCCGGGCGACGGGCGACGGCGCAGTGCCGCGGCTCGCCGAGGTGCTCGCGCAGGTGACGGGCCTGGCTCCGGAGAGGGCCGGGCGGGCGGCGCGGGCGCTGCTCGACCCGTCGTGTTTCCCGACCGACTACCTCGCCGCGGTGCGGCGGCTATGGGGCCTGCCGGACCGGGAGTTCCTGCTGGCGCTCTACCCGCTGCTGCTGAACCGCGACCCCGACGACGCCGGCCTGGCGCACTACCTGGCCGTGCTGGCCGGCGGTACGTCGCGCGAGGACGTGGTCCGCTGCCTGGCCCGTTCGGACGAGGCGCGGCAGGCGGGCCGGCCGGTGGCGTGGCTGGAGGGCCTGGGCGGCGCCTCGGCGTCTGCCGGCCCGCCCCCCTCCGGGCCTTTGGGGCTGCTGCGCCGCGTCGCCCGGAAGCTCCTGGGCCGGGCCTATCCGGGAGGTATAGCCATGAACGGATCCCCGCCGCGGGGCCTCGTGGGGCGAATCTTGCGGAAACTCCGTCGCGCCGCCTCGCCGCGGAACCTGGTGCGCTACGTCAAGCGCAGCGTGTTCCTGCCGTGGAACTTCCAGAAGCTCTACGACGCCTCGTTCAACCTGCACGAGATGCTGCTCCGCCAGACGGAAACCCTCGACCGCGTGCATACCGCCGTCCTCGCGCACCTGACGAACTTCACGCGCGAAGTGCAGGAGAAGCAGGCCCTGATGGAGCTGAACCTGAGGGGCACGGCGGCCCAGGTGCTACAGCAGGCTGCGGACATGGAGCAGCGGCTGGCGTGGCTGGCCCAGGGGATGGAGCAGCGGCTGGCACTCGAGATGGCGCAGGTGACGCAGGCCGCCCAGGCCCTGAAGGAGGACGGCCGCGACTGCGTCACGCGCATGCAGTACGAGGTCCGCCAGCTCAAGCACCGCTACGCCGAGCTGTACGGCGCGCTGGTCGAGGAGGCGAAGCGGCAGGGGCGGCTGACGGAGGAAGTCGCCCGCTCGTTGCAGGAGGTCCGGCAACTCCTCGCCGCCCAGGCCGAGGCGGCGAACTGGCTGGCCCGGAAGGCTTCCTGAGTCGCGAGTGATATTGTCCCGTCGGCGAGCCGGGGGCGAATGCCCCCGGCTTGCCGCGCTTCGGGCCTCCGTCAGGCGAGGGAGACGGTCATGTCGTAGGTGCCGAGGGCGAAGTTGAAGCCGAAGACCCAGGCGTAGACGGCGTCGCCGGCGCTGACCTGCACCGACGCCTGTTGGACCGACATGCCCCCCACCTGGGTGCTGTTGCCCAGCTCGACGAGGCTGTTCGTCGCCGCGTTCAGCTTGAACAGCCGCAGCTGCAGGTCGCCGCCGGAGGCCTGGATGTTGCTCACCTTGACGGTCCACACGCCGCCGGTGGGCACTTCCCACTTGTAGAAGTCCTGGTCGTACAGGCCGCTGGGATGCAGGTCAATCGACAGCGTGGGGACGCTCAGGAAGGACGGCAGGGTGCCCATGTCGGTGGGGCGGTCCGACGTGTCGTTGAGGTCCGTCAGGTCGATGCGGTCCTCCTTCGGGCCGCCGCCCAGTCCTCCGCTCAGGTTGCCGAAGTTCCCGCCGCCGCCGCCGCCGCCGCCGCCGCCGCCGCCCCCTCCGGGCGGGGGCGGCGGTGGGACCGGCGTGGTGTACTTGGTGACGAAGACGTCGGTGCCGCCGCCGCTAGTGGACTGCACGACGCCGGCGGTCGTCGGGAAGTTGCTCGAGGCCGTCTGGCCCGCGACGTAGATGTTGTTGCTGCCATCGATGCCGATGCCACCGCCGCTGTCGGCCCCGGCGCCGCCGAGGTAGGTGCCGAAGACCTCCTTGGCTCCGCTGGAGTCGAGGGCGATCACGTAGGCGTCCCCCCCGCCCGCGAGCGCGGACTGGACGACGCCCGGCGTGCTCGAGGTGATCAGGTTGCCGGAGTTGGTCCCGCCGGTGATGTAGACGTTCCCCGACGAGTCCAGGGCGATGGCCACCCCGGTTTCGGAGCCGCTGCCGCCGACGTACGTGGAGAAGAGCTTGGTCGTCGCGCCCGGGTTCAGCTTCGTGACGAAGGCGTCACTGGTACCGCCGCCGCCGAACGTCGTCTGGAACGCCCCCGCAGTCGTAGGGAAGGCCGTGTTGTTGGTCCGGCCGGTGACGTAGAGGTTACCGGCGCTGTCGAGGACGGCACCCGTGCCTGACTCGTCGCCGGTGCCGCCCAGGTAGGTGGAATAGATTAACTTGGCCCCGGCGCTGTCCAGTTCGCTCACGAAGGCGTCGCCGTTCCCCGCCGCACCGCCGCCGAAGGAGGTCTGGACGACTCCCGACGTCGTCGGGAAGTCAGCGGACCGGGTGCCGCCCGCAACGTAGGCGTTGCCGGAGGAGTCAAGCGTGATCGCGTTCGTCTGGTCGTTGGCGCTGCCGCCGAGGTAGGTGGAGTAGGTCGCGGCGGCGGCGGTGGCGTTGAGCTTCGTCACGAAGGCATCCCGGGCGCCTCCGGGGGCCTTGGTCTGAAAGGCCCCCGTCGTCGTGGGGAAGTCCGTGGACTGGGTGTTGCCTGTCACGTAGGCGTTGCCGCCCGAATCGACGGAGATGGCAACCCCGGCGTCGGCATCGTCCTTGGTCCCTCCGAGATAGGTAGAGTAGGTCAGGGAGGAGCCGGTGGCGTTGAGCTTGGTGACGAACACGTCAGTGGCGCCCGCGTTTTTGCTCTGCAACACCCCCGACGTCGTGGGGAAGTCGACCGAGACGGTGCCGCCCGCGATGTAAGCGTTCCCGGAGGCGTCCACCGCGATGGCGGTGTTGGGGGAAGCGTTGCCCGCGTTGGGCGTCGGCTCCTCGTCCTTGCTGCCGCCCAGGTAGGTGGAGTAGATCCGGGTGGCTCCCGTCGGGTCAATCTTGGTGACGAAGACGTCGCGTCCGCCGCCGCTCTTGGCCTGCACCACACCCGAGGTCGTCGGGAAGTCCGTGGAGTCCGTGGACCCCGCGACGTAGGCGTTGCCCGAACTGTCCACGACGAGGGAGCCGATGCGGCCGTCCTCACCCTTGCTGCCCCCGTTGTAAGTCGAGTACGACAGGCTCGGGTCGATAGTGAGCGACCGCGTCGGGTCGTAGCCGACCACCTGAAAGCCGACGCGGTTCGCGCCCTGTACGACGTAGCCGCTGCGGACCGCCCGCGTCGCTCCGCCCACCACCTGGTACGCCACCGGCGCCGACAGCCCCAGCGGCCCGCCCGGCGTGTCGGCTACCAGGCCGCCGTCCGCCGCGATGCTCACCCCCGTGGCGTCCGGGAACGCCAGCGCGATCGCCCCCGGGTCGGCCCCCGCCGCCACCGTGAAGGTGGCCTCCAGGTTGTTACCGCTGCTGCTGTACTGCACGTCAATGCCCGGGTACAGCCCGCTGTACTTCACGCCGCCGTAGGTCGGGACGTTGGTGTGCCACTGCGACGGGTCATTGCCCAGGAAGTAGTTGCTCTTGCCCGGCAGCGGTTGCACGGCCGAGGCAGTCGGCAGGGCGTTGGCCCCCGCGAACTGCACGCGCTGCACGAAGCGGTAGACCGGCGGCACGATGCCGGTCCCCGTCAGGCCCAGGCCTGTGTCCCCCTGGCCGGGGGGCGGCGGCGGCGTGCCCAGGGCCGTCAGCACCACCGCGCTGCCGGTCAGAAAGGCGTTGCCGCTGCGCGTGCGCGTGAGGTACTGCACCTGCGCGTCGGTCTGCCCCACGTTGGCCTCGAAGCCCAGCGGCAGCTTGTCGGCCGGCGCCGCGGCCAGGTGCGTCGTGGCGACGGCGCTGGCGGTAGCCCCCCCGAGGTCGGCGACGTCGGCACGCAGGGCGTAGGCTCCCGGGGCCAGGCCGGTGAGGGAAACCTGGGCCGTACCGTCCAGGCCGAGCACGGCGGCGGCGTAGGCGGCCTCCCCCGGGCCGTCGAAGCTGCCGTCGTGGTTGAGGTCCACGTCCAGCGTGACCGCGGGAACCAGGCCGATGCCGGTGTCGGAAGCCTTCACCGAGACGGTCACGCTGGAGCCGGCCGCCGATGCCGGCGCCTGCAACTGCAGCGGGCCATTGGCGCCGGTGCTCGCGGCGCCGGGCGACGGACCGCCCGGGGAGCCGGAGCCGCCGGGGGAACCAGAGCCCCCCGGAGAACCAGAGCCGCCCGGGGAGCCGGCGCCCCCGGGGAGGGTGCTGGTCAGGACGACGGGCGCCCAGCCGGGGCCGCCGTAGCGGAACGGGGCGACGTCCGGGGCGCCGGGGCTGTTGCGGTTGCGCAGGTACCACGTCTCGGTCGCGGGGTCCACCATGCCGACGGTGAAGCTGCCGTTGCCGTCCCAGTCCCCGGCCACCGGTCGCCATCCCGGCGCTCCGTAGCGGAACGGCGCGACGTCGGGCGCCCCGGCCGTGTTGCTGTTCCTGAGGTACCAGGTGCCGGTGCTTGGGTCCACCACGCCGATGGTCGTCTTGCCGTCGCCGTTCCAGTCGCCGACCACGGGGATCCAGCCGGGGCCGCCGTAGCGGAACGGCGTGACGTCGGGGGCGCCGGCGGCGTTGCTGTCCTTGAGGTACCAGGTGGCGGTGCCGGGGTCGAAGACGCCGACGGTGGTGGTGCCGTTGCCGTCCCAATCGCCGGCGAGGGGGACCCAGTTGGCGCCGCCGTAGCGGAACGGGGTGACGTCGGGGGCGCCGGCGGCGGTGGCGTTCTTGAGGTACCAGGTGGCGGAGGTAGGGTCGAAGGCGGCGATGCCGGCGGTGCCGTTGCCGTCCCAGTCGCCGGCGACGGGCGTCCAGCCGGGGGCGCCGTAGAGGAAGGGGGCGACGTCGGGGGCGCCGGCGGAGGCGCTGTGGCGCAGGTACCAGCCGCCGGTGGCGGGGAGGAAGGCGCCGACGGACGATCCCAGGCCGCCGTCCAGCAGGGACCGATCTTCGAGGCCCTCAAGCGTCGGCGGCCGCCGCCGGCGGGACGCGGCCTTGGGGCGGCGGGTGAGGAGGCCGGCCAACGCGCGCAAGAACTGGAGGAAGGACATCGCTGCGAACCTCCGAAACCAGGAGTTGTCACGTCAACCGACAAACCTCTCCGCGATGCCGCTCACGGAGGGCACCACCGCGAACGATTGTGCCGACCGATTCCGCTGGGGAATGGCAGTGCCGGAGCGCACGGCTATGCCGCCGCGCCGCAGGCTGGGCGAGAACAAGGGCACCCGCGGCGAACCCCGCAAGAAGTAGGGCCCGCCGCGGGGCGGCGGCGGGTTGGATAAGATAGTAAAAGCGGACAAGAGGAATAGCAAGCAGGAATCGGAAGTTGAGCAAGTTTTAATGGTTGTGCGGCCCTCAAGGGCCGCACCCACTGCGCCCCCTGTCACCCGCCCTCCGGCGCCTTCCCCACCTGCCGCACCGCGAACGAGTCGATCGTCCACGGCAGGCTCAAGAACGGATGCTGCTGGTCATTGCTCGTCGCCTTGACCTCGTCGAACACGTGGCTGAACAGGTGGTGGACGTACTGCTTCCCGTCGCGGCCGTTGAACGGCACGCCCGCGCCGCTCCCCAGCGCCCCCAGCAGCGCCTGCGTGAACAGGCCATGCCCGCCCTTGGCCGGCTCCAGGGCCTTCTCGTGGCCCATCGCCGCCGCCAGCACCGTCACCGCGCACTCCTCGTCGGCGAGCTGCCGCGCCGCGTCGTCGGTCGCCGCCCTGTACTCGCGCAGCACCCTGGCCCCGCTCCGGAGTGACAGGCGTCGAGCAGCAGCAGCACGTGGCAAGGGAACCGTCCCAGCGTGTCGCGCAATTTGCCCCCCGAGAGCGCCGTCTTCGCCAGGTCGTTCACCTTCGCCCCATGCGTCAGCAGGTAGAACTCCTGCCCCTTGCGCACGCCGTGCCCGGCGTAGAACAGCACCACGAGGTCACCCGGCTTGACCTTCTTCCGCGCCTCCGTGAGCTTGTCGAGCACCGCTGTCGCCGTCGCCGCCCTGTCCACCAGCAACTCCAGCGTCGAGCGCGCCGCGCCGAACAGGTTCCCCGCCCCCACGCAGGCCTTCTTGAATTCCGCCTTGATCGCCTCCGCGTCCCCTTTGGGGCCCTTCAGTTTCAGGTCCGGGTCGCCCATCTCGTTCAGGCCGACCGCGAGCAGGTGCAGTGCCGGCCGGTCCTTCTCCGTCGTCGGCACGCGCACCTCCCGCGCCGCCGACACGCCCGAGACATCGGGACAGCGGGCCAGCACCTTCAACTCGTGCGTCCCCGCCGGCACCGTCACCGTCCACGTTGCCGACGCCGTCTGCTGCGCCGGTTCGAGCGACTTGCCCTCCACCGGCACGCCGTCGATGAGCAAGCGCAGCGCCTCGATCGGCTGGTCCTTCACGCTCGCGTCGGCCTTCGCCTCGACGGTGAATTTCTCCTTTTCCTTCGCGTCCTGCTTGATCTGGATGCGGACCACCGGCGGCAGCATCTCCGCCACGCTGGCCGACCGTCCCTTGAACGTCTTCAGGGCCGCCTTCACGCCGCCGGCCGTCAGAAGTTGGCGGATGACATCGGGCTGGTAGAGGCGCTTGCGGAAGCGCTGCACCGGGTAAAACGCGGCCAGGCGGTCCTCCGCCCCGCTCACCTTCCAGCCGATCAGCCGCTCGCCGCCCGGCGTCGCCGCGTAGTAGCCGCCCACCCGCGTCCAGGCGATCCAGTCGTGCCCTCTCGGCAAGACGCTCAGCTCGTAGTACTTCGGCCGGGACAGGGCGAACACCGGCAGCGCCGGTTCGCCGCCGGCGACCAGAAGGTATTTCTGGTCCGGTGACAGCGCCAGGTCGGACACCGGGTTGAAGTTGTACCCGATCCGCGAAATAGCCTTTCCCGTTTCCGGATCGACGATGCTCAGGTGGCGCCCGCTGGAATGCACCACGATCAGGCGAAGCTTGCCCGCTGCGTCCTTGAACGCCCGCGCCGGCCTGTCCGCCGTGTCGTACAGGTCGATCAGGACCTTCTTGCCTTTCCGCACCAGGTACGTCCGGTTGGTGATGTCCCGGACCAGCCGCCAGCCCGGGGGCAGCCCGCCGGCGACCGCCTTGTCAAGGGCCTCCGGCTCCAGGGGCTCCAGGGTGTCCAGGCTCAGGCCGCGCGCCAGGGCTTTCCGCCAGTTCTGCTTCGGCTTCGCGGCGTAGCCCCAGGCGACGCCGTACCCCTTGGCGGCCCAGGCGACGACACGCGGCACGTCCGCGACCGGCCCGAGTCGGCGCACCTCCTTGCGTGCCTTCAGATCGTACAGCACGACCCGGAAGGCCGGGTTGGTCGTGGCCGCCAGCCAGCGCCCATCCGCGGAGAAGGCGACCCGGCCGGATTTCCCGTGCTGGTGCGCGATGGCGGTCGGCAGCAGCACGGTCCGGTTCGCCGCCGTGTCGAAGCGGACTACCTTCAGCTGCCCGCTCTTGTCCCAGCACGCTACCACCTCGGTCGGGGAGATGAAGGCGAGTCCCACGGCATCGACCTGGCCGCGCTCGTTGCCCAGGAGTTTCTCCACCCGCTTGACGTCCGCCTCCCACACGACCTTTTTGTCGGCGACCGACCAGACGCGCAGGGTCGGCCAGCCGCCGCCGTCCATGCTGGCCACGCGCTTGCCGTCGGCCGACCAGGCGGCCAGGGCATGAACGCGATCTGCGCCCGGCAGGGCCGTGCCGACCCCCTTGCCCTTGCCCGGCACATTCCAGATCTGCAGCGCGCGGCTGTGGTCCGTGGCGTGTTCCGTCACCGTCAGCAGCCGCCGCCCAGTCGGACCGAAGACCAGGCTGTTGGTGACTCCCGTCTTGTAGGTCGGACCGACCTGGGCCTTCGTGTCGAGGTCGTACACCTCCGTCGCCGTGCCGAAGTTGAGGGCCACGCGCTTCCCGTTCGGTGCGAGCGCCATGTGGTGCGGGAGCTTCCGGGCGAAGACCGGCCCCCGGCCACCCTCCCCGCTGGACAGGTCGATCGGCCACACGGCCATCGATCCTTGTCCGTGGTTGATGAACGCCACCAGGCGCCGGCCGTCCGCCGAGATCGCCAGGCGGCGTGCGAGGCCGGGGAAACGCCACACCCGCAGCCGGCGGCCGGTAGCCACGTTCCACTCGATCACCTCACCGGGCTGGCCGACGGTATACAACCGCGTGGCGTCGGGGGCAAAGGTCAGTCCCGTGATGACGCCGGTGTGGCCGCCGACGTCCTGCACCAGTTGCACCTTGCCGGCGGGCTCCTCGGGCGGATCGTCCTTTTCTTGCGTGGCGACCTCGCTGCGTGCGCCGATCGCCCCGAGCAACGCCAGCGCCAGCAGGATCGTCAGGCTCCGGCGCCCTGTCCACCTTACCGCCGTCATGATTTCCTCCCTCTGGCCGAGCGCCAGGTCCCCCCTGGGTTAAGAATCCCGTTGACGTGTTCTTATCGTGGGCGACTCGCTCCGCGAGTCGCTCGG
>JBBRPS010000322.1:0-10745 GCA_038227745.1 Gemmatales bacterium | reverse complement strand
GATGCCCCGTGAACGGCTACTCTTCGGCGGCCCGGCAAACACTTCTCGCTAGAGCGGTTCACAGAATCATGGCGCACAGAATCATCAAAACAGAAAGGCCGAGGGGACAGGGCATTGCTTCCCCTTTTTGGCATGGTTCAGAGGCGGGTGGCGCACGATGTGGGGCCGGTTGGCAACCGGCCGGTCTTCGCCTGGCCGGTTGGCAACCGGCCGGTCTTCGCCTGGCCGGTTGCCAACCGGCCCCACATCGTGCGCCACCCGCCTCTGAACCATGCCAATTTCTCTTATGATTCTGTGCGCCTTGATTCTGTGATCCGCTCCTCTGCTCGCCAACTTCCCCTCGTTGAAAATCGGCAAGATCGGACTCCCCGCCCCTTGATAATCGCCAATTGGAATTATATACTTAAATAACTCAAATACGGAAACGACGGCAACGCCGGTCCCGTGCC
Source organism: Gemmatales bacterium (assembly GCA_038227745.1). GTDB lineage: Bacteria > Planctomycetota > Planctomycetia > Gemmatales > Gemmataceae > DASPXY01. The sequence goes on along the minus strand of JBBRPS010000322.1, from coordinate 10,296 downwards.
CGTTCCCCCTCAGGAGGCTTTCCGTGAAAAAGATCGTATCAGGTGCCGCAGTCGTCGTGCTGGCGCTCGTCGCGCTCGGCTACACCACATCCCTGCGGGCCTTGTGGTGGCGCACCGCCGACCACATCGAGCAGAGCAAGCCCGCCGAGCAGATGGCGGTCGAGATCGAGGTCCATCTCAAGAACATGGACGAGCAGATCGTCCGCCACGAAGTCAAGCTCCTCAAGGCCGCCCGCCAGGCCAAGGCCATCGACGAACAGGTCGCCAAGCTCGCCGCCGCGTGCGATCGAAAGGTGGCCACCCTGAAGCAGGCCCGCGAGCTGCTCGCCGACCCGCGCACCAGCTTCGTCATCGCCGGCCGGGACTGGTCGCGGCGCGACGTCGAGGCCGACGTGCGCATTCGCATCCAGGAATTGAAAGCGCTGCGGCAGCAAGCGGAGATCGGCGCAACGCGGCTCAAGGGCCTGCGCGAGGCGGTCGCCCAGGGACAGAAAGTGCTGGCCGACGCGCGGGCGCTGCGCTCCACCAAGGCGGCCGAGCTGCAAACGCTGCGCGTGCGTTTGGCCAACGCCCAGCAGCTCGCGGACATCCAGGACATCACTCGCGCCCTGGCCGACACGGGCCTGAGGCAGGGCAACACCGGCTTCCGCAAAACCTGGGAGGCCCTGCTCGATCGCGTCAACGAGGCCGAGGTCGCCCTCGACAGCACGGCTCGCAATCCGGGGACCATCCACTACGAGGAGCCGTCCCGCTCCGGCGACACGCTTGCCGAGATCGACGCCGCCCTCAAGGAAACCTCGGCCCGCTGAATAGGTTGCCGCGCCCACAGCCCCGGCGCGGGGGGCGGCCCTGGCCCGGGGCCTGCCTCCCTGCCCGGCACCTTGCCCCACCAACCGAGGAGATCGACTCATGACCCCGCGCGCCACGTCTCCCTGCTCGACGGACCGACAGCCCGGCTTTCCCCCCCTGCTCGTCGCTCTCGCCTGCGGACTGCTGCTTGCCGCAGCCGGCTGCCGCAGCCCGCAAACGGAGGAGGGCCTGCGGTCAACGCCCACCGCTGCGCTCGCCCCGGCCGCCCCGACCGCTCCCACCTCGTTCGCCCGTCGCGCCGGCGTGGACTGCCTGATGAACCAGGACGGTATCCAGGCCAAGGTGCTGGCGATCGCCGAGGGCGCCCGCTGCCTGAGCGAGGCTCCGCCGCGAGCCGGCGCACCGGTGGGCAGTCCACTGGCCTATTTCCGCCCCTATTACGTCTTCGACGTATCTCCCCGCGACGGAGCCGCCACCCATTACCTGATCGGGCCGACCATGCAGCGCCGCGACGTCATCGGCTGGGTACACGCCGCGGCCGTCGCCCGCTGGGACACGCGCGTCGGCGTCCGCGGCGTGCGCGAGCCGTCCCGCCGTGTGCCGCCGATCCTCGTCTACCCGAGCAAGGACGCCCTGGTCGAGCTGCTCCAGAAGGGCACGACGGCCGTCAAGCCCATCGCCCGCGCCCGTCTGCGGGAGGGCAGGGCCTACATGCCCTGGCCGATCGTGGAGATCCACCGCGTCGAGGTTCGCGGACAGGTTCACGAGCTGGTACGGCTGCACTTCCTCGCCGAACTGAAGGAGAACCTGGCGGAACCGGCGACCAATGAGATCGGCGGAGGGAAACAGGCCTCCGCTCACCTGAAGGAAGCGCTGCGGAAGGTCCGCCGTCTCGACCTGGTGTTTGTCGTGGACTGCACCGGGTCGATGCAGCCCTACATCGAGGCGGTCAAGGCCACGATCCGCGCCATCGCGCGGCAGCTGCAGCAAGGGGACGCGAACCGCCGGCCCGACGTGGCCTTTGGCCTGGTCGCCTACCGCGATCACGACGACGCGCGCACCACGTTCGTGACCCGGCACTTCGGCCTCGACCGGGATGCCGAGGCCTTCCTGGGCAAGCTCGATGGCTTGCAGGCGACCGACGGCGGCGACACTCCCGAGGCGCTGTACGACGGCGTCTGGGCGGCCCTGGACGAGACGCCGTTCCGGCAGGGTTCGCATAAGGTGGTGGTCGTCGTCGCCGACAGTTCCGCGCACGAGCCGGGCGACCGCCAGAACCCGCGCAACATCGGCCGCGCCAAGCTCACGAGCGCCGCCCGCGCCGGCCAGCGCCGGGTCAAGATCTTCGGCACGATCACCGGCCAGCCGCAGCAGAACGCCGACAAGCGCCTGCTGTGGGAGCAGCTGAACGGCCTGGCCCAGGGGACGGGCGGCGCCTGTTATCCCCTGGACGGCGCCGGCCAGCTCGTCGCCGGGTGCGCGCCGTCCTGGAGACGGAGCGCAAGGAGACGGACGCGCGCCAGGACGTGGTGCTTGCCGTGGCCCGCGGCGAGAAGGACCCCGCGCTGGTCGCGCGCGACACCGGACTGGACGTGCGCAAGGTCACCGAGATCCTGGAATTCCTGCCCGGCGCCGGCATCGACGTCGGCAGGCTGCGGCCCGGCGTGCCCACCTTCTCGACCGGCTGGGCCTTGTGCGAACAGAGCGGGCTGCCGGTCCTGGAACGCGAGGTGTACCTGCCGCGCGAGGACCTGGGCATGCTGATCCACGGCATGAGCGGCCTGATTGCGGTCACCTCGAACCCCAACCTCGGCGCGGCGATCTTCCGCCGCGGCGTGGAAGGACGTACCAGCCTGTTCGGCGAGTTCTTCCAGCAGAAGGATCGCGTCGAGCCGCTGGACGTCTACCTGGCGGCCCGGGGCATCCCGTGCCGGCGCGGCTCCATCCTGCAACTGGAGCGCGGCAAGCTGGAGACGATGAACGAGGAAGAACGCGCTCGCCTGCGCGAACGGCTCGCGGCCCAGATCGAGTTGCTCATCCGCGACCACAACGACAACGACCTGTGGCTGTCGCGTTCCGGGAAAGATTTCGGTTGGATCCGCGAAGACCATCTACCCTGAGGAGTCGCCGATGAAGCGCCTGATTAATAACGTCGTGGCCGCCCTGTGTTCCGCATGGCCTGCCCTGCGGAAGCGGTTCGCCGCCGGGAATGCCTGCCCCCCGGCAGCCCCCGACACGGACGGTCACGGGCCTTCCATGCCGAACGACGCGGAGCCGGACGCCGTGTGCCCTCAGCCGGCGGCCCGTCCGGAGCTGTTCGTGGTGGAGGACGTGACCAGGGCCTATCCGCAAGCCGGAGGGGGCGAGGTAGTCGCCTTGCAGCTCGCGGGCCACACGCTCCGGATCGAGCGCGGGGTGAGTGCCATCGTTGGGTCCAGCGGCTGCGGCAAGTCCACGCTGCTGAGCCTGCTCGCGGGGCAGGACGTCCCGACCCGTGGGACCATCGTCTTCGCGGGAGTGCCGCTGCCGGCCGCGGAGGGGGCTGAGCTGCGCCGGCACCGCGCCGGCCATGTCGCGTGCATCTTCCAGTCGCTGAACCTCGTCCCGCACCTCTCGGCCCTGGACAACGTCGCCCTGCCGCTGCTCATCCGGGGCGTGTCCCGCCCAGAGGCCCAGGACCGCGCCCACCCCTTGCTCCAGTGCGTGGGCCTGAAGGACAACGAGATGGCGCGGCTTCCCGCGGCCCTTTCCGGCGGACAGCAGCAGCGGGTTGCGGTGGCACGGGCCTTTGCGTCCAGGGCCGCGGTGATCCTCGCCGACGAGCCGACGGGCTCGCTCGACCCGGACAACGGCGACCGCATGATGAAGCTGTTCCGCACGCTGGTCGATCGCACTCACCGTCCCGTCGTGCTGGTCACGCACAACGAGGAGCTGGCCCGGCGCTACGCCGACCGGCTGATCCGGCTGCTGCCCGGGGGCGGCTGCACCGAGGAGGAGCTGCCCCGCGCGGCCGGCGCGAAGCCGCGCCCGCAGAGCGTCGGGGCCACCGACTCCCGCGCGCCGCGGATGAACCTGCGCATCCGGTGGTGGTACGCGGTCTCGGACCTGCTGCACCGGCGCACGTCCGCCGGGATCACCACCCTGATCCTCGCCATCGCTGCCTGTAACGCGCTGCTGCTCGGAATCTGCGCCGAGCGCATCTACCACACGCAGAGCGCGGCCCTGGACGCCTCCGACCACAGGCACGTCATCGCCCAGGCCCCGGCGGCGGACCTCCGCTTCACGGCGGAGCGCGTTCGCCGCCTGGCCGGGACGTTGCACGTCGCGACGGCCTATCCCTGCATTCAGCTGAACGCTCGCGTCAGTCTCGCCGGCGCGGACAGTACACGCCTGGCCCCCGTTTGCGCGGTGCTGCCGGACGACCCGCGGCTGGCGGCAACCCGTCTGGCCTGGGGCCGTCCGGTCGCCGCCGCCGGCGAGGTCGTCCTCGGCAGGCGCTTGCTGGAGCGGCTCGGCGGTACTCTGGGGGCGAGCGGGCCGTCCGTACCGTTGCTCACCGTGGAGGTCACGCGCCGCCTGGACCGCCGCGACCAGGTGGAGCGCCTCGCCCTTCGCATTGTCGGCGTGCTGGCGCGGGACCGGCAGGAGCAAGCCTATGTGCCGCTGGACGTGGCGGCGCGGCTCGACTTCTGGTGCCAGGGCAAGCTGCTGGAGCTGGATAGGGCGGGCGCTGGCGAGCGGACGCTGACATTTCCCTGCGCCATCGCCTACTCTCCGGCGGCGCACGCGGAGCGAGTCGAGGAGGAGCTGAAGGGCTATCAGCTCACCAGCACGCGGGCAGGCGAGCTGACCGTCCTGGAGGCACGAGGCCCGGTCTGGGCTGCGCTCACGCATGAGGCCGCGGAGGCGAAGGCCGTGCCGGTCCTGCGCCGGCTCGACGGCGTCCGCGTCGTCAACGTCTACCGGGCGCGGGTGGGCGGCCAGTCCCTCGTGGCCTGGGAGCCGGCGGATCCTCGCTGGGAACGGGTGGACGATCCGCGCGGGCGCAAGCCTGGCTGGGTCGGCGTGCGCGGCGATGGATCGGTGCCTCGCCACGCCCGCGCCTATCGCCTGCCGGAGGACGCGCCGGAGTTGCCCACGGGACTGGCCACCGTGGAGACGCTGCGCTGGCTTGCCTTCGACCCGGGCGACCTGTTCCGCGCGCTGGCCTTTGCCGGCGCGGCGGCGGAGCTGCCCCCTTCGATCCGCCGTGGCGTCGAGGTCCAGTTTCCGGACGCGGCCGCGTATGCCTCCGCCGTCAAGTTGCTCGAAGGGACCGGGACCGGCCTGAAGCCGCTGACGCCGCTGCGCGAGCGCCGGCTGCTCCGCTACCGCATCCGGGACACGAAAACCAGCGACGGCGCGGTGACCGGGGAGGTCGTGCGCCTGTTGAGCGCGCTGCCGCCGACCTTCGAGTCGGCGGCAGCCCACGCCCCGCTGATCGTTCGCGCCGGTGGCGCTGACCTGACGTTCGTCGGCACCGAGGCCGCCGACCCGGAGCGGTTCGCCGCGGGCCTGACCGCGGGGCGCTGGCTCGGCGGCGAGGATGCACAGGATGCGGTTGTGCCGGTCGCGTGGGCGCAGTCGCGCGGGTGGAAGATCGGCGACAGCATTCACGTCAAGCTGCCGCGCGACGCGGCCGGGCGCGGCGAGGAGATCGCCGTCCGGCTCAGGCTCGTCGGCCTCACCGCAAAGGAGCGCGCCTACGTGCCCCACCGCCTGGTGCGCGACGTGTACCTCTGGCAGGGTCGCCGCCTCGAATACGACGAGGTTCGCCAGCAGTTTCGCTCGCCGCTGGAGACGAGCCGCGCCGCCGGCTATCGCCGCTGCAATCTGTTCGCCCCCAGCACGGCGGAGGTCGAGGGGCTGGTGCGGAGGCTGCGGGCCCTGGGTTACGAGACGGAGGACCACCTGGCCGAGCAGGCGGAGCTGCGGCGGCTGGGGCGGGTGCTTCTCGGTGTGGTCCTGTTCTTCGCGGCGGGTTGTGCGCTCATTGCCGCGGTCACCGTGGGCCTGACCACGATGCTGAACATCCAGTCGAAGTGCTGGGAGATCGGCATCCTGCGGTCGCTGGGGGTATCGTCGCGCGACGTGCTGCGCGTGTTCCTGGTGCAGGGGGTGCTGATGGCGGTCGCGGGGTTCGGCCTGGCGCTGCTGATCTACGTCGCCTGCGAGCGCTGGTTCCGCGGCGTGGCGGGGCAGGCCCTGGGCATTCGCGATCCGGCCTTCACCGAAGGTTGGTCCTTGCAGCCCGGCCTGCTGTGGCTGCCGGCGGTCGTCGGCCTGGTTGCCGTGGCGTTTACCTTGCTGGGGGTCTGGCTGCCGGCCCGTCGTGCTTGCCGCCTGATGCCTGCCGAGGCCCTGCGCCGCCGCGAGTGATTCGGAGGATACTGTCATGACCGAGCGCGTTTCGCCTGTCCTGCCCTCCACCGAAAAACAGCGGCGTCGCCTCAGCGCGGGCGCCGTGGTCCTCCTGGTGGTGTTTGGCCTCGGCTTCGTCGGTGGCAACCTGGCTGCGCCGCAGGTGAATGTTTGGAAGCTGTTCGCGGCCGAGACGCGGGCCACTCCGGACGCCGGTCCACGACCGCCTCCCACGGTCGAGGACGTCCGGAAGGGACTGGCCGCCGCCGAGCGCAAACTGCGGGACCGGCTCGATGAAAAGCACGGCGAGGCGGCCACGACCGCGCGGACGCTGTATCTGATGGAGAAGCAGAAGGCGGCGCCGGCGGCGCTGGGGCAGCTGCGGCAGCAGGCCGAGAAGCTGCGGCGCGAGGTCGCCACGCTGAAGGAGCGGCTTGCGGAAGTGCGGACGCTGCGGCAAGGGTTGCGCCGGGCCGACGGGCCGGAGGCTCCGCCCGGCCAGGCGCGGGAGCAGGAGGAACTGGACGAGCTGACCGCGCGTGCCCGGCTCTGGCTGGAGGTCGGTCGGGGACAGGACTGACCGGGTTGGCGCCCCGGTTTTGCAGCCCGCTTCAGCGGGCTTGCCGCGGAGCGGTGCAGGCCCGTCCTTCAGGGCGGGTTTTTCTTTGTGGGGCCGGTTGGCAACCGGCCAGGCCAAGACCGGCCGGTTGCCAACCGGCCCCACAAAGAGCGCTACCCGGATCCGCCTCCGTTTGAACCATGCCGGTTTTTCTCGCCAGCGGCGCACAACCCTGTCATAATCGGGCGGCCTGCGGTCCCCGGAATCACCGAGGTTACCCCCATGACCGACACCGCCCCCCAGCCGTTCGACGTCTTCCTGTCCCACCATTCCGCGGACAAGCCGTGGGTACGGCAGCTGCGCGATGCGCTGCGCGCCAAGGGCTTGAACCCCTGGTTCGACGAGCGCGAGCTGCCGGAGCAGGACAATTTCGTGGACGCCCTCAGCGCCGACGGCCTGCGCCGCAGTCGTTTCCTCCTCCTGGTCATCACGCCGCGCAGCCTCGAACGCCCCTGGGTGAAGTGGGAGTGGACGAACTTCATGGCCCTGAACGGTCCGCTGGGCCGCGTCATCCCCGTGCTGCTGGAGGAGGCGCCGCTGCCGCCTGCCCTCGCCGCGGCCCAGGCGCTGCGTTCGGCCGGCCTGTCCCTGGGCGAGCTGGCGGAGCTGATCGCGCGGCGCATCGGCCGGCTGTCGGAGCTGCCGGAGAACGACCTGCGCCGGCTGGCGCTGGGTCAGATGCTGGCCTTCGACCTGACCTCCAAGGAGGACGGCTGGCGCATCGTCAATCCGGACGGCACGGAGCGACGAACGGCATCGCCTCTGACCGCCGCCGGCTTCGCCGGCTCTCTGGGCGCTTTCCGCCGGCTGGTGCGCACTCCCCTTGCTGCCGACGCCGACCGCGCCGAGCTGACCCGCGACGCGACCGCCGTTGGCCGTGTCCTTTTCGACGTGCTGTTTGCCGGGGAAGACGGCGAGCGCCTGGGCCGGGCGCGCGCCGCGGCGGCCCGGCCGGTGCTGGCCCTGCGCGGCGACGACGACCTGCTGGAGCTTCCGTGGGAGTTGCTGCACGACGGCAGCGAGTTCCTGGTGCGCGAGGGCAAGCTCGACCTGCTCCGCAGCACGCGGGCCGAGGTGGACGAGCGCTGCCTGCTGACGGCGCCGACCGGACCGTTCACGCTCGTGGTCAACGTCTCGGCCCCGGAGGGTAGCGGCCTGCACTACGAGACGGAGAGCTATCGCCTGACGATGGCGCTGACCGACCACTGCCCCATGACGCCGACCGAGCTGGGCACACTCGACGACCTGGTCGCCACGCTGCGGCAGCATCAACCGAAGGGCGTTCACTTCAGCGGTCACGGCGGCCCGGGCGTGCTGCAGTTCGAGGACGACGACGGCGGCCCGGCGACGGTCGCGGTGAAGGACCTGGCGGCCCGACTGCGGCGCGAGCTGCCCGACCGTCCGCCGCCGTTCTTCTACCTGGCGTGCTGTCACGGCAACGACGTGGGCGAGGGCGCCGAGTCGGCGGCGGCGCGGCTGCACCGCGAGGGGGTCGCCCAGGTGGTCGGCTACAGCGGTCCCATTGTCGATGAGCTGTCCACGCGCGCCGAGGAGACGCTGTACGCGGCGCTGGCCGCCGGACAGACGACGCGCGAGGCGGTGCGGCTGGCGCGGGCGGCCCTGCTGCGGCCGCTGGTCGAGGCGGAAGGGCGGCAGCGCGATCCGGCGTCGGCGGCGGGCGCCGGCACCTATCCGTTCGCGTGGTCGCAGCTGGTCCTGTACCATCGCGGTCCCGATTATCCGCTGGGCACCCCGACGACCGCGGTGCAGCTGCGGCAGGCGGAGCAGGCGCTGCGGCGCACCTTCGAGGGGCTGGGCAAGCGCCGCGTGCTGCGGACCGGCTTCATTGGCCGCCGCCGCGAGCTGCACCGGGTTCGCCGCCACCTGCTGCGCGAGAGCAAGCGCGAGCTGGTGCTGCAAGGGCTGGGCGGGCTGGGCAAGTCCACGCTGGCCTTCCACATCCCACCGCTGCTGAAGGCGACGAAGGGAGACCTCTGCATCCTGTGGTGCGAGGGCGTGGAGAAGGACGCCAACCCGGTCGAGGCGCTGGTCGGGCAACTGCTCGACTACTGCCGCAAGCGCTTCGGCGTCGAATGGGAAGGCGTCGTGCAGCAGGTGGACCGCGCCGCCGGCGACGACTCGAGACAGCGGTTTGCGATGTTCCTTCAGGTTCTTCTCCAAAACGTGCCGCGCCTGGTGCTGGTGCTGGACAACCTCGAATCGCTGCTCGTCGGCCCGACGGACGCCACGGCCGAGCGGCCCGACGCGCAGGCCCTGGGCGACTGGTGCAGCGAGGGCCTGCGCAACCTGTGGCTGCTGCTGCGCGAGCTGGCGGAAGGCGGCGACAAGCTCTGGGTGCTTGCGAGCTGCCGCTATCAGAACGACGATTTCCGCGACGTGCTGCTGCCGGTGACGCCGCTGCCGGGCGACGCGCTGTTTCGGCTGACGGCCTGGTTTGCTCACCTGTCGAAGCTGGCTACCGCGACCCGCGCCCGGCTGGTGGCGCGGCTGGACGGTCATCCGCGTGCCGTCGAGTACGCCGAGGATCTGGTGAAGCATCAATTCCTGCGGCGGCAGGAGAGGCACGGGGCCTGGCGCCTGCCGCAGCCGCCGAGCGCCGCGGATCTGGAGCGGGAGTGGCAGGAGCTGGTGGCGCCGGTGCTGCCGGTGGTGCGCGAGAAGCTGTGGGCGAACCTGCTGCTGGCGGCCATCTGGGACCATGTCCTCGATGACCGGCAGCGACGCATGCTGTACCGCATGGCGCTGTTGCGCCGGCCGTGGGAGTGGGGCCTGATGGCGCACCTGGGCGATGCCGGCGAGGACGCGGCGACCGCCGAGCGGACCGCGGACGAGCTGCGCCGCACGTCGCTGCTGGAGACGGTGGAACGGGAAGACGCGCCGCACTTCACGCTGCACCCGGCGACGGCGGCTTATGTCCGCTTGCGCCACCCGGACGACGAGGAGCTGCGTCTGGAGACCCATCAGCGCGTGGGCTCCTATCTGGAGGAACAGGCCAGGACGGCCCAATGGATCGAAACGTATCTGGAAGCAGGGCATCATCTATTTGAGGCGGCCGCGTATGACCGGGCCTACAAATTGCTAGGATCTTCCTCAGACTGGCTACGCAACCGCGGTCGGGTGCGTGAGGGACTGCGAATTCTCGAACCGTTCCTGGCCGAGCAAGTGCGGCAACAGATGCAGCGGCAATTGATTGGCCAACTGCTCGGAACTATTGGATTGGCCTACGCGGACCTCGGTCAGCCGCAGCGGGCCATCGACTTCCACGAGCAGGCGTTGGTGATCTCCCGGGAGATCGGCGACCGCGGTGGCGAGGGCGCCGCCCTGGGCAACCTGGGGAGTGCCTACGCCGGCCTCGGCCAGCCGCAGCGGGCCATCGACTTCCACGAGCAATACCTGGTGATCGCCCGGGAGATCGGCGACCGCCGGGGCGAGGGCAACGCCCTGGG
>JBBRPS010000321.1:0-10748 GCA_038227745.1 Gemmatales bacterium | reverse complement strand
CTTGCATCCAAGTCGGTAGCGATGACAGTGTGGTGTCACTCTTCGGAAACCGCAGAATTCATGCGGAAAGCGCGACAACACGGGCTGTCGCGGCTCTCCTGAATTCAGTGCAGGTTTTCGTGCCAGGGACACTAGGGCGGCTGGATCGGTTACCAAAATGGGGATTTCTGTGGAGGCAGTGGCCATGTACCTGAGTGTGACCATCGAACAGTTGCGGGGGATCCGACGCCTCGTCGTGGATGACCTGCGACGCCTCAATCTCATCGTGGGGCGGAACAACACGGGGAAGACCACGGTGCTGGAAGGCCTTTCCCTCCTTGGCGGAGGAACGAACCCGGCGTTTCCCACGACCCTTGGTCAGCTACGCGGCCAGCGACTCGGCAACGGTTCCCTCGATCCGCTGTGGCGGTCGTTGTTTTTCAACATGGACCCTCATATCCCCATCGCGGTGCGGGTGCGCTGCGAGCACGAGGTCCGGGACCGTGTCCTGCGATTAGAAGCCCTTAGGGTGTCGAGTTATGCCGACGGAATGGGTCCTGCCGTTGGCGAAGAAGGTGTCGCCGCGATTACCCAGGACTTCGCCATCGGAGGCTTGCGACTCCTGTACACACCGGCGGACGGAAGGGAGCAGATCACGACTGCCCTGTTCGACCCACGACGCAGGAGAATTGACGCCACAAGCGTTGACCGCGATGACTTTATCCGGACAACGTTCCTGTCCGCTCGCTCGTATCCCAGCCTCGCCCGTGACGCTCAGCAGTACAGTTTCCTCGTCCGCATCAAGCAAGAAGGAGATGTTCTAAATACGCTCCGGATGATTGAACCCCGGATCCAGCGCATCGAGGTCCTCTCCGAATCGGGGGGGCCGTCCGTTTACGCGGACATCGGGCTGGATTCTTTGGTCCCGCTCGCGGCCTGTGGTGAGGGATTCGTGCGACTGTTCTCGATCGCCGTCGAAGTGACCGCCTCGCGGCGCGGCGTGCTGTTGATCGACGAGATCGACAACGGGCTGCATCATTCCGTCATGGAGCCATTGTGGGGTGCCCTGCATGGGCTTTGTGAGAAGCACGATGTCCAGGTCGTCGCCACGACACACAATGAAGAGATGATCCGATCCGCGTTCGCCGCCTTCCAGGGGCACTTCCAAGACCTGGGACTTTACCGCCTTGACCGGCGCGAGGGCGACCATGTTGCGGTTCGCTACGATGAGTCGGACATGGCGGCGGTGCGGCGAGAAGGGTTCGAGGTGCGGGGATGACGGTCCGGGTCACCAGGCCGAAACTGCTGATCGTCGAGGGGCGCGACGAAGAGCTGTTCTTTGACGCCGTCTTCCGTGACCATCTCAACATCCAGGACGTGCAGATCCTGGGCATCGGCGGGAAGACGAACCTCACGCAGAACTTGAAGGCACTGACAAAGGACGCCGCCTTTCCGGCGGTCGTCAGCCTGGCGGTCGTGCGCGATGCGGACCTCACGGCCGCCGGTGCGCACGTGACCGCTACCGACCAGGCATTCGCTGCGGTCCGCGGGGCACTGACGGCGCCGGGGATGCAGTTGCCCTGTCCCGCGGGGCACGGCCAGTTCGCCCCCGGGCCACCCCGCGTCGGCGTCTTCATCATGCCGAATGGCGTGGACGACGGGATGCTGGAAACGCTGTGCGTGCTCGCCGTGTCCACGGCCTCTGAATACCCATGCCTGACGGCGTATTTCACCTGCCTCCAGACTCACGGCGTCGTTCCCGCTAATCTGCACAAGGCCCGCGCGCACGCCTGGTTGGCCTCGCGGACCGAACCGGACAGGCGTGTCGGGGAAGCCGCCCAGGCGGGATACTGGCCGTGGGCCGCGGCGGAGTTCGATGACCTTTGGGCTTTTCTCAGAGCACTATAGGGCCTCCCGATGGCCGGCGTTCGACCCCCGGGCGACCCTCCTGCGAGCGATACCGCAATGACCCTCGCGAACTGGAAGACGCAGGCGTACGGCAACGTGCAGAGCCTGTTGTTCAACAACCCGCACCGCGTCATCCGCTACCTCGTCCCCGACGGCAACGGCGGCTGGATCGAGCGCAGCCAGCGCCCCGCCCCGGTCCGCCGCCTCTACGAGACCGAGGCACCGCCGGAGCGCACCTGCCTGCGTACCGTGCAGTTCGTCCATCACATGGCCATCCCGCCCGGCGGCCGCCACGTCGCCGAGCTGCACGTCCACCCCAACGCCGAGGAGCTCGTCGTCATCCTGCGCGGTCGCGGCACCTTCTTCCTCGACGACCAGCCCCACCCCGTCCAGGCCGAGGACGTCGTCTACATCGCCCCCGGCGCCCGCCACGAGCTGCGCAACACCGGCGACGACATGCTCTATTGCCTCTTCATCAACGTCCCCGTCGGCGACGGCCTGACACGCCTGGCCCAGGCCCAAGCGGCCACAGCCCCTGAAGGCTCCTCCTGAGCCGCCTGGAATGAAACCCGCGGCGGCCCCGCCGCCGTGCGCGCCGTCCGCCGAGCGCTGTTCGCGCCATGGATTCCCTGCTATACTGCCCAGATGAGTGCCCCGATTAGCCCCGTTCTGGACCGACTGCTCGATCCGGTGGGCCGTTGCCTGACCCCCGAGGTCGCCCGCGCCCTGGTCGCACTCCGCCTGGACCCCGCCACGCAGGCTCACCTCGATGAACTGGCCGACAAGTCCACGGAAGGCCGCCTCTCCGAGGCGGAACGGGCGGAGTACCAGGCTTACGTCTCCGCGCTCGACCCGATTGCCATTCTGCAATCCAAGGCCCGAAGGCTGCTCGCCTCTACCCGCGAAGGCCCATGAGTGAGGCTACCGTCCGTGCCCTGGTTCGTCAGCGCGCCGGAGATTGCTGTGAGTACTGCGGGCTGCCGCAGGAAGCCGTGCCGCTGGCCACCTTCCACGTCGAACACATCATCGCCAAACAGCACGGCGGCAGCGACGCGGAAGATAACCGCAACATCAACGACCCCGAACGCATCGCCCTGCGGCGGGCGCTGATCGGCGAAGGCACCTTTCCCCCGGCCTGAGAGGGAGCGGAGGAGGAGCGAACCATGAGCCGCGTCGAACAGCAGTACCGCAAGGCGTGCGACTACCTCGCCGGGGGCGTGTCGGCCTCCACGCGCCTCAACCGCGCCGTCGGCCACCCCATGCTCTTCGACCGCGCTGACGGCTGCCGCGTCTGGGACCTCGACGGCAAGGAGTACCTCGACCTGTGCTGCAGCCACGGCGCCACCCTCCTCGGCCACGGCGACGCGCGCATCCGCAAGGCCGTCCTCGGCGTGCTCGAACGCGGCGCCGCCTGTTCCTACGAGAACGAACTGCACACCGACCTGGCCCGCCTCCTGTGCGAAACGATTCCCTGCTGCGAGCGCGTGCGCTTCACCGGCTCGGGGACGGAGGCGACCCTGCACTGCCTGCGCCTGGCGCGGGCGTTCACCGGCCGCTCGCGCCTGCTCAAGTTCGAGGGCAACTTCCACGGCTATCACGATCAGGTCATGTACGCCATCGGCACACCCGCCGACCGCCTCGGCCCCGAGAGCAGCCCCACCGTCTTCCCCGGCTCGACCGGCCTGCCCGAGGGCCTCGACCGCAACCTCGTCGTCGTGCCCTACAACCGCCCCGACCTGCTGGAGGAGGCGTTTCGCCTTCACGGCCACGAACTGGCGGCGGTGATCTGTGAGCCGGTCTACTACAACGCCGGCTGCATCCTGCCGGAGCCGGAGTTCCTCGCCGCTCTGCGCCGCCTGACGCGCGACCACGGCGTGCTGCTGATCTTCGACGAGGTGCTCAGCGCCTTCCGCATGGCCCCGGGCGGGGCGCAGGAGTACCTCGGCGTGACGCCGGACCTGTGTACGCTGGGCAAGGCGGTCGGCGGCGGCATGCCGCTGAGCGTGTTCGGCGGCCGGCGCGACATCATGGAGCGCCTGATGCCGACCGGCGATTGCCAGCACAGCGGCACCTACAACGGGCACGTCGTGGCGGTCGCCGCGGGCCTGGCGGCCGTGACGGCATACCGCGCGCCGGGCTTCTACGACCACATCAACGAAGTGGCGGCGCGGCTGTACGGCGGCCTGCGTGAGGTGTTCGCCCGGCACGGCATGGAAGCGCGCGTGCAGGGACTGGGGGCGCGCTTCGGCGTCTACTTCGGCGTGGCGGACGAGGTGCGGAGCTACCGCGACGCGGTAAAGCACCACCGCGAGCAGATGCTGCGCTTCATCGCGGCGGCGATCCGGCACGGCGTCTACTTCCACGACTACGGCGGCGCCGCGTGCCACCACGGCTTCTGCGCCGCCATGACCCTGGCCGACGCCGATGAGGCTCTGAACCGACTGGACGAAGCCGTGCGTGAGTTGAAGAGCCGAAGTTGACTGATTCTTTCTCCCGTCGCCCCGTTTTGAGGGTGAGGGGCCGGCGTCAAGAGGCGCGCGGCGAGCGCGAAACGGCAAGCCAGGTGCGCTGTGCCGACGGAGCGCGCCTGGCTTGCCGTTTCGCGCTCGCTTCAACGACCCCTCGCCCCCGAAGCGAGGTCGAGGAGAGAAAGAGATACAGAGGAACACATCATGCGCTCCCTCGCCGTCCTCGCCGTGCTCGCCCCCGCCCTCCTCGCCTTCGCGCAGCCGCGGCCGGCTTTGCCGCGCTTCACCGACGTGACCGCCGCCTCCGGCCTCAAGATCGCAGCCAACACCGGCGTCGGCGGCACCAACCCGCACGCCATCGCCGTCGCGGACTTCGACGGCGACGGCCTGCCCGACGTCGTCATCCCGACCTTCGGCAAGCCGCACGTTTATTACTTCCGCAACCTCGGCGGCCTGCGCTTCGCCGACGTGACGAAGGGCTCCGGCCTGGAGAGCTTCGAGGGTGAGGGCACCGGCGCCGCGGTCGCGGACTTCGACGGCGACGGCAAGCCCGACCTGTACCTGACCTCGGTGCGTGGCGGCGCCAGCCGCCTGTACCGCAACAACGGCAACGGCACCTTTACCGACGTCAGCGCCCGGGCGGGCGTGCTGGTCAAGACGCCGGCCCGCTCCTGCGCCTGGAGTGACGTGGACGGCGACGGCTACCCCGACCTGTACGTCACCTGCCCCGACGGCTCCAACCGCCTCTTCCGCAACAACCGCGACGGCACCTTCACCGACATCGCGGCACAGGCCGGCGTCGAGTTGAAGGGCCGCCACAGCCTCGGCTGCGCCTTCGGCGACGCGGACGGCGATGGCCTCGACGATCTGTTCGTGACCTGTTACCAGTCGCAGCCCAGTGCCCTGTTCAAGAACCTTGGCGGCGGCAAGTTCCGCGACGTGACCGCCGCGGCGGGGCTGGGACGGCGCGCCTCGTCGGTCGGCTGCGTCTTCGCCGACGTCTTCAACCGCGGTCTGCTCGACCTGTACGTGACCACCGACTCCTGGCTCTCGGGCGCCAACTACACCGAGCCGCAACTGCTGAAGATGAAGCACACCGTCGAGCCGAACCTGCTCTACCGGGGCGACGGCAAGGGCAAGTTCACGCCGCTCGATGTGCCGCCCTCCCAGCTCAAAACCCTCGGCCACGATGCGGTCATCGAGGATCTCGACCACGACGGCCTGGCGGACATCTATGTGGCGGTGGATGCGGAGAGCGGCAACCGCTGGGCGACGAGCAAGGGCGGCAACCCGCTGTGGAGCCGGACCGACGGCAAGAACTGGCGCGACGTGGCGAAGGAGTGGGGCGTCAAGCACGAGGCGAACTGTGTGTGTCTCGCCGCCGCCGATTTCGACAACGATGGCGACCTCGATTTGCTGCTCGTCAATTTCTACAGTCAGCCCGTGCTGTACCGCAACGAGACGAACGGCAAGGACTGGCTGCGCGTCAAGGCCGTCGGCGGCAAGAGCAACCGCGACGGCATCGGGGCGCAGGTCACGGTGTATACCTCGGGGGCGACACGCACGCGGCTCGTCGGGTTCCGCCAGATCCAGTCCGGCTCGGGCTACGGGCGCTGCTCGCCGCTAGAGGCCCACTTCGGGCTGGGGAAGGCAGCGTCGGTGTACCGGGTGGAGGTGTTCTTCCCCGCGACCAGGACGCGCGTGGTGCGCGAGCACGTCACGCCGGGGCAGCGCCTCGTCGTGCGCGAGGCGGAAGCCCCCCGGTGACAGCGCGTCCAGGCGTCACCTCGGCCCTTGCGCGCGACTTTTTTCCAGGTCGGCGCGGGCGGCGGGATGGTCGGGCACCAGCCGCAGGACAGCCTCGAACTCGCGCGCGGCTTCCGCGCGGCGGCCCTCGTCCAGAAGGCGGCGTCCCGCTTCCAGGTGCAGCGCGACCTTGGCCTGCTGGATCTCTTGCCGCTCGCGAGCGGCCAGTGGGAAGGTCGTCAGCAGTTCCTGACGGGCCAGTCTTCTCGCCGTTTCCTCGTCTGCCTGGACGATCTTGCGGGCCAGCTCCAGGCTCTGTTCGAGGGCCGCCACGGCGGGTTCGCTGGGGGCGAGTTTCCGCGCCTCGGCCAGGGCCAGGGCAGCCGCCTCGAGCCGCCTCAGCTCGACCGCCGCGCGGCCGGTGGCGAGGAACCGGCGGAGCTGGTCGGCCGGGTCGGCTTTCGCTCGCAGCGCCGCGGCCTGCGCCTGCAGCGCGGCGGCCTTCGCCCTGGCGTCGGCGAGGGCTTTCGCCTGGGCCTCTTGCGCTGCCTGCTGCTACCGGCGCCGCTCCTGCGCCGCCTGCGCAGCCGCCTCATTCGCCCGGGCCAGCAGCCCCCGGGCCCTGGTCAGGCCAGCCTCGGCCTCGGCGTCGGCGGGGACCCGCTGCAGGGCCTCGGTGAAGGCGCCGGCGGCGGCATCGAGCCGGCCCTTGAGCAGAGCCTCCTGGCCGTACTTCATGAACTGGTCATACTCCCCGGCCAGCCGTCTGGCTTTTTGCTGCGCGAGCAGGCGCTGTCGCTCCTGTTCCTGCTCTGTCGCCTTCTGCTGGGCGTCCGCCAGCAGCCGCGCGTCGTCTTGCTCGGCCTGCCGCAGTCCCGCGCCCGCCTCGTCGTCGCCGGGCCGCAGCAGCAGCGCTTCGCGGAACGCCACGAGCGCGCTGCGCGGCTTGCCCTGGGCCAGGGCGGCGAGGCCGTGTTTGAGGGCGTTCTTGTAGTCCTCGGACCGCTGCCGGGCGGACTGCTCCGCCCGGCGGTCCTTGTCCTGCTGCTCCTTCTTCGCCCGAGCGAGCTGGCGCTGCTCCTCCCTGCGGGCATCCTCGCGGGCCTGCAATTTCGCCTTCTCGGCCTGGGCGGTGCGGACCTTTTCCTGGCGCTGGTGGGCCTGCTCGAGCAGGCCCGCCAGGCCAGGGTCGTCGGGTTGAAGTTTCCGGGCCTTGGCGAAGAGACCCAGGGCGGTGTCTGTCTTGCCCTTGCTCAGAGCCAGCCGGCCGTCAATGAGGAACTGCTCGAACTCTCGGACCTTGCGGGCGGCCTGCGCCTGCGCCTGCTGCTCCGCCCGAGCCCGATCAAGGGCCTCCTTTTTCTGCTGGGCTTCCTTGGCCGCGGTGGCCAGTTGTCGCTCCCGCTCCTCCTTCTTCGCGGCGATGGCCTTCAGGTGCGCCTCGCTCTGCTGCCGGGCTTTTTCGAGCAGACCGGCGGTCGGCGCATCGCCCGGCCGGACGCGCAGGGCGGCGGTGAACTGGTCGGCGGCGTCGGCGAAGGCGTGCTGATCGAAGGCGCGCTTGCCGTTCTCGAGGAAGCGCTTGTACGTGGCGGCCCGGCGCTGCTCCTGCTCCTTCGCGGCCTGCTCAGCCAGGAGGAGCTGTCGCTTCTCGAGTTTTCGCCGCGCCGACTCCTCCCGCGCCAGGGCCTGCGCCGCGATGATTTCCTTGAGCTGCTGCCGGGCCGTGTCGGGCTCGCCCTTCCGTTTGCTCGCTTCCTGCTGCAGAGCGCGCACCGCGGGGTCGTCGGGTTGGAGCGCACCGGCGCGGTCGAGCAAGGCCAGCGCGTCGGCGAATTTGCCGCCGGCGAGGGCCAGCTGGCCGTCGATGAGGAACTGCCTGAACTCCGCCGCCTTGCGCCGCCCGTCCTCTTCCTTCTTTAGGACCGCCTGCTCCAGCCGGAGCCGCTCCAGCTTCTGTGCGGCCACAGCGGCGGCGAGGGCCTGCGCCTCCGCCCGTTTCTTCTCCTCCCGCTCCCGCTGGGCGAAGAGCCTGTCGCGGGCCTCGAGCGCCTCGTCGCGCAGGGACAGCGCCGTGGGGTCGTCCGGCCGCGCCTCCAGGGCCTGGATGAACAGGCCAAGCGCCTCCCCGGGACGGCGCTGCTCCTGGGCCTGTCGACCGAGGGCCAGGAATGTCTGGTACTCCTTCGCCTTCTGCTTCTCCTCCTCCCGGGCCAACTCCTCGCGGTGGCGTTGCCACTGCTCTTCCTCCCGCCGCTCCTCCTGCCACTTCTTGACTTTGTAATGCTCGAGCGCGTTCCCCAGGCCGGTGTTCGCCTCACTGTCCTCCGGCCGCAGGGTGAGTGCGTAGGCGAACGAACTCTTGGCGGCGGCGAACTTCCCCAGGCGCATGGACTCCCAGCCCGCCTGCAAGGCGCTGCGGTACTGCGCCCCCTTCTCCTGGGCTGTCGCGTCCTGGTTGCGGTCGTCGGCGAGCCGGGCGAGCTCGGTGGGCCGGTCGCGTTTCTGTTTGGTCTGGACCAGCAACTCGCCGGCATGCACGTCCTCGGGGAACAGTTTCAGGGCCTCCGTGAACGCGGTGATGGCCCGGTCGAACTCGCCCAGAGAGCGGGCGGACTGGCCGCTCAACATCCACTGTCCGTAGAGAGCGAGTCGTTTCTCCTGCTCGCGTTGCTTACTTCTCGCCTCCGCACGGGCGTGGGCCTCCAGGCGGCCCTGTTCGGCCAGGAACAGGCCCTGGACGACCTCGTCGCCCGTGCGAATCTTGCCGGCGATCTTGTACCAGGTGATGGCCTGCTCGAAGTGCTGACCGGCAAGAGCATCTCCGGCCGTCTTCAGCGCGGCACGGTACAACTCGTCCTCGCTCTCGACGCGGGGGCGGACGGGTGGCTGTTTCCCCGGGCGCGGTTTCGGGGGAATCACGACCGGCGGCCCTTCCTCCCCGAGGAGAGGCCGCAGGGACGGACCCTTGCCCGGCAGCGGACCCTTGACCGGCAGCCGGTCCTTGAGCAGCAATGGGTCTGCGAGTGTCTGGACGCCAGCGGCTGCTTTCCCGTCGGGACCAGGCATCCTGTCCATCAGGAAGGCCCGTGACTCGGAGGGCGCCGCCGACTTACCGGCCGCCATCGTCAGTCCGTCCTCGCGCCGGCTCGAGCCGATCGTGAGCAGCAGGCCGGGGATCAGCAGCAACAGCAGCAGGAGCGCCGCCAGCGCGAGCGCCCGCCGGCGCGGCGAGCGCCGATCCGGCGCGTCGGGGCCGGATGGTTCTTTGAGGTCAATGTCGGTCGGGAGCGCCGCGCTCCCCTCGGGACTGGAAGCCGGGAAGGGGGCAGAGGGGGCCGGAAGGGGAGTACCTTCCTCCGGCGCCGGCGGCGCGAGGTTGGGCCCTGGTGCCGTCACGAACCACGGCACCGGGGGGTTACTGTCCACGAACCACGGCACCGGGGGGTCACTGTCGTTGTCTCGCCTGCGCCTGCGCAGCGAGTCGAGCGCGCTATCCGACACGGCGGGAACGGTCAGCGCCGCGTTGCACTGGGCGCAAGTCACGGACGTCCCCGCCTTGCGGTGAGCGATCGCCATGGGTTGCTGGCAGCACGAGCAGCGAAACCTGATCGGCATGATTGGCTACTCCCTTGAGGCTCCAGGCCGACAACACCTGTTCGGCTCGGGTACCGGGCGGTTGGGTCGAATGCGGCTCTACCAACGGTTGATTGTTTCTTTACCGTGCGCAGACGTCAACACAATTCTTTCACAATCTTTGGGCCTATACGGTCGCCGGCCGAGTTCCGCCTGTTTAGCCGCGAGCGGGATCTGGCTCACCTCGCGGCTAAACAGGTCAAATGCCCAGGTTCGCCAGCGCGTCGAGCAGCCGCCGCGCGACACCGGC
Organism: Gemmatales bacterium; assembly: GCA_038227745.1. Taxonomy (GTDB): domain Bacteria; phylum Planctomycetota; class Planctomycetia; order Gemmatales; family Gemmataceae; genus DASPXY01. The sequence continues at coordinate 761 of JBBRPS010000321.1, read as the reverse complement.
CACCACCGGGGCCCGCGACTCCGCGCCGACGACCGCCTCCTCGAGGCGCTCGCGGGCGGCGTTCAGCACGCCCTCGTCGTGTTGCCCCTCGACTGCCTCCAGCAGCCGGGCGGTGCGCTCGCTGAGGTGCGCCGCCTCCGCCGCGGACACGCCGCCGGCCGCCAGGGCGTTCGCCAGTTCGTCCACGAGGTCGGCCAGCGTCCGCTGCGCCTCCGGCCCCAGGTGGCGCGCCTCGTGCAGCAGCCTGCTGACCTTTTGCAGGCTCTCCCGGACCTCCGGCGGGAAGGATGAGTTCGGCGGCAGTTGCTCGGCCATGACGGCACCCTTTCGGAAAATGGCCTTCGTTCCTGGATCATTGGAAAGCATAGCGGGGCTGTTCCCCTTCAGGCAAGGGAAGGTGTCCCCTCCCCGACGCTCCCGCTTTCCCGAATCCCTGGCGGCCCTTGCACCCTCTAACTTTAAGGATTGCGGGGGGCCTTGACCTGTCGAGCGAGCGGGGCCGGGACACCATCCCGGCCCAGGCGCACCCCTCAGCGGCAAACTCATGTACTCGTTCACCCGTTCCTCTCGGCAATTGCTAGCGATTTAATCGCTTGAGCGGACGCCGCCGTCCCGTGTACCCGCGGCCCGCTACCGGACTCAGCCGGCCGCGGGCGCCACACCCACTGATCAACCGAAGGGCGTAACGACCCATGAAACAGCACATCACCAGCAGCAGTAAGCAACCCCGCTGTGGGCGGAAGGCCGTTCCGACCGAGACG
>JBBRPS010000320.1:0-10828 GCA_038227745.1 Gemmatales bacterium | reverse complement strand
GCCGGCCCGTTCGGCTGGTGGAGGCGGGCACCGAACCCGTGAAGGAAGCGCTGCGTTGAACGGGGGACGGAGCACAAACCGAGAAGGCCCCGCACCTGCCTGGCAGGCGCGGGGCCTTCTCGATTGGGTCATGGACAGGCGGCGCGGATGGCGGCGACCGCCGCAACCAGGCGAGCCGGGTCGGCCTCGATGGCATCCAGGAGGTCAAGAGCGTCCGTGACATCATCAATTGCCTGTTGCGCCGCGACGTTCGAGGCGAAAGTGAGCAGTGCGGACAGATTGTAATCCGCGCCGTTGCGGAGGCGACCGACAACGTCGAGAACTTTACCGATACTCTTCAGATCGGCATCGGCAGGGTAGCTGAAACGAAGACGAACGAACGTATGTACGTTGTCGCGGCGCGGACATGCGAAGCCCCACCGGAACAAGGCTTCCCGACCTTCGAGCATGAGGGCATAATAGGCCCGTCCAGTAGCGCCCCGCCAGTGGACCTCCGTGCCGCCGATCACGATCTCGCGCGCGAGCTCAAGATATGCTCTACCTCTCATCGGGCGCCCCGTAGACGCAGAGGAGGCAGAAGTTCTCGCACACCTGCGGTGGGAAAGTCCGTACCTGCCAGAACCCCCACTCCCGCTGCGTCGGGTCGTCCCCCTCGCGCGGACAGTCTCGCAGGGCGTCGATGATGACGCACGGGCCGCCTCCCAGGTCGTACGGATCTTGCAGGGAAACTTCCAGGGCGCGCAGCCCGGGGATGACCCGCCGGCTGTGGTCCAACATCTCCTCGAACTGCCCCTGCATCCCCAGTTCGGCGATGTGGGCGGCGGCGTCGGGCGTGACGGTGAGCGGAACAGTCGCGGCTTCGGCCATGAGAACCTCCGTGGCGAAAAACTCAGTCGGGGGACGACTGTAGCAATTATGGCCATCAGCGTCGGCGGCGCCCAGATGAACCGCGGTTCGCTTCACTCGCGTTCGGTGTGGAAGCCCATGATCGCGTCGCTGTGCCGGTTGCCGTGCGCCGTCAGTTCCTCGAACGCGGTGTCGAAGTGGGCCGTGTGCAGCGGCAGCGGCTCGCCGTTGCGGTAGCCCACCGCCTCGGCGGCCACCTGCACGGCCCGCAGCACGTACTCCTTCAGGAACGCCTGGCTCGTCCGCTCCGTCTGCCGCACCAGGTGGTCCAGGTCCACGCCGCGCGTGTCGTACCGCTTCAGATAGCGCTCCAGGTAGCGCCGCCGCAGGGCCGGACCGGGCAGGCCGAGATATAAGCACTGGTTGATGCGGCCCGGGCGGTCGCGGATCGCCTGCTCGACGCGCTCGATGGCGTTCGTCGTCAGCAGGAACATGACCTCCTCGTCGGGCGTGAAGCCGTCGAGCTGGTCCATCAGCTCGCCCAGGGCGGTGCTGTAGGGGTTGACCTCGCGGGATGCGAACACCAGGTCCACGTCCTCGATGATAACGAGCGTCGGCCGGAGCTGGCGGGCGAACTTGCCGACGTCCTGCAGCCGCGTCAGCGAATCGCCGGTGGCGAGGATGGAGGTGATGCCGGCCAGGCGCGTGTGAATGTGCCGGCAGGTGTGCGTCTTGCCGGTCCCGGGCGGCCCGTAGAAGAGCAGGGCGCGCTTGCGCGGCAGGCCGAGCCGGTGCAGTTCCTCGCGGTGGACGAAGAAGTCGAACACGCTCCGCCGCAGGATCTCGGTGGTGCGCTCGTCCAGGATGATGTCGGCGTCGGTGACGTTCGGCCGGGCCTTGAACAGCACGTTCAACCCGGCGCCCTCAACCTGGGAATCGGCGTCCGTATGCGGGTTCTGGACGTAGCGGAACTCCAGGAACTGGCCGCGGTAGATGCTGCCGGCGAGCGCGTCCTCTGCGAGTCGCTCCAGAACGACTCGGGATTTGGCCTCGTCGTCGCAGGCGACCTCGACGCGGACCCACTGGGGCCACCCGCCGCGCGGCGCCCGCAGGCGCACGACGACGCGGTCTTCCGGCTCCAGCCCCGCCGGCCCCCGCAGCAGCCAGTAGACTTCGTCGGGGAAGAAGTCGTACTGCTCGAAGCCGACGCACATCTTCTTCCGGGCGGGGCGCGGCGGGCGGCCGGCAGCGAAGCCGCGCAGCAGCGGCAGCAGGTCCTCGTTGTGCAAGGCGTCCCAGCGGCGGCCCTCACGCGCCAGGGCCGCGTAGCGCTCCAGGGCGCGGAACCAGTCCACGTAGCGGTAGAGTGGCACCTGGTCGTTGAAGACCTGGTAACGGAGGCCGCGGAGCAAGCCGTTGAGCACGCCGTACGTGTGGAAGCGCGACCCCACGCGGAGGACAAGGACGATGACGACGACGACAACCGGGACGGCCGCGAAGAATGCAGCCTGGCCGCCGCCGTGTGCCCCGATCGCGCCGGCGCCGACCGCGCCGATGAGGATACAGAGAGCGATCAGGATGTCCGAGGGATAAAGCAGGATCGGACGGTGGTGCATGGCGGATGGCCTCCGTGGTCCCGGGAACGCCCTTCTCATCATACGCCCGCCGGCGGGAGGCGGTTGCGGGGCGGTCGCGGTGCCTTTGCCCCACCCCGTGGCGCCGCTATGATGCCAGGAGGAGGCGCTGACCATGAAAACCGTGCGGATCGGCAACGGCTGCGGCTTCTGGGGCGACAACCTCGACGCCCCGATACTGTTGGCCGAGCACGGCCGGCTCGACTACCTGACGCTCGAATACCTCGCCGAACTGACCATGTCCATCCTCGCGCTGCAGCGCCAGCGCGACCCCGCGGCCGGCTTCGCCACCGACTTCCTCGACGTGCTCGAACGCCTCGGCCCCGCCCTCAAGGCGCAACCGAACCTGAAGATCGTCACGAACGCCGGCGGCATGAACCTGACCGCCTGCGCCGTCCGCGCCGGCGTTCTCCTCGACCGGGCGGGGCTGCGGGGCCGCAAGGTGGCGACCGTCACCGGCGACGACCTCCTGCCGCGCCTCGACCGCCTGTTGAGCGAGGGCCACGCGCTCGCCCACCTCGACACCGGCGCACCGCTGGCGTCGATCCGGGCGCGCGTCGTCAGCGCGAACGCCTACCTCGGCGCCGCGCCGATCGTGCAAGCCCTGCGGGGTGGCGCCGCGGTGGTCATCACCGGCCGCATCGCGGACGCCTCGTTGACCGTCGCGCCGGCGGTCCATGAATTTGGCTGGGGGTGGGACGACTGGGATCGATTGTCGGCGGCGTCGGTCGCGGGCCACCTGATCGAGTGCGGCGCTCAGGCGACGGGCGGCCTGTGCTGCAACTGGCAGGAGGTCCCCGACTTGGCGAACGTCGGCTACCCCATCGCGGAGGTCGAGGCGGACGGGACTGTCCGCATCACCAAGCCGCCGGGCAGCGGCGGCGCCGTCAACCGCGAGACGGTCTCCGAGCAACTCCTCTATGAGGTGGGCGACCCGGCCGCGTACCTGACGCCGGACGTGACGGCCGATTTTACGAGCGTCGCGCTGGCGGAGACGGGGCCGGACACCGTCGAGGTGCGCGGGGCGCGCGGTAAACCGGCGACCGACACGTACAAGGTGTCGATCGCCTACCGCGACGGCTTCACGGCGAGCGGCACGCTGGTGCTGCTCGGCCCCGACGCGGTCGCCAAGGCGCGGCGTTGCGGCGAGATCATCCTCCAGCGATTGCGCCGCGCCGGCTTCGAGCCGGAGCGCAGCAACGTCGAGTGCCTGGGGGCCGGCGCCTGTGTGCCGGGCGTGGTGACGGCGACCGCCCCGCCGCCGGAGGTGGTGCTGCGCGTCAGCGTGCGCGACAGCCGTCGGGCCGCCGTCGAGCGCTTCGCCAAGGAGTTCGCGCCGCTGGTCACGTCGGGTCCGCCGGGCGTCACCGGCTACACGACAGGCCGGCCGCCGGTCCGTGAGGTGTTTGCCTACTGGCCGGCCCTGATCGCCAAGAGCGCCGTCACGCCGGAAGTGACCGTGACGGGTTGACGGGCTTCGGCAGGGCCCACGGGGCGCGGCCCGTGGGCTTGAATCCGTGTTCTCCAGGAGGCGCGCCATGTCCGCCACGGTTCCCGCCCGCAAGCCCCTCGGCGACATCGCCCACGGCCGCAGCGGCGACAAGGGCAACCACGCCAACGTCGCCGTCATCGCCTACACGCCGGCCGGCCACGCCTGGCTGCGCGAGCACCTGACGGCTGATGCGGTGCGCGACTACTTCGCGCCGCTCGGCCCGTCGAGGGTCCTGCGCCACGAGGCGCCGAATTTGCTCGCCCTCAATTTCGTGCTGTACGACGTGCTGGCGGGCGGCGCCAGCCGTTCGCTGCGCATCGACACCCAGGGCAAGACGCTTGCCCTGGCCCTGCTCGCCATGCCGCTCGATCTGCCCATCGACCACGCCGCCATGCTCCGGCCCTCCGCGAGGAACCCGTCATGACCGAACCGCTCGTCGTATACCGCCCCGAGCCACCCGCCGTCGTCATCACCCTCAACCGGGCCGACAAGCGCAACGCCCTGAGCCGCGGCCTCATCGACGCCCTGGCCGACGCCTTCGCGCGCGCCCGCGAGGATACCGCCGTCCGTTGCGTGATCCTCAGCGGCGCCGGCCCCGTCTTCTGCGCGGGCATGGACCTCGCCGAGCTATCCGAGTCGCTGCAGCGGCCGGCCGAGAACACACCCGTCTGGGACGACGCGCTGCGGCTGGCGAAGTTGTATGACCTGATCTATACGCTGCCGAAGCCGACCATCGCCGCGGTGAACGGGGCCGCGGTGGCCGGCGGTGCGGGACTGGTGACGGTGTGCGACCTGGCGGTGGCGGTGCCGGCGGCGAAGTTTGGCTATCCCGAGGTGCGGCGCGGCCTGGTGGCGGCGATGGTCATGCCGCACCTGCTGCGGCACGTCGGCGAGCGCCTGGCCCGCTACCTGCTTCTGACCGGCGAGCTGATCGACGCCGCCGAGGCACAGCGGTGCGGGCTCATCAACGAGGTGGCGCCCGCGGACGGGCTGCAAGAACGGACGAAAGTTCTGGCGCGGGCGTTGGCCGAGGGCGGGCCGCACGCCCTGGCACGGACCAAGGAGTTGCTGCACCTGTTCTCGCACCAGGCGCTGTCGCTGGAGGAGGCGGCGCGGGGGAGTGCGGCCCCGCGTCTGACCGAGGAGTGTCGCCAGGGCCTGCATGCCTTCTTCGCCAAGCAGCCGGTTCCGTGGGCGCCGCGGTGATCGGAGACACGCGCGAGTCCCGAGTTCGTGGCCGACTCGCTCCGCGAGTCGGGGAGCCCGCGCCCACACCGACTCGCGGAGCGAGTCGGCCACGAACCGCTCTAAACATTTCTTTCCCACTTTCCCAGGGTTGCCCAACAGGGGCACCCTCTCCCGGCCGATGCCCCGGCGCGATCGTTCTTGACACGGCGCGGAGGCGGCTCTATATATGCCGCCCTCTTTGGCAGGTGTAGCCGAAGCCTTCGCCCGCGCCCTTCTGCATCGGAACGGATCGGAGAGTGTGTTCCGCTATTCTTTCCCCCACGATCGGAGTCGAGAAAGGAGTCAGGTGTATGAAATATTCCCTGATGCGCCTGTACGCAGCCGCCCTCACCGTGTGCCTGTTCGCGGGCGCCCGGGCGCGGGCGGACTTCGTGGACTGGACGTATAACTGGACGCCCAGCGCCACGGAGATCTTCGCCGACAAGCCGTCCATGGGCAAGATCACCCTGAGCAACGAGCCGGGCGGCAGCACGAGCGGCGACTCGTACATCGTCGCCACGAACTTGCAGACCGTCAGCAGCGCGACCGCCCAGAACCCGGCGAAGTTCACCAACGCGCCCTACAGCCTGACGCTGTCCATCACGGACAGTGCCTCGGGCAAGAGCAACAGCATGGTCTTCTCCGGCCAGTTCAATGGCGTGCTGTCGCAGAAGAGTGCCATCATCCTGAACACCTTCACCAGCGCGACAACGCAGTCGAAGACCATCGGCAGCAATATCTACACCGTGGCGGTCGGCGCCTTCGCCCCGCCCGGGCCGCCGACGGCCAAGAACAGCGGCAGCATCAGCGCCCTGGCGACGGTGACGGTCCAGGCCGTGCCCGAGCCGTCCACGCTGGCCCTGTCCGGCCTGTGCCTGTCGCTGTTCGGCGCCGGCTGGTGGTTGAAGCGGGGCCGCCGCCGCAGCCTCGTCCTCGACCTGGCCTGAGCGTCCGCCCCACGGGCCTTGCCGGTCACCGCTCTCTATCCGTTTGCCGTTTGTCTGTCCGCTGACGCTGGACCAACCGTCGATCCCCGGCGCGCCTTCGAGGCGCGCCGGGGGTTTCGTTGTTTCACGGTTTCGGTCAGGGAGATTTCGGAGTTTGTGCGGGCGGCAAGAGGATTCCCGGCAGTTCCATCTGCCGGGCGGTCTCGTTCAGCCGCGTCATGTCGTCGCGGAGCAGTCCCTGCCACTCGGTTTGGAGTTGTCGCAGCGCGCGCCCCTGCTCGGCGTAGACCTCGCGGAACCCCTGCCCCGGCAGACCATCGCCCTCGCGCAGGTATTCCAGCAACCCGATCAACTGCGAGTACAACTTCGCGCCCCCCCTCTGCGCGAGGATGTCGTAAGACACCTTCGCTTTCGGGTTGTGCAGCTTCTCCTCCAGGGCATCGAGCTTGCCGAGCAGCGCCTTGCTCTGGGTGACGAGGGGGCGCGCCGCGGTGCTGTCCTGGAGCAGCGCGTTGCGCTGCACGAGCTGGGCGCGCACCGCCCGCAGCCGCTCGACGACGTCCGTCACGCGGCTGATCTCGTCACGGACGCCAATTGCCGCCTTGAGCTGCTCCTCCAACTCCGCGACGGGGACCTTCACGCGCGGGTCGGGGAGCACCTCGACGCGGCCCGAAAACTCCTTGCCGTCCACGGTCAGCTTCAGCGTGTACGTCCCCGCCGTCGCCAGCGGACCTTCGCGTGGGGTGCCGAAGTCGGCCTTCGCCCCCTTGATCGTCCGCGGTCCCTGGTAGTGCAGGTTCCACACGGCGCGGTGCAGCCCCGCCCCCTTCGGCAGCTGTTCCTTCTTCGGGTTGTAGCCGTCGCCGTCCGGCGCGTCCTCGGGAACCTCCGCCTTGACCTTGTCGCTCGTCAGGCGCCGCACCAGCCTGCCCTTCTCATCGAAGACCTCCAGCGTCACCTTCTTCGCCTTCGTCTTCAGGTAATAGTGGACCAAGGTCCCCTTCTCCGGGTTGTCGCCGGCCGGGCGCTCGTCCGTCGAGTGGACCGGCGCGTGGTAGCGCCAGCGGAACACCGGCCGCGCCTGCTTGCTCAACCACAGCAGTTTCGGCCAGTCCGCCTCCTTGCGGGTCACGAGGTCGCGCGTCACGCGCACCGGCGTCAGGTCGTCGAGGATCCAGATCGACCGTCCGTTCGTGCCCAGCACCAGGTCGTTGTCCTTCACGACGAGGTCCTGCACCGCGACCGTGGGGAGGTTCATCTTGAGCGGCAGCCAGGCGGCGCCGTCGTTCGGCGAGTAGACCACGCCGTGTTCGGTGCCCACGTAGAGCAGGCCGCGGGCGTTCGGGTCCTCGCGCACGACGTGGAGGTAGACGTCCTGCGGCAACTTCGCCGCGAGGTTCGTCCACGTCTTGCCGTAATCGGTCGTCCTCCAGAGGTACGGCTTCATGTCGTCGAGGCGGTGGGCGTCCACGACGACATACGCCGTGCCCGCGTCGAAGGGCGACGCCTCGATGCAGCAGACCGTGCCCCACTCGGGCAGGCCCGGGATGTCCTTCGTCACATTCGTCCAGCCCTCCTCGCCGGGCCGCTTGACGTGGACGAGGCCGTCGTCGCTGCCAGCCCAGAGCAGGCCCTTCTCCTTTGGCGACTCGGCGAGTGCGAAAATCGTGCAGTAGAACTCCGCCCCGGTGTTGTCGCCGGTGATCGGGCCGCCGGAGAACTGCTGCTTGCTCTTGTCGTCGCGCGTCAGGTCAGGGCTGACCGCCTTCCAGGTGCGGCCCTGATCGTCGCTGCGAAACAGGACGTTGGCGGCGTGGTAGATCACCTTCGGGTCGTGCGGCGAGATGAGGATTGGCGCGGTCCACTGGAAGCGGTAGCGCAACTCACCGGCGCCGCGGCCGGACGGGTCGAACGGGTAGATGCTGACATTGCGGACCTGGCGAGTGCGGAAATCGAAGCGCGAGATGTAGCCGCCGTACTCGCCGGCGTAGACGACGTTCGGATCGGTCGGGTCGGGCACGGTGAAGCCGGTCTCGCCGCCGCCGACGGTGTACCAGTCGCCGCGCTGGATGCCGCCCGTGGACAGGCTGTTGCTCGGCCCCGACGCCGTGCCGAGGTCCTGCATGGTGCCGGCCACGTGATACGGCACGCGCGTGTCGGCACTGATGTGATAGAACTGGCCGAGCGGCAGCGGCGGCGCCATCCAGGTGGCGCCGCCGTTCGTCGTGATGTCCACGCCGCCGTCGTTGCTGTCGATGAGGCGGCGCGGGTCCTTCGGGTCGATCCACAGGTCGTGGTGATCGACGTGGTGCGGGCCCTTGACGCGCTTGAAGGTCTTGCCGCCGTCGATGCTCTTGAGCAGGTGCAGGTTGGCGCACCAGACGACGTCGGGGCTCTGCGGATCCACGGCGACGACGGAGAAGTACCACGGGCGGATGCGCAGGTAGGCGCCGCCGTTGACGAGTTTCCACTTGCCGCCGCCGTCGTCGGAGCGGTACAGGCCGCCCTTCTTCGCCTCGATGAGGGCGTAGACGCGGCGGCCATCGCCGGGGGCGATGGCGAGGCCGGTGCGGCCCCAGATGCCGCTCGGCAGGCCGTGGCCCTTGAGCTGCTTCCAGGTGTCGCCGCCATCGGTCGAGCGGTACAGGCCGCTGCCGGGGCCGCCGCTGACCATTTCCCACGGCCGGCGGCGGGCCTGCCACAGGGCGGCGAACAGCACGCGCGGGTTGTTCGGGTCGAGGCAGACGTCGATGGCGCCGGTGTCGGCGTCCTTCTTGAGGACCTGCTGCCAGGACTTGCCGCCGTCGGTGGTGCGGTAGACGCCGCGCTGCGGGTTGGGGCCGAAGGCGTGGCCGAGGACGGCGGCGAAGGCGACATCGGCGTTCTTCGGGTGGACGACGATGCGGCCGATCTGGCCTTCCTGCTTCCAGACGTGCTTCCAGGTCTTGCCGCCGTCGGTCGAGCGGTAGATGCCGTTGCCGGCGGCGACGTTGCCGCGAATGTTCGCCTCGCCGGAGCCGACATAGACGACGTTGGGGTCGGAGGGGGCGACGGCGACGGCGCCGACGGAGGAGGTGGGCTGGTCGTCGAAGATGGGCTTCCAGGTGACGCCGGCGTCGGCGGTCTTCCAGACGCCGCCGGAGGCGGTGGCGGCGTAGTAGGTGGACGGGTCGCCGGGGACTCCTGCCGAGCGGCTGACGCGGCCGCCGGCGAAGGGGCCGACCTGGCGGTATTTGAGGTGCTTGAAGACGCTCTTGTCCTTGGTGTCGGCCTTGTCGGGTTCGTCGGCGAAGGCCCGGGGGAGAGGGACTGCGAGCGCCAGGATGAGGAGGAGAGGGAAGCAGTGGCGGCGGAGGGTCGGCATGGTCAAGCCCTGAAGGGTGCGACGGGGCGACACGGGAGATGGTAAGCGGGCGCGGGCGGAAGGCAAGAGAACGCGGAGAACTCGGCCCGGGCCGCAAGGGGACGGAGCGGATTCGCGCTGGACCAGGCTTGCGGGAGGGGAAGGGGATCAGTTGTGGGGGTATTCCGCCACACCTTTCCGTCACCGTGGCGGAAAGGTGTATCATCGCAAGTTGCACATTACCAATATTTTGCGCAAAACGAGACACCTTTCTGTCATTCCGCCACCAACGTGTGTGCCGCTGGCCGAAAGCACCGCACGAACTGTCCGCCCCTCTCTCCGGCTAGTCCCCCAGCGGACCCAAATGCCCGGGGGGATGAGTGTGAGAATCTGGTCCGAGCTGGCCTGGTCTGACCCGCGCCCGCGGCTGGACTGTCCCGGGACGATCCCGGATCAGGCAGGCGCCCCCGCGCGACCGTGCATCTGCCGGGTCGCTTCGAGGGCCGCCTCGACCTCCTCCGCGTTCAGTCCGGCCAGCACGTCCAGCGGGCTGCGGACGGCGGGCACCCCTTTGACCATGATGTGCGTGTAAATCATCGTGGTGGAGACCTCCTTGTGGCCGAGCAGCTCCTGCACGGTGCGAATGTCGTAGCCATCTTCGAGGAGGTGGGTCGCGAAGCTGTGGCGGAAGGTGTGGCAGGTAATGTGCTTGACCAGGCCGGCCTGGCGCACGGCGCGGGTGACGGCGCGGGCCAGCGCGCCCGGGTAGAGGTGGTGCCGGCCGACCTGTCCCGAGCGGGGGTCGCGGGACAGCTGTCGCGAGGCGAACAGGAACTGCCAGCCGAGTTCCCGGGGCGCGCGCGGATACTTGCGGGCCAGGGCGTCGGGCAACCAGACGCGCGCCACTCCATTGGCCACGTCCCGATCGTGCTGCCGCCGCCGCTTTTCGAGTTGCCCGGCGAGGGACTCGCGCAGGGAGCGCGGCAGCATGACAACGCGGTCCTTGCCCCCTTTGCCGTTGCGGACGGCGATCTGTCCGCGCGGCAGGTCGATGTCGTGGACCCGGATCTGGCACGCTTCCAGGACGCGCAGGCCCGAGCCGTACTGGAGCTGGCACAGGAGCCGGTACACCCCTTCGGCCCCCTCGACGCCCTCGAGGACCTGCCGCACCTCAGCGCGGGACATGACCACGGGGAGGCGCTCCGGCCGTTTCGCACGGACCGCATCGAGCCGGCCCACATCGATCTGCAGCACCTCTTGATAAAGGAAGTTGGTCACGTAGGACGGCTCTCCTGACCCGTCCGGACGGGTCAGGAGAGCCGTCCTACGTGACCAACTT
>JBBRPS010000319.1:0-10866 GCA_038227745.1 Gemmatales bacterium | reverse complement strand
CTACGCGGACCAGGAGCTGAAGCGGCAGCGCAGCGGCGACCCGCGGCAGACGGTAACGGCGGAGACGCGCACCTACAGCAAACGCGACCCGGACGGCGAGGACGTCTACCAGCTGTCGCTGGAGCGGCAGCGGCTCAAGGTGCGCTGGGGGCGGGCGGGACAGGTGATGCGCCTACAGACGCTGCGGTTCAACACGGTGGACGACGCCCGCACGGCCTACTTCGCCCGGCTCGGCGAGCTGGACGCGCGCGGCTATCTCGACGCGACGACGGAATAACGATTGGGGCGCTTTCGGCTCGGCGTGTCGGTCTGTGGGTCAGGACTCCGATCCTGACATGGACTTGTCAGGATCGGAGTCCTGACCCACAGACCGAACCCGGCAAGCGGCGACAATGGAATCTCTCCATGGCAAAGCAATCCGACCTGGTGACGCTGTGGCGCGCCATCCAGCAGGCCGGCAGCCGGCAAGCGTACATCGAGCAGCAGCTCCGCGAGCGCGGCTTCCTGGTCGAGCGGCGCGAGACCGACGCGATGTCGGAGCGCGAGCTGGACGCCTACAAGAAGTCGCTCCGCGAGGAGGCGGCCGAGAAGCGCAAGCTGGAGAAGGAGGCCTGGCAGGCGTACCGGGCCAGCCACATTGTCCACCTCGGCGAGGGCGTTTACTGGAACGACGAGCCGGTCAAGGACAAGTGGGACGTGGCCCACGCCGAGGAGCGCGCCGCCGAGAACGAGCTGCCGCCGCTCGACACGGCGCAGCAGCTCGCCGAGGCGCTCGGCCTGACCGTGGCGCAACTCCGCTGGCTGGCGTACCACCGCGAGGCCGCCACGCGCATCCACTACCGCCGTTTCACCATCCTCAAGCGCAACGGCAAGGAGCGGCCGATCTGGGCGCCGCTGCCCAAGCTCAAGGCCGCCCAGCGCTGGATCCTCCAGAACGTCGCCGAGAAGCTGCTCGTCCACGGCGCGGCGCACGGCTTCCTGCCCGGCCGGTCGATCCTCACCAACGCGGCGGCGCACACCGGCGGCCGCATTGTCGTGAAGATGGACATCGAATCGTTCTTCCCGACGGTGACGCTGCGGCGCGTGAAGGGCATCTTCCGCAAGGCAGGCTACCGCGAGCAGGTGGCGACGCTGCTGGCGCTCCTCTGCACCGAGGCACCGCGCGAGATCGTCAAGCACCAGGGCAAGGAGTATTACATCGCCCTGGGGCCGCGCTGCTTGCCGCAGGGGGCGCCGACCAGTCCGGCGCTGACGAACACCCTCTGCTTGCGCCTGGACCAGCGGCTGACGGGGCTGGCCCACAAGCTCAGCTGGCGCTACACGCGCTACGCCGACGACCTGACGTTCAGCCTGCCCGCCGACCACAAGGGGCCGCCGAACCTGGGCAAGCTGCTCGGCGTGGTGCGGCGCATCGTCGAGGAGGAGGGGTTCAAGATCAACCCGGAAAAGACGCGCGTGGCGCGCAAGGGCGGCCGGCAAACGGTGACGGGACTGGTGGTGAACGGCGACGGCAAACCGCGGGTGCCGCGCAAGCTGAAGCGGCAGCTGCGGGCCGCCGTCCACAACTTGCAGCACGGCAAGGCGCTCAGGGAGGGCGAGACGCGGGAGCGGTTGACGGGCTACGCCGCCTATGTCAACATGAGCGACCCGAAACTGGGGGAAAAGTACCTCACCGCCCTGCGGAACGGCAAATGACCGGGCGGCCGGCCGTCGCCAATGCCTGTCTTTTTGTAGACGGGATGGGGGACGAACAGGAATTCGCCGAGGCGGCCCAGGGGGATTTGGAGAAAACTCAATAAATCGCCTTGACTTGCAGCGATATCAGGCCGATAATGCTCTTACCTGGCCGAAGGATGGTTTACTCACTCCCTAGAGCGCAGGAACGCTTGCGAGATTGCGAGGCATGGTACATCGGGCGGGTTTCCATTCTCAGTTCTCCCCTCCCATGTCGCCTCCAGTATGCAATCCCAAGTGAAAAAGCTGAGATACCGATGAATACATTGGATAATGAAGGCTCACTTGAGCCTTCATTTTCTTTCCGTATTCACAAGAGGTATCTCGGAATGACTGCTTCTTCCACACCCGCTACTGCCAACGAGCTTATCCATTTCATCGGGGAATTCGTCCGGGATCGCTACGCTGGCACGGGCCAATACACGAACGGCGCCGCCCTCGCGACGGCGATTCGCCAGAAGTACCCCGACTTTTCCTACGAACAGCTTGGGCTAACCCGACTCTCTGACGCGATCACACACGCACAGCGCGAAGGCATCGTGACGAGGCAGGTAGGCGTCAAGCACCTTGAAGTTGGCCCTGGGCCAGCCTTTAGAGCGCCAGCCGTGCTGTCGGATACGGCGGCACTCCCGGCGACCCGGCGGTATGTCCGGCCGGATTTGTGGAAGGCCATGCTCCTGTTCCGACCGGAACAGGGTCATTTCTTTGACCGGACGACGGGTCGGGTCATCACGCTGCCGGCTTCCTCCGAAGACCCGGACTGGGTGAAAACGCGCGAAGCCAATCCGAGCTACGTCACAATAGATCCCATCCCGGCGGAGGTCCAGAAGGAGTGGATGGGCGAGTTCGTCAAAACCGCCAAGCTGGACGCCGCGGCCGCGCCGATCAATCACGAGCAATGGTGGCGCGCGTTTCCTGAGTGGCTCCAGGCTGAATCGAGCGAACATTTCCGACCCTGGCTGGCGTTTCGGGCCTCCCAGGTGATCGTCTACGTCCAGAAGTGGGCGGAAGACAACAAACTGCCGGCCGAGGCGGTGTTCCAGACGGCGGCCCGACTGGCGATCCGTCCCACTGCCGGGTTCGACTCCGTCGTCCCCCCCCATCCCCCTCAACCGCCACACGCCAGTGAGGTGGCGCTCCGCAACGCGGTACTGGCGGCCATCGGCGACATGACGACGCATGAACTCCTGGACGTGCGGGTGCCGGTTCGCAGCATCCTGCGCCATTTCAGACCCATTTGACTTTTATAGGTCGATGGGGGTGAAACATGGCGCAGAGAATAATCCTCGTGGGGGGCATTGCGGACGATCACGACCGTGATGCGCTGATTGCCCGGCTCAAGGAGCAGGCCCCGGACTTCGAGTGGGAGTGGCACAAAACGGTTTACACGACCGGCCACCAACTGCCGCTGAAGATCCTCTACCGGCTGACGGGAGAACTGCCCAAGGGTGCCAGCAACACCCAATTGGTCCTGCTCCGTCGCTTGAACAAGAACCACCAGCGCCGGTTAATGGATCTCGGTACTGACCCTGTCCGAGTCGAGACTGACTTCGCCACCGGAGACGAGTTGATCCAGTGGCTGCTGTCCCCGGACGCAGGGCTGGTGCCGCCACGGACGTGGGAGGCCGAAGAACGAGAAGCGGCGCTCTTCTGCGTCTTTGCCAAGCTTCTGAAAGACAAGTCGTGGAACAAGGATATGCACGGCCATGCGTGGACGCAGGAGGTTCACTTGCTTAACGACGCCCCTGTCAACGTCCCAGAGAATCCCGAGGTTAGGAGAGAAGCCACGGCGATGCTCATGAGAATGGAGGCGACCTTGTTGCTGACCAAGGGCGGCAGCAAGACCCCGAAGGAGTGGTGCATCCGGTCATGTCACCTGGCGGCGGTCAAGAAGGCGTTTCTCCAGCAGCGGTTGGCGCCACTCGACGGCATTGCGGAACTCAAGAGCCTCCTCACTTACGTTCGCGAAGGCCAAGGCCGCCGGTATCAACTCGATAACGTGATCCAGGTCGAGCGCGTACGAGCCGTCTGCCGCGAACCCGCACGAATGGCGGCCGAGGCGGCGAAGCCTAAATGATCGGCCACTCAGTCGAGGCTGTCGCGGCCATCCCGCCCCCTCAGACGGCCAGGATTAGCCGCTGGACATCGACCGGGATGGCCGCAACAGCCTCGACGAAAAGTTCAACTGGGGCCGTGCCGACTCCAGGTCGGCGACAGCACAGGGGAATAGTTCAGCCAGAGGCCTGCTGAGTACGATAGAAAACGCCAGGCCCTGAACATTCCGGGGTCTGGCGTTTTTTATTGCCGGCGGGTCGCTGGGCCTGCCCGTTTTCGGCCCGCTTCCGTGGGCAAGCCGTGGGAAAAACTGGCTAAATGGATGAGTCTGACGGCCCTCGACCACTCCTGTTCCGTCATTGCCTTCCTCGCGTGGGGCGTGGTGCAGGGAACGGCACCCACCGACGCCTGCCCCTCCTTTCAGTGTACCCGATGCGCCGGATCGCGCCGCGGGAAGGCCCTGCCCGGGACGTCCGTTCAGCCCTCCTCTTTCCGGCTCGCGCCGCTTTTCCGATAATGCCCGCAGACGCGCTGCGGCCCCCAGGCGTTTGCCGGCACGGCTCCCGCCCCGCGCGGCCTTCCCAGAGCGGCGCGCGGGGCGCCCCCACACCCCCCGCACCAAGGAGACCGAGGGTGGAGGAATTCTTACAGCAGTGGAGTTACCTGGGGGTCTTCCTCGGCATCGTGGCGACCGGCATCGGCTTCCCCATGCCCGAGGAACTGCCCGTGGTGATCGGCGGCGGACTCGCCAGCGGCGGCCAGGCGCGCTGGTGGCTGATGTTGCCGGCGTGCATCGCCGGCGTCATCGTCGGCGACTTCTTCCTCTACGGCATCGGCCGGCTGTGGGGGCCGCGGCTGCTGAAGTACAGGTGGGTCCAGCGCCTCGTCCCCCCGGAACGCCTGGAGAAGATCGAGAAGAACTTCCACGAGTACGGCGTGCGCATCCTGCTGTTCGCGCGCCTGACGCCCGGCGTCCGCGCCCCGATCTTCTTCACCGCGGGCCTGACGCGCCTGTCCCTGGCCAAGTTCCTCATGGCGGACGGCATCTACGCCGTTCCCGGCGTCACCATCCTGTTCTTCCTCGGCTACTGGTTCACCGACGGCATGATCAACCTGATCAAGGGCGAGGTGGAGACGATCAAGCATATCGTCATCGTCGCGATCATCGGCGCCGTCGCCGTCTACATCCTCTACAAGGTCTTCCGCAAGCCGATGGTGACCGGCAGCCCCAAGGACATGCCGAAGATGGTGCGCAAGGTCGAGGCCGGCATCGAAATGGGCATCGAGAAGGTCGGCCACAAGCTGGAAGGCCTGACCACGAAGATCATCCACCCCTACCAGAAGGGGGCACGCGGCGCGGGCGGCGCCGCGGACACGCAGACCGCCGTCCCGCCCCCGGACGGCGCGCCGCCGCGCGCCGAGCAACCGCAGAACACCTCCGAGGCTGGCGGGCCACTTCCCCCGCCCTGAGTGAATCCTTCTTATGGCCGCCAGCGATCTCGTCGTCGCCATGACCGGGGCCAGCGGGGCGCCCTACGGCCTGCGCCTGCTGGAGGTGCTGCTGCGCGCCGGGCGGACGGTCCACCTCACGCTCAGCCCCGCCGCCGTGCAGGTGCTGGAGCAGGAGACCGATCGCCGCGTTCGCCTCGACCGCTTCGCGCTGGCCGACCTGCTCGGCGAGAGCGCGGTCCTCGCAGGGCCGGACCAGGTGCAGTACCACGACTTCCGCGACTTCCGCGCCGGCATCGCCAGCGGCTCGTTCCTGACCGCCGGCATGGTCGTCTGTCCGTGCAGCATGGGCACGGTCGCCGCGATCGCGCACGGCCTGTCGCAGAACCTCATCCACCGCGCCGCCGACGTCCACCTCAAGGAGCGGCGCAAGCTGATCCTGATGCCGCGCGAGACGCCCTTGAGCGTCGTGCAGCTGCGCAACCTGACGACGTGTGCGGAGGTGGGGGCGGTCGTGCTGCCCGCCATGCCGGCGTTCTACACGCGGCCACGGTCGCTGGATGACGTGCTCAATTTCGTCGTCGGGCGGATCTGCGACCAGCTCGGCGTCGAGCATGGACTGATGCGCCGTTGGGGAGAAGATACTTAGAGCGCTGTGCGGCCGGGTGTAGCGAGGGCTTTGGAGTGCGGCGCTCGGCGCCGCATTCCCAATGTCGTTCCCTGTTTCCGGGGGACGGGGCGAGGCAAGAGCGAAAGCGGCGCCGAGCGCCGCACTCCAAAGCGCCCCCCGTGGGTTCACGGAGGGCTAAATGTCCGGATCGCCTCCAGGAACGCCGCGCCGAAGTCGCGCACCTTCACCTGCCCCATCCCGTAGACGCGCTTCATCTCCTCGACCGTCCGCGGCTTCACGCGCGCCAGCTCGCGCAGCGCCAGGTCGCTGAGGATCACGTCGGGCGCCAGGCCGCGCTCGCGCGCCAGCTTCTGCCGCACCTGCCGCAGCCCCTCGAACAGCTCGCGATCGACGTCCTTCCACGCGGCCGCGGCGGCCCGCGACGCTTTCACCTTCGGCGGGTTCGCCGGCTCGATCAGCCGCGCCGAGCGCACGCCGCGCATCACCTCCCACGACGCCGCCGTCAGACACAGGGCCGGCTCGCCCGCGCCGCGCTGCCCCAGCAGCCCCTGCGCCAGCAGCTGGCCGACCCAGTCCAGGACCAGCAGGCCGTCGTGGCCGCGCAGCAGGCCGAACGTGCTCAGGCTGTCGTGCCCCGCGGTCTGCACCTCGTCCGTCGGGGTTCCCAGCAGCACGTCGGCGACGTGCGCCGCGCCGAACCCCTCCTTGACGCGCGCCACGCACGACAGGATTTTCTGCGCCAGCGTGACGGAGTCGGCGATGGGGCGGGCGTCGCCCAGGCACAGGTCGCAGGCGCCGCACGAGGGGGCCGTGTACTCCTGGCCGAAGTACTGCACCAGGGCGCGGTGGCGGCAGGCGGTGCCGCGGCAGTAGCGCAGCATCTCGCCGAGCTGCCGCTCCGCGTTGGCCCGCACCCCCTCGGGCACCCCGCCGCGCTCGCCCGCCTTGTCGAGGATGTAGTGCCACAGCTCCACGTCCTCCTCGTCGTAGAGCAGCACGCACTCGGCTTCCAGGCCATCGCGGCCGGCCCGGCCCGCTTCCTGCTGGTAGTGCTCCAGCGACTTCGGCATGCCGCGGTGCAGCACGAAACGGATGTTCGAGCGGTCGATGCCCATGCCGAACGCCACCGTCGCTACGATCAGGTCGCACTCCTCGCTCATGAACGCTTCCTGCGCCCCCCTGCGCAGGTCGTCGTTCAGGCCGGCGTGGTAGGCCCGCACCTTCAGGCCGCGCTTCTCCAGGGTGGCGGCCAGCTCGTCCACGTCCTTCCGCGTGATGCAGTAGAGGATGCCCGCCTCGCCGCGGTGGCGGTCGAGGACGTCGCGCACCTGCTTCATCAGGTCGCCGCGGCGCTGCACGCGGTAGGTGAGGTTCGGGCGGTCGAAGTTGCCGACGTGAACCTCCGGGTCTTTGAAGCCGAGCTGGGCGACGATGTCGCGGCGGACGCGCTCCGTGGCGGTGGCGGTGTAGCCGTGGACGGAAGCGTTCGGGAAGAACTCGCGCAGGCGGTTAAGCTGGCGGTAATCGGGGCGGAAATCGTGGCCCCAGTGGCTGATGCAGTGCGCCTCGTCGATGGCGAAGGTGCGGACGTCGAGCCGCTGCAGCAACCGCTGACAGCCGGGGCGGGCGAGGCGCTCCGGCGAGACGAACAGCAGCCGGGCCTCGCCGCTCGTCAGGGCCTGGGTGGCATCGTGGTACTCGTCCGTGCTGAGGGTGCTGTTCAGCGCGACCGCCCCGATCCCACAGGAGCGCAGGCGGTCCACCTGGTCCTTCATCAGGGAGATGAGCGGCGAGACGACGACGGTGACGTCGCCGCGCAAGACGGCGGGCGCCTGGTAGCACAGCGACTTGCCGCCGCCCGTCGGCAGCACGACGAGCGAATCGCGGCCGTCCAGCACGGCGCGCATGGCCTCCTCCTGGAGCGGGCGGAGCGTGCGGTAGCCCCAGTGCTGGGCGATGACGCTCTTGAGGTCGGCGAGCGACCAGGTGGCGGAAACGGCCATGCTGCGGTCCTCGGGGTCGGCGACGCCTGTCGCCGTCTGGAGGGTGCATTATTGCGGAGCGCGGAGGCGCCGTCCAGTCCTGTAGGCACTCACGGTCGGCCCCGACGCGGTGTCGGCCGCTCGCCAGCGGATCGGGCGGGCGTTAGAATGGGGGCAGGTGTCTCGCTCGGCAGCGGTGGGTGCAACGTGGCGCAAGAAGTCTGTGAGATCGACGGGCTCGGCCCGCTCCCCGTGGAGCAGCCGACCTCGGCGGCGGAAGTCGGCGACGTCGTCCGCCGGGCCGCGGCCGCCGCGCAGGCCGTCTACCCCGTCGGCGGCCGCACCATGCTCGACTACGGCCTGCCGCCGACGAAGCCCGGCGTTGCGGTCGATCTGCGGCGGCTCGCGTCGATCCTCGACTACCCCGCCCGCGACATGACGATCACCGTGCAGGCCGGCGTCACCCTCGCCGCCCTCCGCGACGTCCTCGCCGCCGAGAACCAGCGCCTGCCGATCGACGTGCCGCGGGCCGACCGGGCGACCCTCGGCGGCGCCCTGGCGACCAACACGAGCGGGCCGCGCCGCTACGGCTGCGGCACGCTGCGCGACTATGTCATCGGCATCAGCGTCGTCAACGATGAAGGTAATGAAGCCAAGGCGGGCGGCCGGGTCGTCAAGAACGTCGCCGGCTACGACCTGTGCAAGCTCCACATCGGCGCCCTCGGCACCCTCGGCGTCATCAGCCAGGTGACGCTGAAGCTGCGGCCGCGGCCGGAGAGCGATGCCCTGCTCACCCTGTCCTGCACGGCGGAGGAGACGGCCGACCTTCTGGATCGCGTCCACCAGTCGCGCACGCGGGCCGTCTGTGTGGAGTTGCTCAACCCGCCGGCCGCCCGTGCGGTCGATCCCGACACGGACGGCGCCACGTGGGCGGTGGTGGTCGGCTTCGAGGACAACACCGACGCGGTGACGTGGCAAATGCAGCAGCTGGTGCGCGAGTTCCCGGGGAGGCACCTCCACGCCCGCGTCACCGCCGCCGCCGCCCCGCTGTGGGAGCGCCTGACCGAGTTCCCCGCCCGGCCGTCCGCCGTGCTGACCTTCAAGGCCAACCTGCTGCCGTCCGCCGTCGCGGGCTTTTGCCTGGAGGCCGCGCGGCTGCCCGAGCCGCTGCTGCTGCAGGCCCACGCCGGCAGCGGCGTCGTCCTCGGCCACGCCGCCACGGACCTCACGCCCGAGCGCGCCGCCGCTTTGCTGCGGTCGCTGCGCGGGCTCGCCGTCACGGGCCAGGGTCAGGTCGTCGTCCTCCGCTGCCCCGCCGCGTGGAAGCGGCAGCTCGACGTCTGGGGCCCGCCGCGCGGCGACGCCGCCCTCATGCGTGCGGTCAAGGACAAGTTCGACCCGCGCCGCCTGTTCAACCCCGGCCGTTTCATCGACGGCCTTTGAAATACGGAACCGAGACATGAGTGCCGCCGTGGAGACCGCGCGAACTCCCTTGCCCCTCGCCGCACCGCCCCCCCCGCAGGGGCCGGGCGCCGGCATCGACTACGAGCTGTTCCTCGACTGCGTCCACTGCGGCCTCTGCACGTCCGCCTGCCCCACCTACGTCGAACTGGGCGACGAGAACGACAGCCCGCGCGGCCGCATTTACCTGATGCGCGCCGTGACCGACGGCCGGCTGCCGCTGGACGCGGAGGTGCGCCGCCACCTCGACCTGTGCCTGGACTGCCGGGCATGCGAGTCGGCCTGCCCGTCGGGCGTGCAGTACGGCCGGCTGATCGAGCCGTTCCGCATGAACATGGCGAAGACGGCCCCCGCCACGGGGGGGCTGGGCCTGTTCAAGCGGCTGCTGCTGTTCCACGTCACGCCCTACGCACGCCGCATGCGCTGGGCGCTGGCGCCGGCCCGCATCATGCAGCTGCTGCGCGTGGACCGCCTGTTGGAGAAGACGGGCCTGGTGCGGCTCATGCCGGGCTTCCTGCGCCAGCTGCACGAGATGCTGCCGCGCCTCCAGCCCCACTACGGCCGGTTGCCGGAAGTGCTGCCGGCGGAGGGCAAACGGCGGGCGCGGGTGGCGCTGTTCACCGGGTGTGCCGCCGACGCCTTCTTCCCCGGGACGAACGTGGCGACGGCCCGTGTGCTGCAGCGCAACGGCTGCGAGGTGTGGATCCCGCGTACGCAGGTCTGCTGCGGGGCGCTCCACTACCACGCGGTCCGGGAAGTGCCGGCGCAGCAGTTCGCGGCGAAGAACTGCGACGTGTTCGGGGCGGCCCTCGGCGGCGTGGCGGAACAGGTGGATGCGATCATCACGAACGCAGCGGGCTGCGGCGCCATGCTGAAGGACTACGGCCACCTGCTGCACGACGGGCCGGCGGCGGCGGTGGCGCGGAAGTTCGCGGCGAAGGTGAAGGACGTGAGCGAGTTCCTGATGGCGCTGGGGCCGGTCAAGCCGGAGCACCCGCTGCCGCTGAAGGCGACCTACCACGACGCCTGCCACCTCTGCCACGGCCAGCAGATCCGCACGCAGCCGCGGCAGCTCCTGGGGATGATCCCGGGGCTGGAGCTGGTGCCGCTGGGCGAGAGCGAGATCTGTTGCGGGGCCGCGGGGAGCTACAACCTGACGCAGCCGGAAATGGCGGAGCGCCTCGGCGAGCGCAAGGCGCGCAACATCCTGGCGACGGGGGCCGAGGCGGTGTTCACCGGCAACGTCGGCTGCATGCTGCAGGTGGCGCGCTACCTGCGGAAGGAGCGGCCCGACGTCTGGGTGGCCCACCCGATCGACGCGCTGTGGGCGAGCTACAGCGGCAAGCGCTGAGAATTGCCGGACAAAACCGAGGACACAAGCCCGACGCGCCAGCGAGGGGCCCCTCGCTGGCGCTTCGGGCTTGTATGGGACGGCCAGGCCACGGCAACACAAGCCCGACGCGCCAGCGAGGGATCCCTCGCTCGCGCGTCGGGCTTGTGTGGGACGGCCAGGCCACGGGGACACAAGCCCGACGCGCCAGCGAGGGACTTCCT
>JBBRPS010000318.1:0-10929 GCA_038227745.1 Gemmatales bacterium | reverse complement strand
GCCAGCGAGGGACCCCTCGCTGGCGCGTCGGGCTTGTGTGACCACTCGCCGCGCCGGAGGAATATCTTACGGAATCGAGTCGGTCCGCGCAACTTGCCTCGCCTCCGCACCGCGGTTAGGATACCCCCTCGATACTCCATCCCGCTTCTTCACAATGGGAGGTAGCCCCCGTGACAGCCAGACTCTCCCTCCTCTGCGCGGCCCTGTGCCTGACCGCCGCGGCCGCCCGCCCCGCCGGCGACACGAAGGCCGGGCTGAAGTTCGGCGGCCCGTTCCCCGTCGAGGTCGTCCGCGACGTCGCTTACGACGACGGCAAGGACGCCGACCCGGTCCGGCACCGGCTCGACCTGTATCTGCCGAAGGACCAGAAGGGTTTCCCGGTGCTGCTGTTCGTCCACGGCGGCGGCTGGACGCGCGGCAGCAAGGAGGCGTTCGCGAAGCTCGCCCACACGTTCGCCCGCAACGGCGTCGGCACGGCGGTGACGAACTACCGCCTGACGCCGCAGGTCAAGCACCCCGCCCACGCCCAGGACGTGGCGAAGGCGCTCGCCTGGGTCCACGGCCACATCGCCAAGTACGGCGGGCGGGCCGACGAGATCTTCCTGAGCGGCCACTCGGCGGGCGGACACCTGGTCGCGCTGCTCGGCACCGACCCGAGCTACCTCGAGGCGGTGAAGGTGCCGGCGACGGCCGTCAAGGGCGTCATTCCGATCAGCGGCGTCTACACGATCCGGCCGGGGAAGATCAGCGCCGCGTTCGGCAAAGACGAGGCGGAGCGCCGCAGCGCCTCGCCGCAGGCCCACGTCAAGGGCCGACACGTGCCGTTCCTCATCCTCTACGCGGACAAGGACGGCAAGGACTTCGACAAGATGGCCGAGGAGTTCCGCCAGGCGCTGCAGGACGGCAAGAACGAGGCGGCGAGCCTGAAGGTCGCCGGCCGCACGCACGGCAGCATCGTGGGGAACATGGTCAACCAGGACGACCCGGCGACGCAGGCGATGCTGGCATTCATCGCCCGGCACTCCGGCCTGAAGCTGCGCGACCTGGAGGCGAAGAAGGGCGGCGGGTGAGCCGCGCCGCGGCAACAAAGAAGATTCGAGCCATGCAAATCCTGGCTCTCGACGTGGGGACGTCGTCGGTGAAGGCGGCGGTGCTGGACGCGGCGGCGCCGCGCCTGGCCGGGCCGGTGGCGCACGTCCCCTACGAACTGGACGCGCCGACGCCGGACGCCGCCGAGGTGCCGGCGCAGCGGCTGTGGGAGGCGGTGGCGAAGGCCGCCCGCCAGGCGACGCTGCGGCGGCCCGCGGTCGAGGCGGTCGGCCTGTCGTGCCTGACGCCGGCCCTGGTGCTGCTCGACCGGAACCACCGGCCGATCGCGAACATCTGGACGCACCTCGACCGCCGCGCGCGCGGGGCGGCGCGGCAGACGTGGCAGGCGGTTGGGGCGGAGTTCCTGCGCACGGTCGGCAACCGGCCCCTGCCGGGGGGCATCAGCGCCGTCTGCTACCGCCAGCAACTCGAGACGGACCCCTACCTGACGCACAAGGTGCGCCACTACCTGCACGTCAACGGCTGGCTGGCCCTGCATTTGACGGGCACCGCTGCCTTCGACCCGGCCAACGCCAGCTTCTCGGGCCTCTATAACACCATGACGGACCGCAAATGGTCGCAGCGCTGGTGTGACTACTTCGAGGCGGACGTCGCGTGGCTGCCGCCGGTGGTGGACGGCGGCGCGACGGTGGGGACGGTGCGGGCGGCGGTGGCGACCGAATTGGGCGTGCCCGCAGGGGTGCCGCTGAAGCTGGGGACGGCGGACACGAGCAGCGCGATGCTGGCGGCGGGGATGCGGCCGGGCGACCTGCTGCACAGCGTCGGCACCACGCAGGTGCTGGCGGCCCTGGCGCCGCAGCCGCGGCCGGCCCCGGAGCGGCTGATTCACCTCCTGGGCGTCGGCGAGGGCTACATCCACGTCACGCACAACCCGGTCGGCGGCGCGGCGCTGGAGTGGCTGCACCGGCTCTGCTTTCGCGACCAGGCCGCGGCCGAGTTCTACGAGAAGACCATCCCCGAGGCGCTCGGCCACAAGACGCGCGTGACCCTGGATCCGCCGTACCTGGGCGGCGACCGGCTGGAGATCGAGGCGCACCGGGCCGCCTTTCGCGACTTGACGGTGACGACGGACCGACTGGAGCTGCTGGCAGCGGTGCTGGAGGCGATGGTCCAGCAGCACCGCAAGGCGGTCGCGCACCTGGGGCTCGGCGAGCGGTTCGGGCGAGTGTTCCTGACCGGCGGCGGGGCGGAGGTGGTGCGGCGGCTGTTGCCGGAGTACGCCGGGGCGGAGGTGCGCGAGCTCGAGGAGGGGTCCCTGCTGGGCGTTGCGCGGTTGTTCCAGGGCGGGGCCGCCTAGCACGGCCGAAAGCTCCCCCGGCGCTGGCCGCGCGGGCGCTGGATCCGGTAAAGTGAAGGGAGAGACCGTCCACCGTCCAGCCTGTCGCCCCCCTGTTGAGGATGACCTGCCATGCGTCTCGTCGGTGCGCTCCTCTGTCTGGTCGTCCTGGGCTGCAGCGGTTCCGAGGCCCAGACGAAATCCGGCGGCCTGCCGCCCGACCTGCGCACGCGCCAGACGGGCAGCGACTGGCCGCGGTTCCTCGGCCCGACCGGCGACAGCGTCTCCGCCGAGAAGGGCATCCTCACGCCCTGGCCCGCGCAGGGGCCGCGCGTCGTCTGGCAGAAGCCGCTCGGCATCGGCTACGCCATGCCGGCGGTCAGCCGCGGCCGGCTGTTCCACTTCGACCGTTACGGCAACCAGGCCCGCCTGACCTGCTGCACGAGCGAAACGGGCGAGGAACTCTGGCGCTTCGAGTACCCGACGCACTACCGCGACAAGTACAACTACAACGGCGGCCCGCGCTGCTTCCCCGTCGTGGACGGCGACCGCGTCTACACCTACGGCGCCGAGGGCGTGCTCCACTGCCTCGCCGCCCTCAACGGCAAGCTACTGTGGAAGGTCGATACCGTCGAGGATTTCGGCGTCGTGCAGAACTTCTTCGGCGTCGGCAGCACGCCGGTCGTCGAGGGCGACCTGCTGATCGTCCAGGTGGGCGGCAGTCCGAAAGGAAGCGACCCGGACGACTTCGGCAACCTCAAGGGCAACGGCAGCGGCGTGGTCGCCTTCGACAAGCACACCGGCAAGGTCCGCTACCGCATCACCGACGAGTTGGCCGGCTACGCCTGTCCGGTCCTCGCCACGATCGGCGGCCGGCGCTGGTGCTTCGTGCTGGCGCGCGGCGGGTTGATCGGCTTCGAGCCGAAGTCGGGCAAGGTCGATTTCCACTTCCCCTGGCGCGCCGAGTCGCTGGAGAGCGTCACCGCCGCCAACCCGGTCGTGGTCGGCGACCAGGTCCTGATCTCCGAGACGTACGGCCCCGGCGCCGCCTTGCTCAAGGTACGGCCGGGCGGCTGCAAGGAGGTCTGGAGCGACGCGGCGAAGCGGCGCGGCAAGAGCCTGCAGTGCCACTGGAACACGCCCGTGTACCACGACGGCTACGTCTACGGTTGCAGCGGCCGGCACACGGAGAACGCGGAGCTGCGCTGCGTCGAGCTGGCGACGGGCAAGGTGATGTGGAGCCAGCCGCGCATGACGCGGACGTCGCTGCTGATGGTGGACGGCCATTTCCTCTGCCTCGGCGAGGACGGCGTCCTGTACCTGCTGAAGGTGAACCCGAAGCGGTACGAGGAGGTGTCCCAGGTGGAGCTGCGCCTGCCGGGCAAGAACGAGCCGCTGCTGGAGTACCCGTGCTGGGCGGCGCCGATCCTGGCCCACGGGCTGCTGTACGTCCGCGGGAATGAGCGGCTGGTGTGTCTGGAGTTGATCCCGGAGAAGAAGTAGGCGGGGCGGGCAGGCGCTCTTGTACAATCCGGCGGCCTCGGGTATGAGATGGGCGCCTGTCACCCAGCAACGCCCACTCGATAGCGCCGCGACGCTCGACAGGAAAGAACCTCGATGAATCGCAGCCCGCGGTTGCTGCTGACGATGGGAGACGTGGCCGGCATCGGGCCGGAGGTGATCGCCCGCGCCTGGCCGAGTCTCTGCGAGGTCTGCCGGCCGGTCGTGGTCGGCGACCCCGCCTGGATGCGCCGGGCCTTGCGTCTGGTCAACTCGTCCGCGGAGGTCGTGCCGGTGCAGCGCCCCGCTGCTGCCGAGGCGTCCGCCGCGGTCGTGCCCTGCCTCGCCGGCAGCACGCAGGACCTGGGCGGCGTGGAGCCGGGGCGCGTGACCGCGGCGGCGGGTCGGGCCGCTTACGACTTCCTCTGCACGGCCATCGACCTGACGATGGCCGGGGCGGCGGACGGCATCGTCACGGCGCCGCTGCACAAGGAGGGCCTGCGGGCGGCGGGCCTGCTTTACCCCGGGCACACGGAGATCCTGGCCGAGCGCACCGGCACGCGCGAGTTCGCCATGATGCTGTACGCGCGCGGGCCGGAGGTGCCGAACGGCCTGGGTGTGATCCACGTCACCCTGCACATGGCGCTGCGCGACGTGTTCCAGCACCTCTCGACTGCGGCGGTGCTGGAGAAGACGCGCCTGCTGGACGGCATGATGGCACGGCTGCTGGGACGGAAGCCGCGCCTGGGCGTGGCGGCGCTGAACCCGCACGCGAGCGACGGCGGCCTGTTCGGCGAGGAAGAGGAGACGCTGATCCGGCCGGCGGTGACGGCGGCCCAGGCGGAGGGCATCGACGCCAGCGGGCCGTGGCCGAGCGACACGCTGTTCCTGCGCGGCCGGGCCGGCGAGTTCGACGGCGTGGTGGCCATGTACCACGACCAGGGGCACATCGCGTTGAAGCTGTTGAGCAACCTGCGTGCGGTCAATATCAGTGTGGGCCTACCGCTGGTGCGGACGAGCGTGGCGCACGGCACCGCCTACGACATCGCCGGCCGCGGTGTCGCCGACGGTTCGGGCCTGGTGGAGGCGGCGCGGGTGGCGGCGCTCCTGGCGGCGGGGCGGGGATAGAAGGTGCAGGTGCGGCTCCGCGAACCGCGCCGGCACGGAGGCAGGGAGGCCCTCATGAAGACGACCATGTACCTCATCCGGCACGGCGCCACCGAGGCCAACCTGGCGCGACCGGCGCGGCTGCAGGGCCGCAGGCACAACCCGCCGCTGGCGCGGCTCGGCGTCCGCCAGGCGGAGATGACGCGCGACCTCCTCGCCGTCCGCCCCATCGACTTCTGCTTCTGCAGTCCGCTGCTGCGCGCGGCCGAGACGGCGGGGATCATCGCGGCGCCGCACGGCCTGACGCCGTGGCCGGTCGAGGGGCTGACCGAGTGCGACGTCGGCAACTGGGAAGGGCTCGACTGGGAGTCGATCCGCCGACGCGACGCCGAGGCCTACGAACGTTTCCTGGCGACGCCGGGGCAGTTCGGCTACCCGGGCGGCGAGTCGTTCGGCGAGGTTTACCAGCGTGCCCGTGCGGTCATGGAAGAGTTGCTGACCGTCCACGAGGGGGAATCGCTGCTGGTGGTGGCGCACCACGTCGTCAACCGGACGTACCTGGCGGGCCTGCTGGGGCTGACGCCGGACCAGGCGCGGCAGGTGACCCTGGACAACTGCGGCATTTCAGTCGTGGTGCGGGACGGCGCGGCGACGACGGTGAGCATGTTGAATGCGTCGTTCCACCTGTACGGGCTGGCGGCGGCATGACCGAAGGGTCACACCGCGTGCCCGGGCTCGCCGCCTTCGCTCATCCTTGTTTCCTCGCGGCCGTCTCCTGGCGCTGGATTTCCTCCAGCTCTTCGATCAACCCCGCCAACGGGACGGCGTCGTCGATCTGCATATACGCCTGAAGGTCTTCCTCCGTGGGTTCCCGTCTGGCACGAGCGTAGAACTCGCGCACCTCATCGTCCCCGTTAGGAGATGGAGGGATCGGATTGTCGTCGGCGTTCATGGCATCCGCCTCGTTTCATTTCCCCGGATCACCCTTTGCGTTTACCCCACCCGCGGTCCATCTTCGGCTTCTGATCCTCACCGGCCGGCTTGCCCCTCGCTCGCCGCCAGCGGGTCCTCGCTCTGCAGCACCGCCTCCGGGTCGGGCACGGTCGGCACCAGCACGAGCGGCCCGTACGCCCGCCCCGCGTGGCGCACCGTCATCTCGATCCGCTTCGGCCCGTGCAGCCGCACCTCGGCCTCGTACGTCGCCCCCTCGGCGTGGGGCAGCGCCGCCGACGCCCCCCCGCCCAGATCAAAGTAGCCGAACTCCAGCGGCCCGCGCCGCCAGTCGCTGATGAACAGCGGCAGCCGCCGCCCCCCCGCCCCGCCCCGCACCTGCGCCGCCGCGAAGCCGAAGGGGTGCGCCTTGTCCGGGTCGTTCAGCGGGGCGCCGACCGGCACGATCACCTGCGCCACCTGGCGCGCCATGCGCTTCTCGATCACCACGCGCTGCAGCACCAGCGGGTGGTGGATCACGTCCACCGACCGCGCCAGCTGGTGGTCCAGGTCGATCAGCTGTCGCAGCGCCAGGTAACTCGCCATCCCGTGCGCCACGCGCCGCTTCAGGAAATCCTTCTCCTTGTTGTACGCGAGCAGGTCCTGGTTCGACTGGAAGTAGTGGCGCAGCCGCTCGGCGACCAGCGGCAGCCGCGAGCCGCCGCCGGCCAGTACGATGATGTCCGGCTTGATGTTGTGGTTGCGGCACTGCGCCTCCAGCTCGCGGACCGTGTCGTCCACCCGCTGCCGCACCGTGTAGCGCTCGCCGCCGTTCGTCTCGTAGACGTCGTCCAGCGGATGGTCGCACGCCTCGTCCAGCGTGAAGCGCAGCTCGCGGAAGAAGGCGTTGCGGCTGTCGCCGTCCAGTGAGTCGAGCACCTTGTCGAGCTGCCGCTCCGCCTCGGTCGCGCCGACGTCGCCCGGCCCCGGGTCGAGCTGCACCCGGCACGAGATCTCCGCCAGGCGCGGCTTGAGGCGGTCCGTCACGGGGTGGTTCTCGCCCGCCTGCTGCAGCTGCCGCTCTTCCTCCTCGACGTAGGACTCCAGCGAGAAGTCCCCGGGCGCCCCCGACAGGGACGCCCCCGACAGGGCCGTCACCGCCGGCGGGGCCTGCGGCGCGGGGGCCGGCGGGGGCGCCGCGGCGGCCGCCGTCTCCACACACAGGTCGATCTTGATCAGCTCCGCGATCTTCCAGAGCGCGTCCCAGTTCTTGCGCCCCAGGCCGTACCAGTGCGCCGCCGCCCGATCGCCGGCGCGCAGCGGCTCGCCGTCGGGCCGCACCGGCAGGTCCAGCAGCCGCAGCGGCCGGCCCGTCTTCGTGTCCAGCAGCGGCCGCCGCTGCAGGGCGGCGCCGATGCGCTGGTGCAGGCAGCTCATCACCGCGCGCGTTACATCGTCGCCGCCGAAGTCGCCACGGCCGCCCAGGCCGATGTACTCCGTCCGCATCTTGCTGGCGTCCTCGGGCAGGTAGACCTTGAGCACCGACGTATCCACGGTGCCGCCGCCGAAATCGTACGCCACCAGGTAGAACGTCTCCGGCAGGTGCTCCTGGCCGTGGTCCGACGTGATCAGGTTGATCGCTACCGCGTTGGCCTCGTCGATCGTCGGCGGCAGGATGGTGATGCGGAATGGCTTGCGCTCGCGTTGCAGTTCCTCGGTCAGCTCGCGCGTGACCGCCTCCAGCCTGTGCCGCACCCGCGCCGACCACTTCGTCGGGAAGGTCAGGCCGAGGTTGTGGATCTCCTGCCCCAGCGTGTTCTCCGCCAGCGCGAGCAGCTTGCGCAGCACGAGGTGGGCCAGCTCGGCGGTGGCGTAGGTGTGGCCGCGACCATGCTCGTCCATGACAAACACGCGCTCGAGGAACTGGAACTTGCGCTTGACGCTGCGCAGGCAGCACTCCGGGTGCGCGCGCGCCTTGCGGCCGGCGTCGTGGCCCAGGTAGAAGACCGGATGGTGCGGATCGCTCAGGTCCTCGAAATACATGTCGGAGGGGAACAGCTCCGGCGTGCTCTTCTGCTCCTCGTCGAAGGAGATCGACACGGGCTTCTCGCCGATGGTGGCGGTCTTGCCGTAGGCGGCGCAGGAGTTGGTCGTGCCCCAGTCAAACGCCACGTAGCTCGGGAGCCGCGGCGCCCGGCTGACGGTGGCGTGGACGTCGCAGTACCAGCGGCGGTGGCGCGAATCGACCAGCTCGACGGAGCCCTTGAGGAGGGCACCGTTGCAGCGGTCGCGGTCGAGCTGCGTGGTGTCCACCTCGAGGTCGAGGCGGTCGGGGGCGCCGCCGGCGCCAAGCGGCGGGATGAGCCACGGCAGTTCGTCGGGCCGCGGCCGTACCACGCGCAGCCAGGTCACCCCTTCGGGGACGACGTGAGGGTCGGTCGCCGCGCCTGGCTCGCGCGGCCCCTGGTGGACCGTGTAGCCGACGACGGTGATACCGTTCTCCGGCGCGTCGTGTACGGACAGGAGGGTGAAGTGGTCTTCCTCGTCGGGGACTTCCAGGTCCCAGGAAGTCACGCCCGCCGAGACGGGCGGTGGCGGCGGGGCCTGGGGCGGCGGGGCCGGCGCGGCCGCGACCGGCTCGGTGGCGGCGAGCGCAAAGCTCAGCGGGGCGACGCGGCCGGGACGGACCTGCACGACCTGCGGGTTGCCGCCGATGACCTGCAGCTTGCCCCCCGGCACCAGCGCCACCGCGCCCAGCAGCGCCCACGGCGGCAGGCCGGTGCGGGGCAGCAGGAACGAGAAGCGCTTCATCTCGCCGGCGCCCCAGCCGCCGCCGTGGACGCGCAGCTTGACGTCGTGCGGCCGGTCCGGTTCGAGGAGGACGGGCGCGGCGAGCCCCTCCAGGGTCACCTGGGTCGCGGTGCTGGTTTCGAGGTTGCCGCCCGCGCCGAGGACCCACTGCGCCACGGGGACGGCGAGGCGCACGGGGATGACGACTGCCGTCTCGCTGTGCTGGATCTGCCAGACGCCGTCGTGGTAGGTGACGCTGGGGTCGAGGCACTCCGGCACGGGGTCGAAGAGCTGGGGCAGAAGCCGGGCGGCGCGCTTCTCCGTCCCGGCGTGGGAGGCGAGGACGAGTTCGCCGGGGATCCCCTGCGACGGCAGCTCCATGCGCTCGAAGTCGTGGAAGTGCGGCACGAGGCGGGCGCTGACGACCTCGGGCGGCGCCTCGGGGTCGAAGATCTCTTCGAGGCCGAAGTCGAGGCGCGTGACGAGGTGGGCGCCGAAGCGGGCGACGCAGCGGCGGAAGTCGAGGGTGGGCCGCAGGGGCTGGCGCTTCTCGGGCCGGCCCTCCAGGCCGCGCTGCCAGACCAGGCGGACGAGGACGCCGTACGGGGCACCGCGGTAGAGCCAGACCGTGCCGTCGGGGGCGGCGGGGGAGACCTCCAGGCGGAGGATGCTCTGGCCGCACAGGGAGCAGTGGCGGTCGTCCTGGCGGAACGGCCAGCACGCCTGGAGCTCGACGTCGCACACGGGGCACAGCCGGGGGCCGCGGACACCGCTGAGTGAGGGGGACATGGCAAGATCCTTCCGTCGCACGGGCGCGTGAAGTCATTACGCAGTATAAGAGGGGAACCACGAAATACACGAAAAACACGAAAAAAAGACAGAGAGAGGGAGAACAAGCCCACGGGTTGCAACCCGTGGGCGCGTTTTTCCTACAATGGTGGTTTTCACCGAGGGACTCACACCATGCGGCAGATTCAGATCGGCGACAACAAGGAAACCGTCGTCGAGCGTGCGGACTACCCGCCGGAGAAGATCAAGGCCATCCTCGGCAACGAGACGGTCGCCGTCCTGGGCTACGGCGTGCAGGGGCGCGGCCAGTCGCTCAACCTGAAGGATAACGGCGTCAACGTCATCGTCGGCCTGCGCGACAAGGGCCGCGGCTGGGACCTGGCCCAGCAGGACGGCTGGGCCCCCGGCAAGACGCTGTTCTCCCTGGAGGAAGCCGGCCGCCGCGGTACGATCATCCAGTATCTCCTCTCCGACGCCGGCCAGAAGGAGTACTGGCCGGCCCTCAAGCCGCTCCTGACCGCCGGCAAGGCACTCTACTTCTCGCACGGCTTCAGTATCGTCTACAGCGACCAGACCGGCGTCGTGCCGCCGAAGGACATCGACGTCATCCTCGTCGCCCCCAAGGGCTCGGGCACGACGGTGCGGCGGCTGTTCCTCGAAGGCAAGGGCATCAACGCCAGCTACGCCGTCCACCAGGACGCCACCGGCCGGGCGCTGGACCGCTGCCTGGCGTGCGGCATCGCCATCGGCTCGGGCTACCTGTTCGAGACGACCTTCCAGAAGGAGGTCTTCAGCGACCTGACTGGCGAGCGCGGCGTGCTCATGGGAGCGATCTACGGCCTGTGGCTGGCGCAGTACGAGGTGCTGCGCGAGCACGGCCACTCGCCGTCGGAGGCGTTCAACGAGACGGTCGAGGAGGCGACGCAGAGCCTCTACCCGCTCATCGCCGAGAACGGCATGGACTGGATGTACGCCAACTGCTCGACCACCGCCCAGCGCGGTGCCCTGGACTGGTTCAAGCGCTTCCGCGACGCCGCCCGGCCCGTCTTCGAGGAGTTGTACGAGCGCGTCGCCGCCGGCGACGAGACGCGGCGCGTGCTGGAGTCCAACAGCCGCAAGGACTACCGCGAGCAGCTCGAGAAGGAGCTGAAGGTCGTCGCCGACAGCGAGATGTGGCAGGCCGGGACCGTCGTCCGCTCGCTGCGGCCGGAACGCGCCGCCAAGTCGAAGGGATGAGAGTCAGGAGTCAGGAACGGAAAAGCCCACGGGTTGCCCCCCGTGGGCTTCATTACTGGGTCCCGCATGGCTAAAGCGCGTTCGTTCAGCCCGCGTTGCATCTGGGGGGCGTGCTTTGGAGTGCGGCGCTCGGCGCCGCTTTCCCTCTTTCTTTCCCTGGCCCCCACGCGGGAGGCGCTAAAGAAAGAGGG
>JBBRPS010000317.1:0-11019 GCA_038227745.1 Gemmatales bacterium | reverse complement strand
TCGCCCCCCGCGCAGCGGGATCTGGCTCACCGCTCGCGGCTAATCGAGATGGGTTCACGAGAAGGGCAGGGGGGTCAGCGCGCCCCCGCCCCTGCGAGGCGTCCCACCGGCACCAGCGCCGCCAGCAGCCGGTGCATCAGCGCCAGCGCCACGCGCGCCTCCTCCTCGGTGATGACCAGCGGCGGCGCGATCCGCAGCACCTTCTTCGCCAGCGCCCCCAGCAAATGGATCCCGTCGCCGCCGTCCGCGCCGCGGTAGCACGCCAGCACCGCCGCGTTCGCCCACTCGGCGGCGCTCCGCCCGACGTGGTCGCACATCTCCACGCCCCAGACCATGCCGCCGCGCTCGCCGCGCACCGCCGCCACGAACGGCAGTTCCTTCAGCCGCACCAGGCCCTCCTCGATCACCGCCGACGCTCGCCGACACGGCCCCAGCACGTCGCGGGCCGCGAACTCGTCCAGCGTCGCCAGCACCGCGGCACAGCACAGTGGGTTGGCGCTCCACGTGTCCGAGCCCTCGCCGTAGTCCAGGCCGCCGAACACGTCCGCCCGCCCCACCGCCGCCGCTACCGGCACGCCGTTGCCCAGCCCCTTGCCCAGCACCACCACGTCCGGCTCCAGCCCGTACGTCTCGTACGCGAACAGGTCGCCCGTCCGCCCGAAGTTCGACTGCACCTCGTCGAGGATGAACACCAGGTCGTTCGCGCGGCAGAACTCCTGCAGTGCTTGCAGGTAGCCCTTCGGCGGGTGGTACGAGCCGCCGCCGCCCAGGTACGGCTCGGTGATCAGCACGCTCAGGCGCCGGCCGAACTGCTGCTTCAGCGCTTCCAGTTCGCGGCGGTAGGGGGTGGCGTCGAACGGCCGGTCGCGCAGGCTGACATCGGCGCATTCCGTGGTGGGGAAGGTGATGAAGCGCACGCGCGGGTCGCGGTCGCGGTCGGTCTCGCTGCCGGTGACGGCGCCGGCCAGGCCCTTTTTGCCGTGGAAGCCGTGACGCGTCGCCACGATCATCTCGCGCGCCCGGTCGCGGGCCAGGGCGGCCCACAGCGCCTTCTGAATCGCCTCCGAGCCGGAGGCGGCCCACATCACCTGCTCCAGGCGGCCCCCGCCGGGACGGCTCTGGAGGAGTTCGACCAGGCGCTGGCTGGCCTCGACCTCGACGGGGGTGACGGCGTTGTACGCGGTCATGGGCAGGGCCATGAAGAAGCCGGCCCGGGAGAGCCGGCCGGCGGCCTCGTCTTTCTCCGGGTCCCATTCGGCTTTGGACCAGCCCATGTAGTCGCCGTGGCGGCGCAGCCAGGAATAGACGTTGTGTCCCAGGTTGGCGACCAGCACGCCGGAGGTGAAGTCGTAGAGGCGGCGATCTTCGGGCGTCCAGTGGTAGATCCCCGCACTGCGTGCCAGGACCGCCTGCGTCGGGGTATAGGTGCGCAGCGAGCGCGGCTCGTATTGCGCGGCGCGGTCGCGGGCGGCGTTCGAGGAGGGTTCGTCGGGGTGGTGCAGGGGGGATGTCATCGCACTTTGATCCTCAGTTCGACTCACCGTAAATGCAGGTACTGCGGCGGCACGTTGTCCACGAGCCACACGCCGTTCGCGGAGCGGTAGAAGGTGTGCCCGTCCTTGCGCATCGCGGCGGCGTCCACCGCGAACACCACCGGCCGGCCGTGCCGCGCCCCCACCTTCGTCGCCGTCTCCACGTCCGCCGACAGGTGGACGTGGTGCCGCGCCATCTTGCTCAGGCCCGTACTCCGCACCGTCGCCGCACTGCCGTGGCCCGTGCCGTGGTACAGCACCTCGGGCGGCTCGACCGGCTCCAGCTGCAGATCGACCTCGACGCTGTGGCCCTGGCTGGCGCGGATGCGCGCGCCCGTCTCGTCGAACGCGAAGCGCTTCTTGTCGCTGCGGTCCACGACCTCTTCCAGCTCGGCGCGGCTGACGGGGAAGCGGTTCCCTGCACACGCCGTCAGCAGTTTCTCGACCTCGATCCAGCCGCCGGGCTGCAGGGTCAGGCCCAGGCGTTCGGGCTCGTGCCGCAGGTGCTTGCTCAGGTACTTGCTGACCTTCACCAGTCGCTTGTCGTCCATCGTCACACCCGTCCGGGGTACAGCACCGCCGGCTCGGCCTGCCCGGGCGTGTACAGCACCAGGCCGCCGGCGGGGCCGTTGACCTCCACCATGCTACCCGGCCGGCCGGCCGCGTGCCGCTGCAAAATCGCCTCCAGCGCCTGCACCACCGCCACGGTGTTGCGGTCGGCCGACACGTCGTTGTACGACAGACACCGCACTCGCTCCAGGCGTTCGCCGCGCAGGGCAGGGGGGCCGCCGTGCTCCACGAACGCCACTTCCTCGAAGAACTTCTGAAGGATCTCGACGCCGTAGCCGCGCTGACTGCGCTCGCCCCACGGCTCCAGGAACGTGCCGTTGTAATGGTGGTTGGGCGTGATCTTCATCTCGGCCGGCGTGCGGCCCTCGACCGTCACCTCGACGCCGCGCTTCCGTTGATGGGCGTTCCAGACGCCGTTGTCGAAGCGGAACTGGACCTCCTGCTCGACGTAGCCGGGGAAGTTGTCGGGCGTAACCCAGCTCGTGTGGAGGTCGAACGCGGCCTCGCGGCCGTCGGGGTAGGCGTAGACCATCTGCAACTGGACCGAGTCCCACGTCGGGCCATCGGCGGGGGCGACGATGCCGCGCTGGCCGGTGGCGGTGACGCGCGCCAGGCGCCACAAGCCCACGGGTCGCACCCCGTGGGACTCCCCCGGCAGCGCGAACGTGAAGTCGATCAGCTTGATGTAGTGGACGGCGACGTAGGTGCCGGGGTTGCGGCCGGTGATCCACTCGGCGAACTGGCTGCCGCTGATCTGCTTTGGCTCCAGCAGTGAGCAGTAGCCGTTGTTGACGTGGCGCAGCACGCCGTCGGCGACGTGCGTGCGCAGCTTCTTGTGGTCGGGGTCGGCGAGCTTGTGGTAGACGACCTTCGCCAGCACGCCGTGCATGCGGGCCAGCGCGTCCAGCGCGTCCAGTTCCTGCAGCCGCATCACGGACGGCTTCTCGATCAGGACGTGCTTGCCGGCTTCCAGGGCCAGCCGGGCCGGCTCGAAGTGGCGGTCGTCGGGCGTGGCGACGCAGACGGCGTCCACGCCGGACTCGAGCAGTTGCGGGACGGCGTCGGGCCCGGCGAAGCTGACGAAGTCGGCGACGCGGCTGGCGGCCGCCTGGCGGTAGCGCTCGGCGCGGCTGCCGGTGCGGCTGGCGACGGCGGCCAGCTCGACCTCGACCAGGCCGAGGTCCCGGCGGTACAGGCCGTCGGCGTGCAGGCGCTCGAACAGCGGCCGGTAGGTGTCGTCGAAAATCATGCCCAGGCCGACCATGCCGGCCCGGAGGCGGTGCTGGGTGAGGTTCGCGGGTGCATGCATGGGGACATGATATTTGTCCGCCGCCCGTTGTCCGTCGCTGAACCGCGCTCACCCGCCAGGGCAGGGGGGCAGGGCGCGACGGTCGCGCCCCGCCCCGCGGACGACTACACCTTGGCCGGCTCCTGACAGCCCGCGCCCATTTGGGCGAACGCCGCCTGCGCCCGCCGGCCCATCTCCTCGGGCGCGACGTCTTCCTTGTGCGTGGCGATCGACCAGATGTGGCCGAACGGGTCGGTCACCTGGCCGTAGCGGTCGCCCCAGAACATGTCCGCCGGCGGCATGCGGACCTGGGCGCCGGCGGCGACGGCCCGCTGGAAGACCGCGTCGCAGTCCTCGACGTACAGGCCGAGCGTCACCGGCGAGCCGCCGAGCGCCTGCGGCGACTGGCACTGCGGGAACTCGTCGGCGATCATGATCAGCGAGTCGCCGATCTTGATTTCCGCGTGCCCCACCGCCTTGCCGTCCGGCATGGTCATCCGCATGACTTCCGTGGCGCCGAACGCCTTCTTGTAGAACTCGATGGCCGCCGCGGCGCCGCGCACCACCAGGTGCGGCGTCACGCTGTGGAAGCCGTCCGGGACCGATTTGACGCCGTTCTTGCCGTTGTGCATGGATACATCCCCCATCGCGATTGGGCGGCTTTGAGCTGCCGCCGCCCGCAGGCAGTTCGAGCCCACCCCCTGCGAGGGGTGGGTTTACCAATGCCTCTCAGGCGAAGCGCACGCAGTAGACCGGCGGCAGGTGCTCGCCGAGCGCCCGCCACGTGTCTCCCTGGTCGTCCGACACCCACGCCGAGCCGGTCGTGCTGCCGAAGGCCACGCACCGGCCAGCGTCATCGATGTCGAGGGCGTGGCGGTAGGTCAGGTCGTAGGCGTGCTCCTGGGGCAGACCGCGGCGCAGCTCGGCGAAGGTGCGACCGCCGTCGCGCGTCCGGGCCACCACGACGCGGCCGCCGACCGGGATGCGGCGCTCATCGTTAATCGCGGGCACGAACCAGGCCGTGTCGGGGTCGTGCGGGTGGACGGCGACGGCGAAGCCAAACGCCGAGGGCGGCACGCCGGTGACCTCGCGCCACGAGGCGGCGCCGTCGGTGGTGCGGAAGACGCCGTTGTGGTGCTGCGCCCACAGGCAGTCCGGTTCGGCGCGGCACTGCACGACGCGGTGCGGGTCCTGGATGTTCGGGTCGTGCTTGCGGTCGGGCGGCATGTAGGCGGCCCACATGCCGTCGGCGCGGCAGTCCCAGGTGTCGCCGCCATCGGCGGTCACCCAGACGCCGCCGCACGAGACGCCCAGGGCCAGGCGTCGGCCGTCTCGAGGGTGGACGCAGACGGAGTGGATGCCGGGCAGGTCGGCCCCACCGCCGAACCACTGCTTGCGCCCCGGGTGGTCCCAGAGCGGGCGGACGAGGTCCCACGAGGCGCCGCCGTCGCCGGAGCGGAACAGGCCGCCGGGGATGGTGCCGCACCACAGCACGCCCGGTTCCCCGGCCAGTCCGGGCTCCAGCGCCCAAACGTGTTCGAGCTTCCACGGGATGAGCCGGCCCGACGGGTCGCGGTCCTCGACGCCTTCGGGCATCTTCGGGTAGGTCGGCGTCGCGACCTGGTCCCAGGTCTGCCCGCCGTTGCGCGAGCGGTGCAACTTGACGCCGAAGTGGCCGTGCTCCAGCGCGGCGTAGAGGGCGCCGTCGCGCCGGTCGGGCAGGACCATCGGGACGTTGTCGCCCAGGAAGGCGGCCGCCGTGATGGCCCAGCCGGAGCCAGCCGGCTCGGCGGTGAACAGCCCCTTGCGCGTTGCCAGGTAAAGTCGCTCGCCCATCGTGGTCCCCTTCTTCCTTGAAAAGCCCCGCCACTCGCCGGGTCAGCCTCCCGACAGGGCCTGCATGATGTGGACCTCGTCCCCCGCTGCCACCGGGTCCGACAGGCCGAGGCGGTCACGGACCTGCTCGCCGTTGACGAACGCGAGCATGTGCTTGCGCAGGGCGCCCTGATCGTCGAGGACATAGCCGCGGGCGGCGGTGTTGGCGACGAAGACCGCCTCGAGCACCTCGCGGACCGTGGCCCCGTGCGCCGCGCCCGGGGGGCAGGGCACGTGCCGTTGCAGGTTGGTGGTGAAGAAGACGCGGGCCATCGCTCCTCGCCCTCGGTCCGCGAGCCTGCCTCTGCGTGGGCAAGCCTCGGCTTGTGGATGATAGAGGTACGTAGAATCACTAAACAGGCGTTCCCGGTCAAGCTCAGTTGTTCAGATCGGTTGGCGAAATTTTGCGGTGGCTGCGTGAGGGCTTCCGGGGCCTGCAAGGATCTGTCCGCCAGGCCGATGAATTGCCCCGGGAGGTCCTCCGTGAAACGCAAGGAAAAAGCGACAGCCCTTCCCTCACACGCCGCGACCGCCCGCCTTCCGCCGTCCGCGAAAGCCCCCGCCGCCGCCCTACCGGCAGACTCCCCTGGGGCCCGGAGCGACACAGGGCGGCGGGCAATGGGCGGCAATTAATTAAACATAATGTACATTATCGGACGTTGTGGAGCGGCTGCGGCGATCCGGCCCGAGTTGCCATCAGAGACTCGGCCGGTCGCTTATCCCAGGGACAAACGTCCGATAATAGTTCTTATGTTTAATTAACTGCCGCAGACGCAAGCCCTGACCGGAAAACGGCATGCGCCGGAATGTGTGCCGGCCTGAAGCTCCAGGCGACCGCCCCGTCAAATCCTTCCCGCCTTGGTCCGTCTGCCATCCCGCCGGTAGAATAGTCCCTGCGGACGGAGGATGAAAAGAGCGCCCCTCGGGGAGAACATGCCATGGTGAAAACCCGAAACTCCAAAACCCCGTCGGGGAGCACCCGCACGATCGCCTCGCCCTCCCGCGCTGTGAAAACCCGAGCGCCGCGTGCCGCCGCCCTCGGGCCGTCCGTCGCACCCGCCGCTCCGGGCGAGGCGGTTTCCGTCTACGAATGCCCCGTCTACCTCGTGCCCGAAAAGGAGGTGGGTGGCTTCTCGTGCCTGGTCGCCACCCTCCCCGGCGCCGTGAGTCAGGGCGAGACGGAGGACGAAGCGCTGGCGAACATCATCGAAGCCCTGGAGGCCGTCCTTGAGGTCTGCGTCGAAAGCGGCCTGCCCATCCCCTGGCGCAAGCCGCTCCGCAAGCCGGCCGGCGCCATCGCCCACACGGTCCTCGTCCATGCCTAAACTCCCCGCCGTCAACGGCAAGGACGCCGTCCGGGCTTTCGGGAAGGTGGGCTTCACCCTCGCCCGCATCCGTGGGTCGCACCATGTCCTGGTCAAAAAAGGCTGGCCCAAGCCGCTCGCCGTCCCGGTTCATGGGAACAAGGCGGTGAAGCCGGGGACCCTTCGCTCGCTCATCCGCGACGCCGGCCTGACCGTCGCCGCGTTCGTCGCGCTGCTCTGACGAGGATGCGTCGCTGCCCGCTGCCCGTGCCGGGTTGGGTCTCGGCGGCCGGCGTGCGTATAATACGCCGTTGAAGGGGAACCGCCGCGTGACGGTCCCCGCCACCACCTCGACCCCGGAGGGCTCCATGAAGAACCACGAGTTCATCTCCACCCTGGCCCATGAGTTCGAGCTGTCGTTCCTGGCGACCGGCCTGACGCCCGTGGCCCGGCAGTTCGGCGACGGGGCGACGAACGGCTGCCTGGTTACGGCGCTCGACGTGAGCGAGCACGGCAACACTGTGCCGGCGACCTTCTGGGAGGCGCTCACCCACGACGAGGAGCGCGTGGAGCGGGCGCGCCGGCACCTGCAGACGAAGTTCGGCCGGGCGGACGAGGTGTGGTGGGGGACGTTCGTGCGCTACCTGATCCTGAGCTACGACCACCGGGCGACGACGCCGCGGCAGTGGACGAAGCGGACCGCGGACGAGGAGTTCACGCCGGCCGTGAGCCCGAAGCTGCTGGCCGCCGCGGTCGGCGGCCTGCTGCGCTACCGCCTGCTGCTGGTCGAGGCGGTGGAGGAGAAAGCCCCCACCCCGGCCCCGCGCCGCAGCCCGAAGCGCCGCGAACGGGCGGCCGCGGTGGCCGTCTGATCCGCTGCGCGGGAACTTCAAAATCCGAAGAAGACATTCCTCAACAGCCGGTTTCGCGTTGGGGATTTTCTTCTTCGGATTTTGAAGTTCGGCTTTCCGCCCTCTACCTCTTGCGGCTGCGCAGCCGCAGGGTAAGGTTCTGCTGGATGTTCTGCGTGAGGGCCATGCCGCCGATCTCCAGCTCCAGCTCCATGGTGCCCAGGTTCGTCGTCTCGACCAGACGGCCGGCCTGGGCGTCGAAGTAGGCGTAACCCTTGTCCTTCTGCCCCTTGACCTTGATCTGGACCTTCGCGTCCGGGTCGGACTCGACCTTGTACTCCGGCTTGACCGCGATCTTCTCGAGCTTCTTGCCGTCCTTCTCGACCTGGCCCTCGTAGGTGAACTTCGTCGTGCCGGACACCTTGCCCAAGGGCATCTTCATGGCCAGCTTCTGCGTCCAGGTCTTGCCCTGGGTGATCTTGCCCTTCGGCAGGACCATGCCGCCGCCGATCATCTTCTTCAGGCCGTCCGGGCTGAGCGCGTCGCCCCCGAACTTGTCGGCGCCCGGGATGGCCTTGATCTTCTTGAGGGCCTCCTCGGAGATCTCGACGTCCTTCATCTCGCCGTCGGGGGCCATGGTGAACGTCATCTCCATGGCGGCCATCGCCTTGACGAGCTGGCCGAAGATTTTGCCGAGCGGTCCCTCGGGGTCTTCGCCCTTGGCGTTGGAATCGACCTCGACGTTGCCCATCGGGCTCTCCATGGACATCTTGACGCGGCCGAACTTCACGCGGACGCGGGCGTTGCCCTGGTCGTCCACTTTCTGGACGTCCCAGTTCATGTCCATGCCCTGCTTCATCTTCATCTCGATGTCCATGCCCGCGACGTTCATGGTCATCTTGATGTCCTGGTCCATGACGTAGTGGAGCTTTTCGCCATCCTTGAACTTGTAGCGCAGCGTCGTCTGGGCGTGCGCGGGGCCGGCGAAGAACGCCAGCGCCACCGCCGCCAGGCCAAGCCATTTGCCGTGCCTCATGGCCACGAACCTCCTCGACTGGGAAGGGGACAGGCGAAGTAACGGTTGCGGTCCGCCGACGGCGGCCCAGCGCTACTATACGGACCGCACGCCGCCCGTTGCAGGGGGCCATGCTTTTTCCGGCGCGGCGACTCAGGAGACTGAGGGGATGGGAAAAGGGGTAATACCCTACCCCCCCTGCCCTGCCGCGGCGAGGCGGACGAGGTCGCCGACGGCGCGGACGGTCTGCGGGGCGGCGAGGTAGCTGATGCCGCGGTGGAGGTGGAGGCGGAACTGGCGGGCCAGGATGTCTTCGGAGGTGGCAAGGCCATCGCGGCGGCAGCGCTCCTTGAGGAGGGCGAGGTAGAGTTCCTGGGCCTCGCCGCCGAAGATCTGCCAGGACATTTCGACGTTGCTGTCGGCGGGGGCGTCGATGGGCGCGGGCGGCGTGGGCTGTTTGAGGGAGAGGCAGAAGGCCCAGCGGCAGAGGACGTTCCACTGGCCGATGCCGGTCTTCGTCTTGAGGCGGATGAGCTGGTCG
Source organism: Gemmatales bacterium (assembly GCA_038227745.1). Lineage (GTDB taxonomy): Bacteria > Planctomycetota > Planctomycetia > Gemmatales > Gemmataceae > DASPXY01. The sequence goes on along the minus strand of JBBRPS010000317.1, from coordinate 2,043 downwards.
CTGGCCTGGGACGAGAGGCGGATCTGCTTGAGGCTCATGGCACGTCTCCTCGGGTCCAGCGAGCGGCGGGGCTTGCCCCCGCCGTGGGGGACCGGCCGGGTTTACCCCGGCCGCTCGCCGGTCACCCCCGCCAGAAGTACCCTTCCTCACCGACCGTCCGCCGCAACTTCTCGTCGTAGGTCAGGTGATACGCCCGCGCCACCGCCGGCCGCAGCAGTTCGTAATACTCGCGGTCCACCTCCGTGTCGGTGGACAGCACCAGCACCTGGTGGCTGGCGTTCGGGAAGTAGCGCTCGACCAGGTGCCGCCGGTGGGCCGAGTCCAGCCGCGCCATCGGCGTGTCGATGACCGCGGGCAGCGGCCGCGCCGACGCCCGCGCCAGGCCCCACAAGAGCGAGATCGCGAAAATCTGCTTCTCGCCCTCCGACAGCCGCTGCCGGCTCAGCGCCGCGCCGCCGGCGTCGTACAGCGCGATTGCGAACGTCGCCGGGTCGATCTGGATGCGCTCCACGAGCGTCTGCTTGCGCAGCAGGAAGCGGAACGACTCGGTGATCAGCCCCGCCCATCGGTCGATCTTGCGCTCCGTCGATCGCCACAGGGGGTCTGCAGAAGCAGCAGGTCGATTTTCTGCGCCGCTTCGCCACGACCATGACGACCCTCAAGACCATCGCGGAGAAAGAACTGGCGCAGCAGGAGATGACCAGGGACGAGACGAAGTTCCTGGAGGAGGTGCAGGTGGCCTTTGGCTGCGGCGGGCCACGCCGTTACACCGGCTGGTATCCGGGGTTGTTTTACACCTATGACCGCGCCGACTCGGAGAAGTGGGACGCTCTCGTCGCGGACGTCCACACCAACGTGCCATCGCCGGTGGTGAGCGATCCAGGCTGTGTGCTGCACCAGGGCGTCGGCAACATCGATCTGCTGGTCATCGCCATCGACAACGGCAAGGATCGCATGGTCTACGCCGGTCCGCTGCTCAGTCACTACGAGTTCGAGATGCCGCGCACGACGCGCAAGTCGGACTCGGAGTGGCGGGCCGACCTGAACGCCTTCCGCACGCCGCCGCGCCCGGCCTGGACGCAGAGTTACCTGGCGCCCGGCACGAACCGCGAGGCGAACAGGTACAAAATCGATTGACCGCCACGCCATCCTCTCGGTGGCTGGAGCGGGTTTATTGGTTGTCAGCAAGTTGGGGGCCTGTCTCCAGCCCGCTTGAGAGGCTTTCCAGCTTTGTCCAGGTAGTTGTTCAGGCGATCCGTCGTTCTCTTGGCGGATCGCCATTCTCCTTATTGGCGGTCTCCATAGCCCTGCCCAGCACGCGCAGGTTGTTTTGTAAGACAGTCAGCCCCAACTGGATACGAGCTTTCTGCAGGCCGCGCCCGCTGACCCGCTCCAGCCCGCGTTGCTCCTTCCCGTCGCCAAACCGTCTCTCCACCGTCGCCGCCCGCTGCTTGTACTGCTCCTTGTTTTCTGGCTGGCTCAGCCGTTCCCGGAGCCGGTCGATGGCCCCCTCGTGTTCACTTCTACTGAGCGATCTTCCTTGTTTACTTTTCGGGCAGCACTCCTGCTGCCGCGGGCACGCCTGACACGCCCCTTGCGGAGCGCGATACTGCTGCACCACCACCAACTCCACGCTCGACCGCTTCTGCGCACTTTGCCCGACGCACGCCAACGTCTGCCCTTGCGGGCAGACGTACACGTCCCGCTCGGCGTCGTAGGTGAACGCGCTCTTGGGCAGTTGCTTGGGCGGGGACTTCGCTTTCTTGGCGTCGCTGCTCTGCCCGGCGCACGGACCCAGGATCGCCACGCCCGCTTGCTCCGCCAGAGTCAACTCCTGCCCCCCGGTGTAGCCAGCGTCCACCAGCGCCCGCTGCAGTTTGTGCCCCAACAATGGGGCGGTACGCTTGAGCATGATCGGCAGCAAGCCGTTGTCGTTGGGCTGGGCAAACACCTCATAGCCGAGGATCAACTCCGAGTCCAGGTCGGCCACCAACTGCGCGTTGTAGAGCGGCCGAAACACGCCCCGATGCCGAGGCGCTGCAG
>JBBRPS010000316.1:0-11057 GCA_038227745.1 Gemmatales bacterium | reverse complement strand
GTCGTAGAGCAGGCCGAGCGAATACTGCGCGAGGCTGTCACCCTGCTCTGCGGCGCGCCGGTACCACATCGCCGCTTCGGTATAATTTTGCGGTACCCCGCGCCCGGTTTCAAACATGAAGCCCAGATAGGTCTGGGCGGCCGGATTGCCTTGCTCGGCAAACGGAACGAACACGCGCGATGCCTGCGCATAGTCCTGACGCATGAAGGCCAAGACGCCCTGACGGAACGAGGCCGCCTCCACGGGTTCCCAGCTCGAAAACAAGAATGCGATGACGGCCGCCGCTACCAAAATCGCGCGTTTCAAATCATGACCGGGCCCTGCCGTACGATACCAATCCATGCCATTGCCGCCGCTATTCATCGTCAATCGATCTCGTCTCGCGCTTGCACCCTAATGGCGCGAGCCACGAAAATCCATCGGCGAAGTCACCATGCTCCGGTCTCACAGCCGATACGCCGGTCGTGAACGCCCACAGAAATACCCCGGGCATTGCTGCCCGGGGGTTCTGGCTCTCGATCCTGGCTGTGAACGTCAGACAGCGAAGTCTTGAGACCCTTAGATCTGGTTAGATTTGGCCGTGGTCGGTGGAAACGGCGCCTTGAGTTGGAGCTGTGCCGAGGCCTCCATTGCTGTACGCACGGTTGTTTCCGAAAGATATCGTGGCGCCAGAAAACCCGGTCGTGTTGAAGGCGACATCCGTATTGGCCAGCCGGACGTTGCCACCGGTTGACGTGGCGCCGTTGGCATTACCGCTGAGTTGGGCATCGGTGACTGTGATTTCGCCGCCGGTGTCGGCCAACACTCCGTGGAGGTTGCCCGACGACACCCCACGCCGGAACATCGCGGTATTATGATTGGCGGTAAACAGGCCGGCCAAGCCGTTGTCGATTATACTCACATTGTCGAGCGAGGTATTGCTGGACACCGTCCCCGCCAACGACGTGTCCGGAAACTTCCCCGTCCCGGTCGATCTGGCTGCCCTGCACCCGTTGGGGCCGAAGATCGGGGGCGCGTACAAGCTCACGGGACAGGTCCACAACAACAGCGCCACGGCGTACCCCGGCGGCCGGTCCTACCGCTTCGAGACGTCCACCGGAACCGTCGTCACAAGCTGGAAGCCGGTCCCGCCGCTCCCGGCCGGCGGGACGTACTTCGTGCCGTACACGACCCCACTCATCACGCTGACGGCGGGGACGAAGATTCGCCTGCGGCTCTATCCCGGGGACACCGTCCCCGGGAACGACTTCTCCGGGACCGCCACTCTCATGCCGTAACCGAGAAGGCTCCGGCCGCGCCCTGCGGCGGCCGGAGCGTCATTTCGGCGGGGCCTTCTTGTCGAGTCGCTCCACCAGCGCCACGATCTCCTCCTGCAGCGCCGGCGTGCCGCGGATCACCAGCGAGTTCGTCCGGGCATCGACGCCGACCGACAGGGCAATCCGTGGCCGGGCGTCCGGCGCGCCGGAGCGGGCTGCCCCCTCGCCGTAGACCGCACGCACTACCTGGGCCACCTCGGCGGCCTGGGCGTGCTTCAGCGGGCCGATCAGCCGCGTTTGGACCACCGGCGCCGCGTCGGCCGCCTCGACATCCAGCGCCTTCTCCAGCAGCCTCCGGATCGTCAGCAGGTCGAGCGGGCTCGCCTTGAGCAGCAGCGAGTTCGTCACGGGGTCGGCCACGACGCGAATCCGTTCGGCGCGCGGCGCAGGCCCGCGGCCTTCCGATTTGTGCGGCCCGTTGAAGGCCTCGTCGAGGGTCAGGGCGACGGCGGTGGCGCTGGCGTGGCGCAGGCGGATCACCTCGAAGTCGCCGGAACCGTCGGTGTGAACGAGCAGGCGCACCAACTCCTGCGCCAGGGCCAGCACCTGGGGGTCGTCACTGCCGACGATCAGTTTGTTGCCGACGGCGGTCAGGGTGACCGGGGCGGGCACCTTGTCGGCGGGCTTGGCGCCGCCCTTCGGCGGCTGAGGGCCGGGCTTCGGGGCCGGGGCCTCTTTTTGACCCGGCACGACGACGCGCACCGGGTTGGGCCGCATCTGGCGCAGCAGCCGCTGCAGTGCCTCCGCGAGCGTGGCGGCGCTCCCCTTCTCCAGGGTGATGATGCGCAGGTTGGCGGTCCGCGCGGGCGGCGCCTCCCCCAGGGCGCGGAGGGCCTGCTTGATCTCCTCGAGCTGGTCGCGCGTCCCCCTCAGGACCAGCGCGTTGCGTGCCCGGTCCACGTCGAGGAACAGGCCCCCGGCGCCGCCCCGGTCGAACATCCCTCGGAGCAACTCCACCGTCCTGGCGGCGTCGAGGGTCGTCAAGGGGGCGACCTCGATCACCAGCTGCTGGAGGTGCCGGGCGATGGTGAACTGGGTTTCGGGACTGGTCGTGTAGGCCATGACCTGCGTGGCGCCGACGGCGGCGATCTTCACGTCGGCCGTGGCCGGGTAGATCTTCTGCAGGGCGGTGGCGATCGCCTCGGCCTGTCCGGCCGGCACGGGGTAAATCCGCAGCATCGGCTCGCCCGTCAGCGGCCGCGGCTTGCCGGGCGTGGCCGCCTTGCCGCCCTTCTCCTTGACTTTCCCGACGAGGCCTTCGCCGGGCGAGCCCCCCCCGGTCTGCGGCGCCAACCCCACGCAGGCCCCGAACACGAAGAGTACCCAGAACGACTGTCGTGCGCGTCTCATGGTGGTTCCCCCTGAACGGCGGAGCGGGAGGACGCCCGGGTGCCGGGCTTCTCCGGTCGCCGGCCTCTGCCCCTGTAAACCCCACCTGGGGTTGGGGGTGACGCGCTCAAACGACAGCCCCGCGGCGCCGCGGTTCCGTGAACCGCAACGCAACGGGGATGGCAATGGGCGAGACGAAAGCAGCCGGGGTGGTCAACGGCGGACCGGATCGGGCCGGGCCGCGGGGAACACTTGCCCGCGGGCGCCGTTCATGAACTGCCGCTTCGACAGCTGGCGCGTCTCCTCGTGACCGCTGTGCGCGAGGCTCGCGAAGCGGACGAAGTCGGTGATCGTGTCGTTCGTGAAGTACAGGGTTTCGCCGGAGTGGAGCAGGATGGTGCAGATGCCCGTGTAGCCCACCAGGGCGCCCGTCCCCATCTGCCGCGTGGCGACCTGCCTCACCTGGCCGGCCACGACCTCCGTCCAGAGGGCCGCCCGGTCCCCGCTCCGGGAGCGCCAGCGCAGGCCGCCGTGGCACACGGCGATGTGCAGCGCCCCCTGGCTGTAGAGCCGTACAGTCGCCTTCACAACCTTCCAGCCCCAGCGGAAGAAGAGCAACCCGATCAGGGCGAAGACGACGGCCGAGAGGAAGCTCCCTCTGTCAAGGGAGAAGGCGACGCCGCTCATCGGCGCCAGCCCCACGAGGAACAGGACGGCCGCCCACAAGAGGTACTTCCGGGCCAGGCAGAAACAGTCCCAGGCCTTGAAGCGGTGCTCGGACTGGGGGATCTCGACCGCCAGCCGCCCGCGCGTATATTCGTCCTCCGGCCGGATGCACGCCTCCCGGGCCTTCTTCCCCGCGCCGCTCTTTTGCGACCATCGCAGGAGCAAACAGAAGAACCCGAGCGACAGCAGGCCGATGGCGACCCCCCAGACGATCTGGGCGGAGGTCCTGTCAAAGACGACGTCGGGCGTCAGGACGAAGCCGGCGAAGTCGAGGTCCGGCTCGGCCAGGAACGTCACTTTCGCGAGGTCCAATTTCGGGTAGGTGCGCTGCAGGTCCGCACTCGGCCGGGCCTTCCACACGGACCGCTGGGGCAGGGAGTTCGTGACCAGCACCGCCAGCCGCGATTGCTTGACGAGGTCGTCGAGCTGGGCCTGCCCGCGGGGACGGCTCGCCCGCAGGAGGACGGCCGGCGCCGGGGGCGCCTTGGCCTGGCCGGCCGGGCGGAGCGGGATCCAGACGCACTCCCACCGATCGCCTTGCGTTTCGACCGTGGGCGGCCCAAAGGCGACGTCGGTCAACTCGACGTGGAGGTTCTTGCCGGGTCCCTTCGCGATCAGTTCGGCGAGGCTCAACGTCTGCGGGGTGGGCGCGGCCGGTCCGGCCACCATCTGGATTTGCCACGCGACGTAGGCGGCGGCCGCACCGAACAGCAAGCCGGCCCAGACGCCCGTCGTGACCAAAGTCCTTCCCAGGGACCTCATGGCACGTCTCCCGAAATTTACGGATGGAGTTGCTCGACTTGACCCGCCCGGCATGGGGCGCATTGTCCTGGCGCAAGTCTAGGTTCTGTTCAAGGGGCGTGCGGCCGAATTTTACGCCAGGCCAGTGACGATCATCAAGAAGCGCGCCGCGCGCGCGAAACGGCAAGCCAGGCGCGCTCCGCCGACGGAGCGCACCTGGCTTGCCGTTTCGCGCGCGCGCCAACCCGCTTGACGCCACGCCCCCTCACCTCAGCCCCTCGCCCCCGCTTCGGAGGCGAGGGGGAGAAAGGCGGAGGTCAGCGGCCGCTCCGCAGCCGGTCGCCGAGGAACTTGTCCAGCTCCGGGACCTCGTAAATCTTCCGCACCGTCGCCTCGAAGTCGTACTCCACGCGCCGGAAGTGGATCGTCTTGCCGTCGAGCAGGACGTAACACGCCCGGCGGTCGGTGTCGCGCGGCTGGCCGACCGAGCCGACGTTGCACAGCGTCTTGCGGCCGTCCAGTTCGTAGGTGAAGCCGACCTCGTCGGGGCTGTAGAACTGCAGGTCCTCGGTGAAGACGCCGGGGATGTGCGTATGCCCCTGGAAGCAGTAGCGCTTCACGAGCTTGAAGATGCGGTCCATCTTGCGCTGGTCGTAGACGTCCTCGGGGAAGACGTACTGGTGCAGCGGGTTGACCGGCGAGCCGTGGACGAAGAAGAAGTCGCCCTCCTGGTGCGTCATGGCCAGCTCGGAGAGGAACTCCCAGCGGTGGTCGGCGGCCTGACGGTTGCGGACCGGCGCGTCGATCTGCTTGCGCGTCCAGTAAGTGGCCCGCTCGGCGGTGGGGTTGAAGTCCTTGGGGTCGAAGAGGGCGGCCTGGTCGTGGTTGCCCACGATCGTGAGCTGAAACGCCATCGCCAGTTCGAGGCACTCGCGTGGGTTCGGCCCGTAGCCGACGATGTCCCCCAGGCAGTAGATCTCCTCGACGCCCTGGTCGGCGATGTCCTTCAAGACTGCTTGCAGCGCCTCCAGGTTGCTGTGGATGTCGCTAAGAATCGCTCTCATGAAAAACCCCAGAGGGGGAAACGTGGACGGCACTGGCCACACTCCGCGATTATAGTCATCCCCCCTCGGAAACCGGAAGAGGCAAATTGCACGCGCGGCGCGTTAGCGCACCAGTTCCAGGACGCTCCACAGGGTCGGGTCTTCCCAGTAGGGAAACTCCGAGCCGACGCTCAGGACCTGCTCGCCCAGCTCGCCGTCGCGGACGGCATAGTAGACGCCGAGGCGCGGGTTCTGCTCGGGGTCGAAGCCGTTGAGCGCCGCGGCCGGCAGGAACGCCTCGACGCGGTAGCCGCCGCGGATCGCGCCGCAGCGGAACGGCACGCCGCCGGGCGGCCAGACGGGAGCGTCCTGCAGCGCCCGGTTGATCTTCGCCTGGACGACAACCGGCTCGGTGTTGTCCAGGCCGCCGCCGGTCGGCAGGAAGTGGAACTGGTGGCAGTGGCGGCTGGCGCGGTGGCTGGTGCGGGCGTCGCGCGTGTCGATCCACAGCGTCACGCCGTCGGAGGCGCGTGGCCGGGCCTCATGGCCCTGCGGGGCGCGGTCCTTGCCGCGCACCTCGGCCTGCAGCGCCAGGCCCAGCTCGTTCCACGCCAACCGCACGTCGGCGAAGTTGCGCTTCTCATCGAGGGCAGCGAAGTTGTCGAGGCGGCATGCCTCGGGCAGGTCGAGGAGCTGGTCCCCCTCCGCGCGCGGTATGTCCTTGACGTAACGGCAGGGGTAGGCGACACGGAATAAAAAGCGATGGGGCACGAGCGGCATCATTCTCTCCAGAGGGAAACCACGAAATACACGAAAAACACGAAAAAAAGACCGGATGGGGAGGGGAAAGCCCACGGGTTGCCACCCGTGGGCTTGCTCGATCCTCTTTCTCTCTTCTGTCTTTTTTTCGTGTTTTTCGTGTATTTCGTGGTTTCAATTCAGGAGGCTGCGCTGCAGCACCTCGCGGGCGCGCTCGAACTCGGGCTGCCAGTCGATCTCCGGCTTGCCGTTCGCCAAACAATCGCGCAACTTCTCCAGCGTGTTGCGCGCCATGTGCGGGCACTTGTTGCAGGCGCAGGTGATGCCCGGCACCGGGTGGTAGCGGTGCTGCGGCACCTTGCTCTGCAACTGCCACAGCATGTTCGCCTCCGTCGCGACCAGGAAGTCCATGGAGTCCTCGAACGAGCCGACGTACTTCAGCATGCCCTCGGTGCCGCCGACGAAATCGCTGTGCTCGCGGATATTCGCCGGGCACTCCGGGTGGGCCAGCGTCCGGGCGTGCGGCAGCTGCCGTTTCAGAGCCAGCAGGTCGCCGACGCTGAAGATTTCGTGGACCATGCACGAGCCGTTCCACAGGATCATCTGCCGCCCCGTCACCTCCTGCAGGTACTGCCCCAGGTGGCGATCCGGCACGAACAGGATCTCGTACTCCGCGGGTACGCGGTGGATGATCTCCTCGGCGTTGCCGGACGTCACGACCCAGTCCGACAGCGCCTTGACCGCCGCCGAGCTGTTGATGTAGGTGACGGTCTGGAAGTGGCGGCCGTTCTCGCGCAGCATCTCCTGGTAGCGGGCGAGTTTCTTCGCGGGGCAGCTGTCGGCGAGGCTGCAGCCGGCCTGCAGGTCGGGCAGGAGCACGCGCTTGGCGGGGTTGAGCATCTTGGCCGTTTCGGCCATGAAGTGGACGCCGCAGAAGACGATCGTCGGGTTTTCGACCCGCGTCGCCGCCCGGGCCAGCTTGAGGCTGTCGCCGGTGAAGTCGGCGAGCTCCTGAATTTCACCTTCTTGATAGTAGTGGGCGAGGATGACGGCGTTCTGGCGGGTTTTGAGCGTCTTGATTTCTTCGATGAGGTCGTGCAAGGGAGGATCCTTGTTTTTAGTGTGGCGGAGGAAGAACCCACATCCAGCTTTTTTGAGACGGCCTTGCGTCTTCATCGTTATTTTACACAGGCGGCCCTCTGGAAACCAGCAGCCCTCCCCGGAATTCTCGTTTTCAGGAGACGACGAACCATTCCAGGCCCTCGATCTGCCCGCGCAGGTTCCCCGCCGACAGCGCAAACCCAATCTGTACAGCCGTCTGCGGTGTCACGACTCCCGGCGGGTGCAGGCTCACCTCCTCGGGGATGGGACGCCTCTTGGGATCGACTTCAACGCGAACCGTGCCGTCCGGCCGCCGTACCTTGATGCCGTGGCACTCCAGGAACCCCTGCTCGACCAGGGACCCGGTGGGGGTTTTCCGGCAAACGCGCACTTTGATCATTGTCTTGCCCCCCCCTGAGTAAAGAACAAACGTTCATTGTTATTCACCTGTACCCTGTTCGGCCGTCCGTGGCAAGCTCAGCAGGGAAAGAAGCTGTTGGCGAACGGCCGGCGTCAGCCGGCCGTTCGCCAACAGCCGCTCGGTTCCTGGATTAATAGGCGTTGCGGTGGAACAGCCCGCTCCAGACGGTCATCCACAGGATGCGCAGGTCGAGCCAGGGTGTCCAGTGCGTGATGTAGTAGAGATCGTACTGCACGCGCTTGCGCAGCGAGGTGTTGCCGCGCCAGCCGTGGACCTGCGCCCAGCCGGTGATGCCGGCCTTGACGGCGTGCCGCGCCATGTAGTTGGGGATCGTCTTGCTGAACTGCTTGATGAACACCGGCCGCTCCGGGCGCGGCCCGACCAGGCTCATGTCGCCCTTGAGGACGTTGATGAGTTGTGGCAGTTCGTCGAGGCTGCTGCTGCGCAACAGCGAGCCGAGCCAGGTGCGGCGCGGGTCGTCCTTCCGCGCCCAGACCGGGCCCGTCTCACGCTCGGCATCGGCGCCCAGACTGCGGAACTTGAGCATCTGGAACGACTCGCCGTTCAGCCCGCACCGCTCCTGGCGGTAGAACACCGGGCCGCGGCTCGTCAGCTTCACCAGTCCCGCGATCAGCAGCAGCAGCGGCGCGAGCAGAACCAGAGCGGTCAGGGACAGCACCATGTCCATGGTGCGTTTGACGACGATGTTCAGGCCGAAGTGCGGGCTCTCGCGCAGGCCGACCAGCGGCAGGCCGTCCAGGTTCGACGTCGTCAGCGACACGCCGGCCAACTCGGGCACGTCGGCGACCAGGCGCACCTCGACCACCGTCTGCGACAGCACGTCGAAGACGCGGCGGGCGTCGTGGTAGCGGCTCAGCGGCAGGGCGATGAAGACGTGGCCGATGTGGTAGCGCTCGATCAGGCGCGGCAGGTCGGCGCTGGTGCCGAGGATGTCCAGGTCGCTCGTCCAGCGGCTCGGCTGGTCCTCGACGAAGCCGAGGTTCTTGATGCCCATCCAGCTGGCGTGCCGCAGGGCGCGGGCGGTCTTGCGCGCCACGCGGCCGGTGCCGACGATGACCGAGTGCGTCTGGTTGTAGCCGCGGCTGCGCAGCCAGCGGATCGCCTTCCAGGTCCAGCGGCGCATGCTCAGGACCGACAGCCCCGACAGCACCGAGAACAGCAACATGGTGACGCGCGACTCGTAGGGGTTGTGCAGACCGAAGATGGTGGCGATGACCAGCAGCGACATCAGCGCCGTGCCCTTGGCGACGCTGACCACCTCCTCGCGGAGGCGGCGCAGGCGGTGGATGGTGTACTGGCCGGTCAGGCGGTAGGCGACGGCGCTCAGCAGCACCACGAGCGGCAGGTTGTGCCAGCACAGGGCGAAGTCGGGCGTCTCCTTTAGGATGGGTAGCCAGCCGGACTCGAAGCGCAGGTAGTAGGCCCCGACCCAGGCGAGCGCGGTCAGGGTGAGGTCCCAGGTGAGAAACCAGAAGCACAACAGCTGGCTGCTGCGATGAATCATGCCCGCCCCCGTCCGTGGGGATGCCTGACGCTCCCGTCCCGGGAGTCGCGCCGAGGAGGTAATTTTCGGCTTGTAGCACGCCGCCGCACCGCCTGTCAAGACGGCTCCCCCGCCCCGCCTTCCTCCCTCGCCTCCGCTTCGGGGGCGCGGGGGAGAGGTGCAAGCCGCTCAGTCCGCTCTTCCCGGCACAACCGCCCTTCCAGGCCGTCTTTTCCCAGCCCCACCCGGTAGACAAGTCCGCCCGGCCGCGTTACCCTGGAACTATTCCTGGGTTCAATCCCTGTAGTCTGCCCGCGCACGGTCCCGCCGGCCCAACGTGTACCCCCACCCGAGGATGGCATGTCCCTTGTCGAGCAACTCGTCCAGAAGGGTCTTCTCCAGGAGAGCGACCTGAAATCCCTCGCCGAGGTCCAGGCCGCCGCCCCGAACAAGCCGCTCCACGAACTCCTCATCGAGCGCGGCTTCGCCCGCGAGGATGACGTGCTCACCGCCCTCGCCGAGGAGTGCGGCCTGGAGTTGGTGGACCTCACCAAAATCAAGGTCGAGACCGAGACGCTCAAGTCGCTGCCGCTCAAGTTGGTCCACCGCCGCACCATCATGCCGCTGTCCCGGCACAACGGCACGCTCGTCGTCGCCACCGGCGACCCCTACGACGTCTACTCCCTCGACGAGCTGCAGACGCTGACCGGCCTGCAGGTGCAGCCGGTGCTGGCGTCCTCGCGCGAGATCGCCCGGCTGATCAAGACGCACTTCGGCATCGGCGGCGACACCCTGACGCAGCTGGTTCAGGACCGCGGCGCCGAGATCGAGCTGCTCGAGGACATTGAGGCCGACGACAGCGAGATGGCCAAGATGGCCCAGGAGGCGTCGGTCGTCAAGCTGGTCAACGAGATCCTCGTCGAGGCGGCCAACGAGCGGGCCAGCGACATCCACATCGAGCCGGAGGAGAAGGGCCTGCGCATCCGCTACCGCATCGACGGCATCCTGCAGACCCAGTCGCTGCCGCCGGAGATCAACCGCTTTCAGGCGGCCATCATCAGCCGCCTGAAGATCATGGCGCACCTGAACATCGCCGAGAAGCGCCTGCCGCAGGACGGCCGTATCAAGATGCGCGTCCAGGGCCGCGAGATCGACGTCCGCGTCTCGATCATCCCGATGATCCACGGCGAGGGCATCGTGCTGCGCTTGCTCGACAAGGGCCGCATGGTCTTCAACCTCGCCAACGTCGGCATGCTGGGCGATGTCTACGCCACCTTCAAGCAGCTCATCGACCGGCCGCACGGCATTGTCCTGGTCACCGGGCCGACCGGCTCGGGCAAGTCCACGACGCTCTACAGCGCCCTGAACGAGATCAAGGACGACAGCATGAAGATCATCACGGTCGAGGACCCGGTGGAGTACCAGCAGCCGGCGATCAGCCAGATCCAGATCCACCACAAGATCGGCCTGACGTTTGCCGCCTGTTTGCGCAGCATCCTGCGCCACGACCCGGACGTGATCCTGATCGGCGAGATGCGCGACATGGAGACGGCGGAGAGCGCCATCCAGGCGTCGCTGACGGGCCACCTGGTGTTCAGCACGCTGCACACCAACGACGCTCCCAGCGCGTTCACGCGCTTGATCGACATGGGCGTCGAGCCGTTCCTGGTGGCGAGCACGGTCGAGGGCGTGATGGCGCAGCGGTTGGTGCGGACGATCTGCCCGGATTGCAAGGTGGAGTACCGGCCGGAGGTCGTGGACCTGCCGCTGGACTTCCCCGGAGCGACGCACAAGGACGCCGCGCCGCCGGTGCTCTCCAAGGGGGTGGGCTGCCGGGCGTGCCGCCAGAGTGGTTACCGCGGCCGGACGGGCATCCACGAGCTGATGGTGACGGGCGAGGCGATCCGCGAGCTGGTGGTGCAGCGGGTCAACGCCGGCGTGATTCGCCACGAGGCGATGAAGGCCGGCATGATCACGCTGCGGCAGGACGGTTGGCGCAAGGTGCAGATGGGGATCACCACGATCGAGGAAGTGGCCCGCGTGACCGCGGGCGATGTATCGTAACCCGTTTAGCCGCGAGCGGTGAGCCAGATCCCGCTGCGCGGGGGCGAGCGCGC
>JBBRPS010000315.1:0-11059 GCA_038227745.1 Gemmatales bacterium | reverse complement strand
CCCGAGGCTCGCGGCTAAACGAGAGGTTATTCCTCCTCCACCTCGCCGAGCGCCTGGCCCGGGGCGAGACGGTCATCGGAGTAGGCGAATTTCGCGGCCAACCGGCCCGTCGCCGGCGCCGCCACGTCGAACGTCGCGCCGCCGAGCAGCACCTCCACGAGGCGGTCGCCCTCGTAGACCAGGTCGCCCACGTCGGCGAACCACAGGCTGAGCACGACCGCGTCGGCGCCCAGCTCAGGCAGGAGGATGGGCGTGGGCATGGACGTGTACCATTTCGTCGGCGTGGTAACTGGAACGCACGAACGGCCCGCTCGCCACCTGCGTGAAGCCAAGAGAACGGGCCAGCACCGCCAAGGCGTCAAACTCCTCCGGCGGCAGGTAGCGCGCCACCGGCACGTGCTTGAGCGTCGGCGTCAGGTACTGCCCCAACGTCAGCACGTCGCAGTTCACCGCCCGCAGGTCCGCCAACGTGTCGAGCAGTTCCTCCGTCGTCTCGCCCAGGCCCAGCATCAACCCCGTCTTCGTCACGATCTCGGGGGCGCGGCGCTTGACGCGGGCGAGGAGATCCAGGCTGCGCTGGTAGTCCGCCCGGCCGCGCACCTTGCGGTAAAAGCGCGGTACCGTCTCCGTGTTGTGGTTGAACACCTCCGGCCGGGCCTCCAGCACACGGTCGATCGCCGCCGTGTCGCCGAGGAAGTCCGGCGTGAGCACCTCAACCGCGGCGCCCGTCCGGGCGCGGACCGCCAGCACACAGCGGTAGAAGTGGTCGGCGCCGCCGTCGGGCAGATCGTCGCGCGTCACCGACGTGATGACGACGTGTTTGAGGCCCAAGCGCGCCGCCGCCTCCGCGACGCGCTCCGGTTCGTCGTCCTCGACCGCCTCCGGCGTGCCGCGCGGCACCGAGCAAAAGCCGCATGGCCGCGTGCAGACGTTGCCCAGCACCATGAAGGTGGCGGTGCGGCGCGCGTAGCACTCCGGGCGGTTGGGGCAGCGCGCGTTCTCGCAAACGGTCTCCAGGCGCAGCTCGCGGAGCAGGTTGTGCGTGAAGAAGTTCTCGTTGCCGCGCGGCAGCGGCCGCTTCAGCCACGGCGGCAGGCGGCGCGGCGCGGGCGACGGGGGCGGCGCTTCAAGGACGGGGAGCGAGCGCATCGGAACGGGCCTTTCGACTGAGCGAAGGGTGGTCCGAGAAGAACACGGTGCGGGCGAACGGGAAGCGGGCCGCGAAGTGCTCGACGAGGCGTTCGCGGACATGCGCGGGGCGGACCGGGCCGCGCCGCTCGCGCTCGAGCGAGGTCATCGGCTCCTCGCCCGCGCCGCCGCAGCGGACCAGGCGGTACGCCATCAGCGCCGGGTTGACATTCAGGGCGGCCCCGTAGTACGCGACGTAATCGCGCACGGAGATGCCCACCGAGGCGAGCAAGCGCCCGCCGGCCCACACGCCGGGCTTCCCGGGGCGCGTGGACCCCTCGACGGAGAAGTCGGCGAGCACGGCGAGCAGGGCGGCGTGCAGGCGGTCCAGGTAAGCCTGCACGCTGAGGGCAAAGGCGTCGAGGGCGAGGATCGGGTAGACGGCGAGCTGGCCGGGCGTGTGCAGAAAGCAGCCGCCGCCGCGGTTCACCCAGCGGACCTGCCAGCGGCGGGCGCGGAGCTCCTCGGGCTCACAGAGGATGTGGGCCCAGCTGCCCTGCCGGCCGACGGTGATGAGCGGGGGGTGTTCGCACAGGATCAGGGCGGCGCGCTTGCGGTCGCCGGCCACCTCGTAGACGAGGCGGCGCTGCAGGGCGAGCGCGGCCTCGAAGTCAACCGCACCGAGCAGATAGACCTGTAAAGCGGAGTCGCCCGCGGCGGGGGCCGGGGGACCAGGCGGTTCGAGGTTCATGCGCTCCATCCGTTCGCTTTCCTGTGCGGTCGTGGGGCGTAAGCATTGCCGTGACAGCCCCCGAAGGATTTCCCGCCGACCGCCCCACGCCGGGCCCTGGGACTGTCGGCCGTGTGTCGTTGCTCAGCACTTCCTAATGTAGCAGCGGGCGTACAGGTCCGACAAGCGTAATTGAACGGGGCCGGCCGCGAGTCCGCATGGACAGGCCGCGGCGTTCCCCGGTACAGTACCCGCGGCCCGATCGGTCCTGGCGCCGGGGGCTTTCCGGCGCGCGCCCGTCCGGCAGGCGCCTGAACCCCGAGGCCTGCCGAAAACGGAACCATGTCCGAACTGGCACACCTCAACCTGATCCGCTTCCTCGACTTCTACTTCATGTTCACCTTCCTCGCGGGCACCGTGCGCCGCCTCGGCCAGTACCACTCGATCGGCCGGCTGGCGGTGTCGCTGCCCGGCCGCTGGCCGCGGCTGCTCGCCCTCGTGACGCAGCACCGGACGATCTTCCTCACCTGGTCCACCGTCATGCCCGCCCTGCTCGCGCTGCTCCTGTCGCTCATCCAGCTGGTGGCGTCGCGGCAGCTCTGGCCGCAGGCCCAGATGACGGCCGGCGAGCTGGCACGGCACTGGTGGGCGCTGGCGGCGGCCGTCCCGCTCGGCCTGGCGATGTTCGCGCTCGACGCCCACGGCATCCTCGCCGTCGGCCGCATCGACCGCGCCGAGATGGAGAAGTATTTCGACCAGGCGGAATACTGGCTGCGCTCGAAAGCGGCGACCGTGGTGCGCGTGTTCACCCTCGGCTTCGTCAACCCGCGGCGCATGGTCGCCACGGAGGTGCGGAAGGCGCTCGTGTCGACGAGCGCGTTGCTCAACACGACGCTGTGGTGGGTGTCGATGCAGACGGCGCTGCGCGTCGCCTTCGGGCTGACGCTGTGGCTGACGTGGGCCGCCACGCGCGCGTAGGCGCTCTGCCTTTTCATTTTTTCCGTCGCCGATCCGGCCGGCCCCAGCACCGAACGCGAATTATCCCTCGTCGTCCTCGAACTCCTCGTTCGAGTCGATAAGGCCCGCGTCTTCATGGTCGAGGCCGACGGGGACGTACCTGTCGCGCTCGGGGCCGCCCAGCGGAAGGAGGTAGTGGAACCCGTCCGGGCCGCACGTGTTGGTGAGGATGCTCAGGATTTGCCGGCAGCGCGCGGGCGTATCGTATGGGCCGGCGACGAAGTAGGGCTTGCCGTCCTTGCCGAACTCGAACCTGGCGGTGCCGTCGGCAGGGTTGACGTCGCCGAAGAGGAGCAGGAGCTTGGCGTAATCGGGGTCGGGGGACAGGCCGAGGCCGCGGGCGTAGGCGGCCGCCTCCTCGACGAGCTTGCGGGCGTCGGCGGGCGCGACGTCCTGCGCCACCATGTCCCTGCGGCCCTTGCGCTGGTACTTCTCGTTGTAGATCGAGCGGCCGACGATCTCGGCCCAGGCGTTCTTGACGCCCAGGCAGAAGCGGTCGATGAGGAAGTTGGCGACGGCGACCTGGCCGCCGGGAAGTTCGCGGCTGAGATGGACGCTGCCGATGCCCTGGTCCTCCAGCCTGGCCCCAACCCAGCACGCGAGGATGGGGAAGCGGGCCGCGGCGGACAGTCGCTCGGGGAGGCCGGCGTGCTGCTGCCGGACCAGGGCGTGCTTCTTCTCCTTGCGCTTGGCGGTACGGCGTTCCTGTTTCTTCTGCCGCTTCTTCGGGTCGGTTGGCATGGCCGCCTCCGTACTGGGTTACGCTCGCACGGGGCATTTTACCGCCCGTCCGCCCCCCGGCCCAGAGGGTGCAACCCCTGGGCTTGAGAAGCACGGAAGAAAGGAAGGTCGGCGCGCCGCCGGGCTGGCCCCGGCGGGGTCTGTGGGGGTGTCGCTGGAGGATGGCGGGTCAATGAAAATCGCGATCTTTGATACGCACCACTTTGAACGGGAGACGTTCGACGCCGCGAACGCCTGCCACGCGTATGAGCTGACGTTCGTCGAATCACGGCTCACGCGCCATACCGCCCCCCTGGCGATGGGCTTCGCGGTGGTCTGCTCGTTCGTGAACGACCGGCTGGACGCGGAAAGTCTGACGGTGCTCCGGGCGGGCGGGGCCCGCTTGATCGCGTTGCGTTCGGCGGGCTACAACCATGTGGACCTGGAGGCCGCGGACCGGCTGGAGCTCGTGGTCGTCCGCGTCCCCGAATACTCTCCGTACGCGGGCGTGCGGCCGTTCGCCGCCTCGCCCGGTGAATTCGTCGCCCGGGAGGGTGAACGGGCCCGGGCCTTCTACCTCATCCAATCGGGCCGGGTCGAAATCGGACACACCGCCGCGGGCGACGTGTTCGTGCCCATCGCCGACGTCGGTCCCGGCGAGGTGATCGGCTGGTCCTGGGTGCTGCCGCCGCACCAGTGGCAGTTCGACTACCGCGCGGCGGAAGCCGTTTTGCGGGCACTACCAGCGCGTCTGCCCCGCCTGCCGGCGGAAGATGCTCGCACTCGCGCACGGACACCTGTCGGCCGTCGCGACAGACGAGGGAGGGCGCGATGGCCGCTGAACCGCCCCTGACGCCGGAGCTGCTGGCGAAGTTTGGCCCGCTGAAGGCCTACCCGGCTGGTCAACGGCTTGACTCGTCGGCCGATCCCGATCGGCTGGTGAAGACGCACTGTTGCTTCTGCGGGCAGCAGTGCGGCATCCAGCTCAAGGTCAAGGACAACGAGGTCATCGGCTTCGAGCCGTGGGAGGACTTCCCGTTCAACCGGGGGATGCTCTGCCCCAAAGGGGTGCGCCGCTACCTGCAGAGCTCGCACCACGACCGGCTCACCAGCGCCTACTTCCGCGACCCGTCCTCGCCCGAGGGCTTCAGGGCCGTGCCCTACGACGAGGCCGTCCGGCGCGTGGCCTCCGAGATCGCCCGCATCCAGGCGAGTTACGGCCACGACGCCTTCGCCGTCCTGGGCGGCGCGAGCACTCCTCAAGGAAAAAGGATAAAGGCAAAAGGAAAAAGGAAGACAAGAGGCGGCGCCTTTTTCCTTTTTCCTTTATCCTTTTTCCTTGAGATGTGCCGGCTGTGCATGGTGAGCGCCGCGGCGGCGAACAAGAAGGCATTCGGCGTCGACCGGGCCGGGAACCCCATGAGCGACATCCCGCTCGCCGAGGTCATCTGGATCGGCGGCGCGAACGTCGCCGAGTGCGCCCCGATCACGACGAGCTACGTGTGGCAGGCCCGCGAGAACGGGGCGCGGATCATCAACGTGGACCCCCGCATCACCCCGCTCGCCCGCACCTGCGATCTGATCCTGCCGATCAAGCCCGGCCGGGACGCAGCACTCTTCGCCGGCGTCCTGCACCTGACTGATCGAGAACGACTGGCTCGACCACGCCTTCCTCCGCGACCACACCGTCGGCTTCGACCGGGCGGCCGCGGCGGTCCGGGAGTGGACGCCGCGGCGGACGGCCGAGGTGACCGGCATCAAGGAGCCCGCGATCCGCCAGGCCGCCGAGTGGGGGGGGACCGCGAAGACGAGCTTCCTGATGCACGCTCGGGGGATGGAGCAGCACGCCCACGGAGTCAACAACTGCCTGGCGTCGATCAACATCGTGCTGGCGTCGGGCCGGATCGGCCGGCCCGGCTCCTGATCGTCACCCTCCTGGTGGTGCTGCAACTCTGGCTGCTCACGGCGACGATGAATGCCTGGCTGGGCGGGGACTCGTCCGTCGTCTGGCCGGCGATGCTCGCGAGCCTGGGCTGTTTCCTGGTCAACGTGTGGCTATTGCGGCGGGTCTTCTACCTCCAGGGGCCGGGAGACTGACATGGGACCTGCCGCGCCGGTGGGGCCCGAACTCAGCGTACGGGGTCTGCCGCCAAACATCTTCGCGATTGTGATGGCGACCGGCATCATCTCGCTCGCCGTCCATGGTGCCGGCTGCCGCCTCCTGGCACACGGGCTCTTCTGGCTGAACGTCGGGCTGTACGCCGTCCTCTGGGCCCTTCTCATCGTCCGCGTCCTGCGCCACCGCGCCGACCTCGCCGTCACCGGCAGCGTCCACTCTGGCGAGGACGCGCTCAAGGTTTTCGCCGCCGGCGGCCGGGTGGCGATGATGACCTCGGCGCTGTTGCGGCACGGACCTCGCTACGTGCGGGGAGTGGAGGAAGGGGTGCGTGCCTGGCTGGTGGAACACGAATATCAGTCGGTCCGGCAGCTCGAAGGCAGCATGAGCCTGCGCTCGGCGGCCAACCCGACGGCCTTCGTGCGGGGGAACTACATGAAGGTGTTGCGGTCGTATCCTATCTGTTCGGGGCACACCTGATCGGGTCCCGTAGGAGCAAGCCTTCCGCCTATGACCCAGCCATGCCCCGAGGCCGACGAATGACGACAGGGATTCCTCCAGTGAACACGATGTTCACGGGTCGCAAGCAGGTACTGATCGCCGGCATGGCCGTTCTGGCCGTCTCCTGCCACTTGCTCCTGCGCTTTGGCTTCCGGCCCGAAAACATCGTCCTTGGCCTCCGGATGGTCGATCTTCCGCTGGTCCTTGCTCTTGCCCTGGGGGGTGTCCCGCTCGTCCTCGAGCTCCTGTTCAAGTTGTACAGGCGCGAGTTCGGTTCGGACCTGCTGGCGGGAATTTCCATCGTCACCGCGGTCTTGCTAGGCGAGTACCTGGCCGGGACACTGGTTGTGCTCATGCTCTCCGGGGGCGAGGCCCTCGAAGGCTACGCCGTTCGCAGCGCCTCGTCGGTACTGGCGGCCCTGGCCCGGCGCATGCCCTCCGCCGCGCACCGCAAGCAGGACGGGCAGGTGGGCGATGTCGCGCTTGACGCGGTGGCGGTTGGCGACACGCTGGTGGTGTACCCTCACGAGGTCTGCCCGGTGGACGGCATTGTGTCCGAGGGGCATGGCACGATGGACGAGTCGTACCTCACTGGTGAGCCGTACCAGCTGTCCAAGGCACCCGGAGCGACCGTGCTGTCGGGGGCCGTCAACGGGGACTCGGTCCTGACCATACGGGCGAACAAACGAGCCGTCGATTCCCGCTACGCGAAGATCATGCAAGTGATGCGGGCGTCGGAACAGAGCCGCCCGCGCCTGCGACGGCTGGGAGACCAGCTCGGCGCCGTCTACACCCCCGTGGCGGTGGCTGTCGCGCTGATCGCCTGGGCCGCAAGCTCCGACCCCATGCGGTTCCTGGCCGTCCTGGTGGTCGCGACTCCGTGCCCGCTCTTGATCGCCATCCCGGTGGCGATCATCGGGGCGGTGTCTCTGGCGGCCCGGCGGGGGATCATCATCCGCGACCCTGCCGTGCTGGAGAAGATCGACACCTGCCGCACGGCCATCTTCGACAAGACCGGCACGCTGACCTACGGCCAGCCGCGCCTCACGGAACTGATCCCAGGACAGGGCTGGGACGGACAGGAGGTGCTGCCGCTGGTCGCCTCCCTGGAGCGTTACTCGAAGCACCCGCTGTCCGGGGCGATCCAGGACGCCGCCCGCGAGGCTGGGGCCGCGATACCGGAAGCCAGTGCCGTCAGCGAGCCTCCCGGGCAGGGGCTGGTCGGTTCGGTCTCAGGGCGATCCGTGGAGGTCACGAGCCGGCAAAAAGCAGTCGCTCGGCGGCCCGAGTTGGCAGCGGAGTTGCCCGCCACCTCCGGCGGGCTGGAATGTATCGCTCTCGTCGATGGGCGGTACGCGGCGACGCTGCGGTTCCGCGACCAGCCCCGCGCCGACAGTGCGTCGTTCATCCACCACCTGAGGCCCAAGCATCGGTTCGACCGAATGCTCCTGGTTTCTGGGGACCGGGAGTCCGAAGTCCGCCATCTGGCGGAGCAGGTCGGGATCGCGGAAGTCTACGCCGGCCAGACGCCCGAGCAGAAACTGGAGATCGTCCGGGCCGAGACGCGAAAGGCGAACACGGTTTTTCTTGGAGACGGGGTCAACGACGCGCCCGCGCTTACGGCGGCCACCGTGGGGATCGCCTTCGGCCAAAACAGCGACATCACGTCCGAGGCGGCCGGGGCGGTGATCCTCGAAAGTTCACTCGAAAAAGTGGACGAGCTCCTGCACATCAGCGGCCGCCTGCGCTCGATCGCGCTGCAAAGCGCCGTGGGCGGGATGGCGCTGAGCCTGGTCGCGATGGCCGTTGCGGCGGCGGGATTCCTCCCCCCGGTGGCCGGGGCGGTCCTCCAGGAGGTGATCGACGTCGCCGCCGTGCTCAATGCCCTGCGCATGGCAATCCCGCCCCGTTCCCTCACGGATTATTAGATGCGTGTGCAGACACGACAGCCGTGAATCGGCTGGAGTGGGAAAGAAGCAATGGACAGGAAGGTTGTCGGTTGGAGACATCTACTTTCAAATTCCTCACGGAGCGGCCCGCCGACAACCGCCGCGTGGTCGAGGTCGCCATCACCGCCGCGGGCCTGATCCTCCTGGGCGAACTGGACGGCCCGGTGCGCGACTGCCACGCCCGGCAGCTCGGCCATCTGACCGCGGCGCAGCTCCGCCGGCTCGCCGGCCTGCTCCACGCCGCCCGGGAGCCGCACGAGGACGACGAGAGCAGCTGGCGCTGAACGGTGCGGACCTTCACCTCAACCCCGAGAGAGACAACAAGGAGCTTTTATGGCATCGGCGAACGGCAAGGGCGGCCCGGACGTGGTCGTCGTCGGCGGCGGCCCCGCGGGCAGCACGGTTTCCACCCTGCTCGCCCAGCACGGCCGCCGCGTCACTCTGTTCGAGCGCGACCGCTTCCCGCGCTTCCACATCGGCGAGTCGCTCATCCCCGAGACCTACTGGGTCCTCAAAAGGCTCGGCATGCTCGACAAGATGAAGGCCAGCCACTTCATCAAGAAGTACAGCGTCCAGTTCATCAACGCCGCGGGCAAGCTCTCGGCCCCGTTCTACTTCTGGGACAACAAGCCGCACGAGTGCTCGCAGACCTGGCAGGTGGTGCGCAGCGAGTTCGACCTGATGATGCTCAACAACGCCCGCGAACACGGCGTGGACGTCCACGAAGGTACGCGCGTCCTCGAGGTTCTGTTCGAGGACGGTCGGGCCATCGGCGTGCGCATACAGAAAGAGGACGGCACGGAGGAAGAAGTGCGTGCGCAGGTCGTCGTGGACGCGAGCGGCCAGAGCACCATGCTGCAGAACCGCTTCAAGCTGCGTGCCTGGGACCCGGTGCTGAACAAGGGCGCCATCTGGACCTACTGGGAGGGGGCCTACCGCGACACCGGCAAGGACGAGGGCGCCACGCTCGTCATCCAGACGGTCGATCGCCAGGGTTGGTGGTGGTACATCCCGCAGCACAATAACATCGTCAGCCTCGGCGTGGTGGCGCCGTTCGACTACCTGTTCAAGGGCCGCGGTAGTCATGAGCAGACGTACCACGAGGAGGTCGAGCGCTGCCCGGCGGTCAAGGAGCGCGTGGCGAACGCGCGGCGCGTGACGGGTTACTTTGCGACCAAGGACTACTCGTACCGGACGAAGCAGGCGGCGGGGGACGGCTGGGTGCTGGTCGGCGACGCCTTCGGCTTCCTCGACCCGCTGTACTCGTCCGGCGTGCTGCTGGCGCTGAAGTCGGGCGAGATGGCCGCGGACGCCATCGCCGAGGGGCTGGCGCGCGACGACGTGTCGGCGGTGCAGCTCGGCAAGTGGGCGCCGGCGTTCAACCGTGGCGTGGACCGCATGCGCCGCCTGGTGTGCGAGTACTACGACGGCTTCAGCTTCGGCAAGTTCGTCCGCAACTTCCCGCACCTCACCGGCCTCGTCACGGACCTGCTGATCGGCGACCTGTTCACCGACCGCGTCGATGCCGTGTGGGAACCGATGGAGTCGCTGTACCCGCCGGAGAAGAAGGGCCTCCCGGAGTGGACGGACCAGGTGCCGCCGGAAGTTGCGGAGAACAAGGTCAACGAGCTGTACCTGCCGAGTGGTCCGAAGCCGTGACGCACCTCCGCTTCGTGGGCGACTCGCTCCGCGAGTCGCGCCGGGCGGCCTGGGGCAAGCGGTCCGACAGGGCCCCGGCGCGACTCGCGGAGCGAGTCGCCCACGAACGGCAGCCAAAGCCTTGAGCCACGCCCGCCATGCGGTTAGACTGACTCTAGCCGCGTACACGGGCGCCGGCCGAGGGCGATGGCCCTCCCCGCCCGGCGCGGCCGGTCCAGGACCGAGGCGGTGCGCGAATGTCCGAGGGCGGTCCCCCGATCTTCTGGCAGACCCTGGCGCTGCCCAAGCGCGGCCACAGCGTCGAGGAGTACGAGGACGCCACCGCCGTCAACGAGCAGCGCGGCCGCTTCGCCATCGCCGACGGCGCCGCGGAAAGCTCCTTCAGCGCCCTGTGGGCCCGCCTGCTCGTCTACGACTTCGTCAACGCCACCGCCGACGGCCTCGGCGCCTGGGCCGACTGGCTGCCCGGCCTGCAGCAGCGCTGGGCCGCCCAGGTCGGCGGCGGCGGCCTGCCCTGGTACGCCGAGATCAAACTGGAGCAGGGCGCCTTCGCCACCTTCCTCGGCGTCGTCGTGCGGCCGACGCACTGGCAGGCGCTGGCGGTCGGCGACAGTTGTCTGTTCCACACGCGCGGCGACCGCCTGCACGGCACCTTCCCGCTCGTCTGCGCCGCCGACTTCGGCACGTCCCCCTGGCTGGTCGGCTCGCGCGGCTGCGACGGCGCGGCCATCGAGAAGCGCTCGCGCCGCGTCGAGGGCGACTGGCAGGCCGGCGACCGCCTGTGGCTGATGACCGACGCGCTGGCGATGTGGTTCCTCGAGCAGGTCGAGTCGTCCGGCAGGCCATGGCAGGAGCTCGACCAGCTGCTGCAGGCCGCGTCGCCACAGGACGCCTTCGCCAACTGGGCCGGCACCCTCCGCGACGAACGCCGCCTGCGCAACGACGACATCACCCTGATGTTGATAAAACATGGCCGCTGAGTAGACTGGAGATTGAGGGAGAGAATCTCCTGCCCCGTCTTCGCGTCCCACACCTTCACCGTCTTGTCCCACGAGGCGCTGGCCAGGCGCTTGCCGTCGGGGCTGTACGCCACGGCGAGAACCCCTTCCGTGTGGCCCTTGAGGGAGAGGGCCTCTTGCCCCGTGGCCGCGTCCCACACCTTCACCGTCTTGTCCCACGAGGCGCTGGCCAGGCGCTTGCCGTCGGGGCTGTACGCCACGGCGGTGACACGGTCCGTGT
>JBBRPS010000314.1:0-11093 GCA_038227745.1 Gemmatales bacterium | reverse complement strand
TGCAAGCGGCGGTGACGGCGTTCGTGGGGCAGGTGCTGGCGGGCGGCGTGGCGGTGGCGCCGCCGTGCGGGGTGGTGGCGATATGAGGAAGGTGGGCGCGGCAGGCGGTCCGGGAGGCCGTCGGCGTGGGCGGTGCGCGCCGGGAGCAGGTTCCAGAGGGCAAACAGCTGCGCCCAGGGCGGTCCGCAGCTGCGCCGGCCAGCCCCCGGCGCCGGGCGGCCACCATAAAGATAATATGTGTCGTTAAAGGAGCCAGGTGCGCAATCCGGGCTAAGCCGCTGGCGCAAGGCGATCGCGGCGGGGCTACACAGCGACGCCGCGGGCCAGCTGCGGGGGCTGGTGTGGGAGAAGCTGGAGCCTCACCTGGCGGCGAACACCGCCACGGTGTACCTGTGCCCCGAGGGGCCGCTCAGCGCCCTGCCCTGGCCCGCCCTGCCCGGCCAGCAGAAGGGCACGGTCCTGCTGGAGCGGTACGCCTTCGCCCTGGTCCCCCACGGCCACGCCCTCCTCGAAGGCCTGCGCGACCGGCCCGCGGACCGGGGCCCCGGCGCCCTGCTCGCCCTGGGCGGGGTCGCCTACGACGACGCCCCCGCCCAGGGTCCGAGCGCGCCCCCCGGCCAGCCCGCCGCGGGCGCCCCGGCGAGCGGCGGACCGCGGCTGTCCTGGCCCAAGCTGCCGGGCACCGGCAAGGAGGCGGACGGGGTGCTGGCCCTGGCCCGCCGCCTCGACCCCCGGCCCGAACGGCTGCACCTCAGCGGCCAGGGGGCGAGCACGGCCGAGCTGCTGCAGGCGCTGCCGAAAGCCCGCTGGGCACACCTGGCGACGCATGGCTTCTTCGCCGCCCCGCAGAGCGACGTCCGCAAGGAGTTGCTCGACGACCGGCTATTCCAAATGGGCTTCGGGCGGGAGCGGCGCGGGGTGGGGGCGCGCAACCCGCTGACGCAGACGGGGCTGGTGCTGGCCGGGGCCAACCGGTCCGCTCAGAAGGCCGAGTCCGACCGCGGCATCCTGACGGCGGAGGCGCTGGCCGGGCTGGACCTGAGCGGGCTGCGGTTGGCAGTGCTATCGGCGTGCGAGACGGGGCTGGGGGAGGCGGCGGCCGACGGCGGGGGCGTGTTCGGGCTGCAGCGCGCCTTCCACCTGGGCGGCTGCCGCGACATGGTCGCCAGCTTCTGGCGGGTGGACGACGAGCCGACCGCCGCCCTCATGCAGCTGTTCTACTACCAGCCCTGGGAGAAAGGCCAGCCGCCGCTGCAGGCACTCCGCCAGGCGCAGCTCGCCCTGTACCGCAACCCGACGGCGATCCCCGACCTGGCCCGCCTGCGCGGCCCGGAGCTACGCAAGAAGGTCCATCGCGTCGCCCAGGCGGCCGAGCGGCCCGCCGCCGGCCTGGCGGGGGCGCGGGCCCCGGTGCGCCACTGGGCCGCCTTCGTCCTCTCCGGCCCGGGGCAGTACCCGGAGGCTGTGCCGAGTACCGCAGGCAAGGGACGCGGGTCCCCGTAACGAGGCGGGGGCAAGGAGGCGACCTGTACCGGACCAATACCGGGCGGGACGCGGGGGAGGTGCGGCCGCCGACTGGCAAACTGGCCGGTCTGTGCCTGGCCACGGGCAAGGGGCCCTACCAGTGGCTTCAGTGCTGGGGCGTGTGCGCGGGCAACAAGCCGCGCGTCGGCGCACGCGACGACCTGCCGGCACGAGCGAGGCCTGCGACGACCCGCCGCGCGCGTGGGCAGAAGCCTGCGCCGTCCTCCTCCTGCCCGTCACCACTTCTCTGGCCTGTGCCCCGTCCATGCTGACCGAACTGCGACTCTGCCGCCAGCCCAGGCCAACCGCGGAGGCCTTGGCCCCCGACCTGGCGGTTGGCGGCGTGCTGGCCCGGGGTCTTTGACTTGCCGCGGGCGCCGGCTTGTGCTGCTGGGAGGGGCCAGCGGCGCAGGTCGGTGCCGCGGTTGTTCACCCTCCAGCGGCAGAGGAGCCTGACCATGCCGGCCGTACTGAGGCGGTGCCTGTCCTGCCGGGAGCGTCGGCTCCGTGGCCTTCCGCCGCGGCCCCCCTTTGCACCGCCCCTCTTTTGTCGTTTTATGACAGGAGGCTCGCGGAACCACGGACACCGATCGCGGGCCGACATTCCCTCCTGAGGTCTTCATGCACAAGTACGTCGTTCTGTTCGCCCTGTTTCTGCTGCCGTCCGCGGCGCCCGCCCAGGCCCCCAACGGCGAGGCGCGCCTGCTGCGCTTCCCGGCAACGCACGGCGACCAGGTCGTCTTCACCTATGCCGGCAACCTCTACACGGTGCCGGCCACCGGTGGCGTCGCCCGCAAGCTGACCGGCCACGTCGGCTTCGAGATGTTCGCCCGCTTCTCGCCCGACGGCAAGCGCCTCGCCTTCACCGGCCAGTACGACGGCAATACCGAGGTCTACGTCATGCCCGCCGAGGGCGGCGTGCCGAAGCGCCTCACCTTCACCGCCACGCTCGGCCGCGACGACGTCTCCGACCGCATGGGGCCGAACAACATCGTCATGGGCTGGACGCCCGACGGCAGGCACATCGTCTTCCGCTCGCGCATGCGCGAGCCGAACGACTTCATCGGCCAGCTCTACCTCGTGCCGGTCGAGGGCGGTCTGCCGAAGCAACTGCCGCTGCCGCGCGGCGGCTTTTGCTCGTACTCGCCCGACGGCAAGAAGCTCGCCTATAACCGGGTCTTCCGCGAGTTCCGCACCTGGAAGCGCTACCGCGGCGGCATGGCCGACGACGTCTGGATCTACGACTTCGACACGAAGAAGACCGAGAACGTCACCAACAACGACGCCTCGGACATCATCCCGATGTGGGCCGGCAACAAGATCTATTTCCTCTCCGACCGCGACGAGAACAAACGCTTCAACCTCTTCAGCCTCGACCTGGACACGAAGGAGACGAGGCAGCTCACGCACTTCAAGGACTACGACGTGCGTTTCCCGTCGCTGGGCGACCGGGCGATCGTCTTCGAGAACGGCGGTTACGTCTACCGCTTCGACCTGGCGGCGCAGCGCGCGGTGAAGGTGCCGGTGCGCATCCTGGAGGACCACGCCGGCGCCCGCGGCGGCCTGCGCGACGTGAGCAAGGAGATCCGCAGCTACGAGATCGCGCCCGACGGCAAGCGGGCGCTGTTCAGCGCCCGCGGCGACCTCTTCACCGTGCCCGCGAAAGACGGTCCGACGCGCAGGCTGACGGCCAGCTCCGGCGTCCACGAGCGCAATCCCAAGTGGTCGCCGGACGGCAAGTGGATCGCGTTCATCTCCGACGCCAGCGGCGAGGACGAGATCCACGTGATGCCCCAGGAAGGCGGCAAGTCGCGGCAACTCACGGGCGACGGCGACACCTACAAGTACGCTCTCGAATGGTCGCCCGACGGCAAGAAGATCCTGTGGGCCGACAAGAAACTGCGGCTGCAGTACGTGGACGTGGCGACGAAGAAGGTCACGCGCGTCGATCGGGCGTAGGCGTGGGAGATCCGCTCCTACTCGTGGTCGCCGGACAGCAAGTGGGTTGCCTACGCCCGGCCCGAGGCGGAGGGGCTGCAAAAGGTCTACGTGCATTCGCTGGAGAAGGGCCAATCCTACGCGGTGACGGACGGCTGGTTCGCCTCGTTCGAGCCGGTGTTTAGCGCCGACGGCAAGTACCTGTTCTTCGTATCGAGCCGCGACTTCAACCCGATCTTCAGTCGGACGGAGTGGAACCACGCCTACCAGGACATGGCGCGCATCTACCTCGCGACGCTGAGCAAGGACACGCCGCACCCGTTCCCGCCGAAGAGCGATGAGGTGGACACGCAAGCCCACGGGCCGCGGCCCGTGGGGCCCGCGCCTGCCGGCAAGGACGACAAAAAGGACAAAAAGGACGTTAAGGAGTCAAAGAAACCCGAAGGCGTCGTGGTGAAGGTGGACGTCGAGGGCCTGACCGAGCGCGTGATCGCGCTGCCGGTGCCGGTGGCGAGCTACCACAGCCTGGCGTCGGTCGGCGACACCCTCTACTACGTGAAGGAGTCCGTCAAGGAGGGCAGGCCGGCGCTGCACCTGTACGACCTGGCCGGGCGCAAGGAGACGGCCCTGGGGCCGGTCAACGGCTACGAACTTTCCCGCGACCGCAAGAAGATGCTCGTGTCGAAGGACGGCAGCTATTACCTCCTCGACCTGCCGAAGGGACCGCTGTCGCTGTCGGGGGCGCTGAACCTGTCGGGCCTGCAGGTGGACCTGGACCGCCAGGCGGAGTGGCGGCAGATCTTCCGCGAGTGCTGGCGGCAGATGCGCGATTTCTTCTACGACCCGAACCTGCACGGCGTGGACTGGAAGGCGATGCGCGCGCGCTACGCGCCGCTCGTCGAGCACGTCAACCACCGCGCCGACCTGACGTACGTCCTGGGCGACCTGATCGGCGAGCTGAACGCGGGGCACACCTACGTCGGCGGCGGCGACCTGCCGAAGGTGCCGCGCGTCCAGACCGGCCTGCTCGGCGCCGAGCTGGAGCAGGACCCGGCGACGCACTATTACCGGATTAAGCGCATCCTCAATGGCGCCAACTGGAACGGCCGGCTGCGCTCGCCGCTGACGGAGATCGGCGTGAACGTCAAGGAGGGCGAGTACCTCGTCGCGGTCAACGGTAAGCCGACGAACCGGATGGTCAACATCTACGAATCTCTCCTCAGCACGGTCGGCAAGCCGGTGACGTTGAAGGTTAACGCCGAGCCGAAGGAGGAGGGCGGCCGGGCGGTGGTGGTGATGCCGATCGGCGACGAGCAGCCGCTGTACTATTACAACTGGGTGCAGGGCAACATCAAGAAGGTGAGCGACGCGACGAACGGGCAGGTGGGTTACCTTCACGTCCCGGACATGCAGGCGAACGGCCTGAACGAGTTCACCAAGCACTTCTACCCGCAGCTGCGCAAGAAGGCGCTGATCATCGACATGCGCGGCAACGGCGGCGGCAACGTGTCGCCGCACCTCATCGAGCGGTTGCTGCGCAAGCCCGCGCTGATCGGGATGGCGCGGAACGCGACGTCGAACCCGAACCCGTTCGACCTGCACATCGGGCCACGGGTGTGCCTCTTGAACGAGTATTCGGCGTCGGACGGCGACCTGTTCCCGTACCGCTTCCGGCACTACAAGCTGGGCAAGCTGGTGGGCAAGCGGAGCTGGGGCGGCGTGATCGGCATCCGCGGCACGCTGCCGCTGCTGGACGGCGGTTCCCTGAACAAGCCGGAGTTCGCCAGCTACGACCTGGAGGGCAAGACCTGGCCGATCGAGAACCGCGGGGTCGAGCCGGACATTTACGTGGACAACGATCCGGCGCAGGAGTACGCGGGCGTCGATCAGCAGCTCAACCGGGCGATTGCGGTGGCGCTGGAGGAGTTGCGCGGGCGGCCGAACCCGCTGCCGCCGCCGCCGCCGTTCCCGAAACGTTGACGCCCGCTGCGCGAGAAATTCCAAAAAAACAAAACCCTGGAGCGCTCTGTAGAGGGGTGCTTTGGAGTGCGGCGCCGAGCGCCGCACTCCAAAACGCAGCAAAGAAAAACGAAAGCGGCGCCGAGCGCCGCACTCCAAAACACCTCTCTACAGAGCGCTCCAGGGTTTTGAATTTGTTTGGGATTTCTTATTTGGAATTTGGAATTTGCCCCGTCCTCGTTTCTTCCCACAACTTCTTCAAGCGCTCCGCCCCCAGCGGCAGGTAACCGCGGTCGGCGTCGATCCGGCTCGCCGCCAGCACCTCCGCCAGGCGCACCAGCTCGGCCACCGGACGGTCATCCCGCCCCAGCTCCCACGTCTTGTGGACGCCATCGAACGTCGTCGTCTGCAGGCGCCTGCCGTCCGGGCTAAAGGCGACGGTCTTGACGGCGGTGCGGTGCTGCAGCGGCGGCGTCAGCGGCTCGCCCGTGGAAGCGTCCCAGACGCGCGCCGTCTCGTCTTCGCTGGCGGTGGCCGCCAGGAGGCCGTCCGGGCTGAACGCGACGTGGCGCACGGAGCCCGCGTGCCGCAGCGGCGGCGCCAGCAGCCGGCCCGTCGCCGCGTCCCATAGCCGCGCCGTGTTGTCGTCGCTGCCGGTCCCAACGCGCCGGCCGTGCGGCGAGAACGTCACGAACAGCACCTCGCTCCCGTGCCGCAGCGGTTGGCCGACCGGGGCGCCCGTGCGCGCGTCTACCACCCGCGCCTGGTTGCCGGCCTCGGCACGCACCAGCCACTTGCCGTCCGGGCTCAGCGCCTTGACGTCCGCACGCACGGGCACGGGGAGCGGGCCGGCGAAGTCGCTGTCGCCGTCCTTCACCGGGGCGCGGGCGGTGATCGCCGACACGTCGCACAGGCGCACCACCGTGTCCGTGCTGTAGCTGAGGACGTGCCGCCCGTCGGGGCTGAACGCGGCTCCGTTGACCGAGCCGGTGTGCAGCAGCCACGGCGGCAGCAGCTCCCCCGTGCGCGCGTCCCATAGGCGGGCGGTGTTGTCGTCGGCCGCGGTCACGACCCACTTGCCGTCGGAGCTGAAGTGGGCCTGGTTCACGTCGCTGCTGTGCCGCAGGGATGGGGCGACCCTCTCCCCCGTCGCGGTGCTCCAGATCTGCGCCGCCCGGTCGTTGCTCGCGGTCACGACCTGCTTGCCGTCGGGGCTGAAGGAGCCGTGCTGCACCGCCCGCCCATGCCGCAGCGGCCGCGCCAGCTCCTTGCCCGTCGCGGCGTCCCAGAGGCAGGCCGTGTGGTCGAGCGAGCAGGTGAGGACTGCCGTCCCGTCGGGGCTGAACACGGCGTACGTCAGGCCCGCGGCGTGTTTCAGCGGCGGCGTGCGCGGCTTGCCCGTCTGGGCGTCCCAGACCCGGCCGGTCCCGTCCTCGGATGCGGTCACCAGCCACTTGCCGTCCGGGCTGAACGCCGCCCAGCGGACCGCCCCTTCGTGCCGGAAGGACACGCCCAGGGGATGCCCGGCGGCGTCCCAGAGTCGGGCGGTGGGGCCTTCGTCCGCCGTCACCACGCGGGTGCCGTCCGGACTGAAGCGGGCGCAGGTCAGGGGACGGCCGGGCTTCAGCGGCGGCGCGAGGACCCTGCCGCTGTCCGCTTCCCAGAGCCGGGCGGTGCCGTCGGCGCTCGCGGTAACTACCTTCCGCCCGTCGGCACTGAATTCCGCGCCCAGGACCGGGCCGTCGTGCGTCAGCGGCCTGCCGACGGCCGCCCCGGTGGCCGTATCCCACACGCGGGCCGTGCCGTCGGCGCTGGCGGTGACGACGCGCCGGCCATCCGGACTGAAACGGGCCGCCTGGACCGCCCCCTCGTGGAACCAGAGCTGCGCCTGGGTCGGGCAGCGCTCGAGTACGGAGCCCAGCCGGATGCGGTGCATCGCCTCGCGCTCCGGCCGGCCCTCGTCGCGGCGCATCGCCTGCGTGAACCAGACGAGCGCGCCGAACCAGTTTCCCTCGTCGAGGAGGCGAGCGCCGTCGGCGACGTTGAGGCGCACCAGCAGCTGCCGGCTCTCCTCGCCCTTCTCCTCGGCCAGGGCCAGCGCCTGCTGCAGGCGGGCGTTGTAGACCCAGCCGCCGACGAGCAGCGCCAGCACCGCCAGGGCGCTGACGCCGAGCAGGGCGGCGAGGGCCGGGCGCCGCCGCGCCCACTTCACCAGGCGCTGCGCCCGGCTGACCGGCCGCGCCTGGATCGGCTCGCCGTCGAGGGAGCGCCGCAGGTCGTCGGCCAGGGCCAGGGCGCTGGAATAGCGCTTTTTCGGGTCCTTTTCGAGGCACTTGAGGCAGATCGTCACGAGGTCGCGCGGCACCTTCGGTTGCAGGCGTGACGGCGACAGCGGCTCGTCGGCGATCACCTGGCGCACGATCTCGATACTCATCGCGGCGAGGAACGGCGGCCGGCCGGTGAGCATTTCGTAAAGGATGACGCCGAGGGCGTAGACGTCGGTGTGCGTGCCGATGTCGTGGACCTTGCCGGCGGCCTGCTCGGGCGCCATGTAGATGGGCGTGCCGAGGATGTCGCCGGTGGCGGTCAGGCCGCCGCCGTCGAGGTTCTTGGCCAGGCCGAAGTCGGTGATCTTCGGCACGCCCGCGGAGGTGAGCAGGACGTTGGCCGGCTTGAGGTCGCGGTGGATCAGGCCGCGCTCGTGGATGGCGTGGACGGCGCGGGCCAGCGTTTCGACCATCTCGGCCGCGTGGCGCCACGGCCGGGGTTTGCCGCCGATCACGTCGGCCAGGCTGGGGCCGTCCACGAACTCCAGGGAGAAAAAGGGCCGGCCGTCGAACTCGCCGACCTCGTAAATTTGGACGAGGTTGGGGTGCTGGACTCGGGCCGCCGCCTCCGCCTCACTGCGGAAGCGATCCAGCTCCATCGTCCCGGCGTGGGCGCCGCTGAGGATCATCTTGAGGGCGACGACGCGGTTGAGGCGGACCTGCCTGGCCTTGTAAACGACGCCCATGCCGCCCCGCCCCAGCTCCCCCAGCACCTCGTAGCCGGCGATGCTGAAGCGGGACTTCTCCGCCAGGTCGTCGGGGGTTTCGCTGGGCGGCTTGACGGGGCCTTCCGGGGCGTCGGTCCGGTGGGGGTCGATTCCCAGGGTTCGCTCGGGGGCGTCACGGGCGGGGGCCGGTTCGCCGCGAAAGCCGGGCCGCGTGTGCAGCGCTGCGTGGAGGGCGAACTGCTGGCGGATGCGCGGTTCCAGGTGCGGGAAGCGCCGCACGAGCTCCTCGACGGGCGGCGCCTCTCCGGTCTCCTCGCGCAGGAGCAGCTCGCGGAACAGCAGGTCGAGGACGGCGTCCTCGTCGGCTCGGAGGGAAGGCTCGCGGGCGAGGTAGTCCTCCACGCGCAGGCGCTCGCCGTGCTGCCAGCGGCGCCGCTGCTCCAGGCGCAGGCGACCGATCGGGTCGGTGTCGGCGCCGGCGTCCACGGCGGGCCCGGCCGTGTCGATCCGCGTTTGCCCGGCGTCGGTCATGGGCTCTTCGCCCGGGCGCGCCGCAGCCGCGTCCGGGGGATTCAACTGGACGGTACGGTCGCCGGGAACGGGTTCACTCATGAGAGGTCTCTGGGGGGGTCAGCGGCGGGGCGCGATCCTCCTGCGCTTCCTGCACAAGGATAGACGAAAAACCGGGCGCGGGGAACGGGAAATGGGTACGCCGGGGTGGCCCCCGGTTAGAATGGCCGTGAGGAGGTTTCCACGATGCCGCTGCGCGACGGGAGTGTCGCGCCTCGCCCTGTCTCCCGCCGGCAAAACCCTCGGCTAAGATCCGCAAGGGCGAGACGGGGCGGCCGAAGAAGTACCAGCCGGCGATCCCGGAACTGTTCGAGGGAGTGGTTGTGCGGCTGCTGTCGAAGCGCCCCGAGGATCGCTACCAGACCGCCGGGGCGCTGTTGAAGGATCTGAACGGCCTGGCCAAGCTCCAGGGCGTCTCCCTGTAAGAGACCCAGGAAGGCGCCGGCAACACCACCGCTGAAACGCCAACCCCAATCCTTCGTCCCTTCTTCGGCCGCCTGGGGGCGGCTCGAGGCCTATTGAAGCGTCCGGCCGCGCACTCCGCAAGGAAGAGAGGTAGAATAGATGCGGGGTTCACGTCCACGCGGCACGACGGACTGCGAGCCATGATCAACGACCTGCTGAGCGACTGGCTGCACTGGTGGGGCGGCACGCCGTGCTTCCGCATCTACGGGAAGGGCCGCCGTGAACAGGACTGGCGCGTCGTCAGCGTCTACGCCACGCACCGCCGCGACACCGACAGCCGCTGGCCGCTGTGCGCCGGCACCTGCATCACCTGGACCGCCGAGGTGATCGTCGTCGGCTGGGACTTCGCCGAGGAACTGCTGCGCGAGCAGGCGGACGAGCCGGCGTCGCGCCGCCGGCCCGTCGAGGTTGCGGGCGGCCGCATTGGCGACCTGCTGCGCCGCGCCGCCGCGGGCGTGGCCGACTTCCCCGGCGCCGGCGAGGTGCTGGCGCACGAGTGCGGCCACACCTGGCAGGCGCTGCGCCTGGGGCCGGCGTACCTGCCGCTGGTCGGGTCGGTGACGTGGTTCCAGGAGGGGCCGAACCCGTGGAACCGCTTCGAGAACGAGGCCAGCGAGGAGGGCCTGTTCGGCGGCCTGGTCAACCGCTCGGTGTGCGCGCGGCTGATGGCCCGCCTCGCCTCGTGCGGCCGTCGCTCTTCCCGGGCGTGCACCGCCGACATGCTGCCGTAGCCTGCCGATTGAATTTGCTCCCCCGCCCTCTTACAATCCCTCCGCTCGGTTCGGGCCGTCACGGGGACGGCCGCACCGGGAATGCGTTCACACCTGACGAGGGAGCACCGCATGACCCCACGACTGTTGCGCGTCTGGCTGCCCGCCGCGGCGCTGGCCGCCTGCGTCGCCTGGATCGGCCCGGCAAGCGCCGGCGACAAGAAGGACGAGAAGGACAACGGCTTCGTCGCGCTGTTCAACGGCAAGGACCTGTCGAACTGGGACTACGTCCTGAGCGCCGGCGGCAAGACCGACCAGGGGGACGACCCGCTGAAGACGAAGACCTGGAAGATCGACAAGGGCGTCATCGTCTGCACGGGAAACCCCAACGGCTACATCTTCACCGAGAAGAGCTACAAGAACTACGTGCTGCGCTTCGACTGGCGCTACAAGCGGCCGAAGAACCTCAAGGACGACGAGAAGTTCGGTGGCAACAGCGGCCTGCTGGTCCACATCGAGGGCGGCCACAAGGTGTGGCCGAAGTGCGTCGAGGTGCAGGGCATGAACCGCGACCACGGCAAGATCTTCGCGATCGGCGGCGCCAAGGGCAAGTTCGACTTCGACGCCGAGGCCCTGAAGAAGGCGCGCCACCCAGTCGGCGAGTGGAACACCACCGAGGTGACCGTCCAGAACGGGACGATCACCAGCAAGGTGAACGGCGCGCAGGTCGGCACGGGCAAGACGAACCTGACGGAGGGGCCGTTCGGCCTGCAGTCCGAGGGAGCGGAGATTCACTTCAAGAACATCAAGATCAAGGTGCTGCCGTAGCGAGGCAAGCTGTCTTCGCTTCGCCGCGGTTTGGGCTGTGGGTCAGGACTCCGATCCTGACAAAGTAACTTGTCAGGATCGGAGTCCTGACCCACAGCCCAAAC
>JBBRPS010000313.1:0-11104 GCA_038227745.1 Gemmatales bacterium | reverse complement strand
GAACTCGCCGAGCGCGGCGCATGCCTGCTCGCGGACGTACGCCCCTCTGTCCTTCAGCGCGTCTTTGAGTACAGAAAGGCCTGCAGTCTGCCCGTCCACCTGCCACAGGGCGAGCGCGGCGGCGACGCGCACCGCGGGTTCCCTGTCCTTCAGCGCGGCACTCAACTTCGGCAGCGCCTCCTTCGCGTCCTGGCCGATCCGGCCCAGCGCCTTCGCGGCGAAGGCGCGCACGTCGGCCTCGCGGTCGGTCAGGGCCTCCGTCAGCGCGGGAGCCGCCTTGCTCGCCTTGGCGCCGATCAGCCCCAGGGCGTACGCCGACGTCCGCCGCAGCCGCGCCTCCTTGTCGGCCAGCGCCTTGACCAGCGCCGGCACCGCGGGCGCACCGATGTTGCCCAGCGTCACCGCCGCCAGGGGTTCCAGCAGGCGCAGCTCGTCGTCCTCGAGGGCGGCCAGCACCTCCGGCACGGCCCCCTTCGCCGCGGCCCCCATCTCGCCCAGCGTCAGCAGCGCCTCCATGCGCACGCTCATGTCCTTGTCCGTGAGCGTCCGGCTTACCTGGGGCACCGCCGCCTTCGCCGCACCGCCCATCTGGCCCAGCACGACGAGGGCGCGGACGCGCACCACCTGGTCCCTGTCCTTGAGACCGTCGAGCAGCACCGGCAGCAGCACGCGCGCCGGCGGCTTCTCGACCGTCCACAGGGCCTCGGCGACCTTCATGCGGACGCGGCCGTTCTTGTCCTGGAGGGCCTCGCGCAGCGCCGGGATGGCGAACTTTGCGACCGGCCCGAGCTGGCGCAGCAATTCGGCGGAGTTGTAGCGGACGGTCGGGTCGGCGTGCTTGAGCGACTTGAGGCCGTCGGGCGCATCGGGGTCCCTCGGTTTCTTGTCGGTCTGGGCCGCGACCGTCCCCGTCCACCCGAGCACCAGACAGAGACCGATCGACAGCGCTGGTTTCATGGGATGTCCTCGTTTGTCGCCGTGGGTCAGGACTCCGATCCTGACAAGTCATGTCAGGATCGGAATCCTGACCCACGGCGGACACAGGCAGCGTATCCGACCCGGCCCGCGCCCGGCAACCGGGAAAACGGCCCCTCGCGCAGGCCCGCTCGGTTAGAATAGGACGAGTGGGTTCGTTCTTCCTGACGCGCGACCCCCCACCCCCGGAAAGCCCCATGACGCTGCCGTCGCTCGACATCCTCTATGAAGACAACCATTGCATCGCGGTGGCCAAGCCGGCCGGCGTACCCAGCGCTCACTTCCAGGGTAAGGAGGAGACGCTCGACCGCGTTGTCAAGGCTTACCTCAAGGAGCGCTACCAGAAACCGGGCAACGTCTTCCTCGGCGTCGTCCACCGCCTCGACAAGCCCGTCTCCGGCGTGCTGCTGTTCGCGCGCACCAGCAAGGCGGCCGCCCGCCTCTCGGAGCAGTTCCGCGAGGGCACCGTGGAGAAGACGTACTGGGCCGTCGTCGAGGGCGAACTGGACAAGTCGGCGGGCAGCCTGGAGGACTGGCTGCTGCGCGACCGGGAGGTCGGCCGCGTCGAGGTGGTCGAGCCGCGCACGGCGCGGGCGCGGCAGTCGCTGCTGCACTTCCAGCGCCGCGCCCGCCACGGCGGCCTGACGTGGCTGGAACTGCGGCCGCAGACCGGGCGCAGGCACCAGCTGCGCGTGCAGCTCGCCCACCACGGCCATCCGGTCTACGGCGACGCCAAGTACGGCTCGGTCCACACCTTCGGCCGGGCCATCGCCCTGCACGCGCGGGCGCTGACGTTCCTCCACCCCGTCCGCTACGAGCCGATCACCCTCGAGACCGACGTGCCGCGCCCCTGGCGCGGCCGCTTCGCCTACCTGCTCCAGGACCTGCCCCGATGAGCGACGCCCTCACCGCCATCCGCGACCTGATCCAGCAGGACGTCGGCAACCGCGGACTGCGCACCGACCCGGAGGCGAACCTGATCACCGCCTGTCCCGACGACTTCGCGGCCGCCTGCCGCAGCATCGCCGCGGCGCCGCAGGCGGTGGTGGCTGTGGTGACCGGCTTCTTCATTCCGCATGCGACGCCGCCCTGTGGCGAGACGGACGGGCCGCTCGGGGCGCTGTTCCTGGCGCGGGCGTTGGCGCCGCTCGGCGTCCACGTAGCGCTGGTGACCGATGCCTTCTGCTACCGCGCCCTCCGGGCCGGTGTCGCCGCCTGTGGGATGAAGGATCTGGTCCACGTCGGCGCGCTCCCCGCGCCGGATGGGCCGTGGCCGACGTTCCCCCAGGATGGTTGGCCCCTGCTCATGAAGCTGCTGGGGCTGACGCACCTGATCGCCCTGGAGCGCGTCGGCCCGAGCCACACGCTGGAGTCGATCCCCGAGGAGCACCGCGACCGCTGCCACACCATGCGCGGCCGGGACATCACCGCCGACATGTACCCCGCCCACCTACTGTTCGAGGCGGCCAGGGCTCACGCGCCGGGCGTCGTGACGGTCGGCATCGGCGACGGCGGCAACGAGATCGGCATGGGCAAGATTCCGTGGGACGTGATCCGCCGCAACATCCCCGGCGGCGGGCTGGTGGCGTGCCGCGTGCCGACGGACCATCTCCTCGTGTGCGGCGTGAGCAACTGGGGCGCCTACGGTCTGGCGGCGGGAGTGCGCCTGCTGCGCGGGACGGCGCCGGACTCGGAGCTGTTCGACACCGAACGCGAGCGGGCACTGCTGGAGGTGATGGTGAAGGAGGGGCCGCTCGTGGACGGCGTCACGGGGCAGCAGACGGCGACGGTGGACGGACTGGAGTTCGAGCGCTACGCCGAGCCGCTGCGCCGCCTGGCAACGATCCGCTGAATTTCCTCGTCTCCCTCGTGTCGGTAAAGTATCATGCGCTGACATACGCCCGCCGCGCTGACTCTCCTGGTTTGCCGAGGACGTCTCCCATGCGCACCCGTTTCCTGCTGCTCGCCGCCCTCATCGGCCTGACCGCCCTCCTGCCCACCGCCGCCCGCCAGCCCGCCACGAACAACGCGCAACCGACCACGGACATCCCCGGCATCGTCTTCGTCGCCGCCCCGATCTTCGACGAGAAGACCGATGGCGGTGTCGGCGTCTACCAGGGCGCTTACCACTGGCGCGACAGCTACATCTACGCCCGCAGCTCGACCTACAACCGCCCCGAGCGCACCATGGGCCCCGTCCGCCCCGGCCGCAACCTGTACGCCCTCGTCCCCGCCCGCCCCGACGGCAAGCTCACGCGCCTCACGCACCTCAAGACCGGCTCCGTCTTCAAACCGGAACCGTTCTTCGACGGCAAGAAGGTGCTGTTCGCCATGCGCCGCGACGGCGAGGATTGGTTCCACCTCTACGAGGTCAACGTGGACGGCAGCGGCCTGCGCCAGCTCACCGACGGGCCGTTCAACGACTTCGCGGGGACATACCTGCCCGACGGTCGTATCGTCTTCTGCTCGGACCGCACCGGCTACCTGGAGGAGTACCACGAGGAGCGGACCGAGACGCTGTTCGTGATGAACGGCGACGGCCGCGGCATCCGCCAGCTCACGTTCCTGCCGGGCACCTACTTCGAGCCGACCGTGCTGCGCGACGGCCGCATCCTGTTCAGCTTCTGGGACGCCTTCCACATCGACGTGCCGCCGTTCGACAAGCACGAGACGGTGCTGATGACGGTCAACCCCGACGGCACCGAGGAACGGCACTTCTTCGGCTCGGGGCAGTACCGCTTCTTCAACCGCGAGCGGCACAGCGGCGTCGGCCTGACGCAGCCGCGCGAGTTGCCCGACGGCCGCATCCTGGTACAGTCGGAGATGGGGCCGGCGCTGCTCGACCCGCGCGCCGGCCTGGCGGTGCGCGACGCTCTGGCGCCGATCTTCCCGGGCACGACGTCGATCCAGCTCGGCGGCACCACGCACCGCTCGCACCTGTCGCCCCTCGGCGTGCGCAGCACCGCGTATCCGCTGCAGGACGGCCGCATCCTGTACTCGGCCACCGACCCCGGCGCCCGCGACCACGGCATCCGCGTCTGCGACCCCGAAACGCGGCGCGAGCAGGTCGTCTTCAACATCCCGAACTACGCCGAGTTCGACCCGGTGCCGGTACTGGTGGAGCGGCCGCGTCCCGCGGTGCTGCCGGAGCGCAAGGCGCCGAAGGGCCAGGACACCACGCGCTTCCTCGTGGTCGCCGGCCACGTCTCCGACAATCCGGAGCGTGCCGCGGCGCTGAAGCGCGCCCGCTTCTTCCGCGTGATCGAGGCCGAGTACACCGGCGTCACGACGAGCAGCCACACGAACCTGGAGACGCGCATCCTGGGCACGGTGCCGATCCTGCCGGACGGCTCGGCGTACTTCGAGGCGCCCGCGGATACGCCGGTCTTCCTCGACCCCATCGACGCCGGCGGCAACCGGGTGCTGATGAAGTGGAACTACGTGAACACGGCGGTGGCGGAGGGGATGTACTACCCGACAACGCAGATGACGTACATGAGCGGCCGGGCCGGCGAGACGCGCTCGTGCTACGGCTGTCACGCGACGCAGACCGACGCGGTGCCGAACACGTCGGTGCTGGCGGTGAAGTACGGGCCGGTGAAGGTCACGCGCGAATCGACCGATTTGCAATACCGCCGCAACGAGCCGGAGGCCTACCGCCGGCAGGCGCGGCTCGACGAGGTGGAGAAGTATCAGCATTGGCTCGCCAGCAAGGATCCGTCCGTGCGGGCCAGGGCGTGTGAAGCGCTCATGTACATCGAAGATCTCACGGTCGGCTCCGAAGCTCATGTCAAGTCCGCGATACCGGAACATTCCGGCTCCTGGTTCTGGTACAAGGACCAGGCCACGCCCGCTGTTGTCGAACTGCTCAAGGACCAGGCCGTGGAAGTCCGTCGGTCGGCCGCTTTGGCGATGACTCGGCTGGCCAGGGCCGAACACACCAAACCACTCAGGGAAGCTCTCAACGACTCGGACTGGCAGGTCCGCTTCTCTGCCGCAGCGGCCCTGGAGGCGCTCGGACAGACGGACGCCCTGAAGGGCCAGCCCCTGGCGCCAAAGGCAATGGGCAGTTCCTTTGAGGCCCTCGGACGCCAGCCTTCGACAGTTGAGTCCCAGAAACGGCTCCTGGCCGAGTTGGCCAAGCCCCTCCCGGATGTCCTGGCCATTCGCGCCGCCGGCAAGCTCCGAGAGGAGAGCGCCGTCAAGCTGCTGGTGCCCTTGCTCAAGAAGCACGAGCAGGAGTACCACGCCGCGGAGGCCGCGATCGCCCTCGGGCGCATCGGGACCAAGGAAGCGATCAACGCCCTGTGGGAGGCGGCGCGGAGCGAGATCCCCCTCAAGAAGGTACACATCAGCCGCTATCTGCAGCACGGCCCGCGGCCCGAGGAGTATGCCATACTCAAGGGGTTGCTCCTCACCTATACCCCGAGCGACGGCACGACGGCGCGGCGCCCCGTCGGTGCGAAGATCGATCTGAAGGACCTGTACCTGCTCATCGCGATGCTGCCGAACACTTTCATGGAGAAGCCGCGCTTCGAGGACCGCCTGCGCGGCGAATCGCAGCGCGTGCTGATGCCGCGCCTACTCCTCGACCGGGCAGGCCAGCGGCGGCGTATCGTCGATATGCTCATCGAGGCGCTGCAGGGGCGCCAGAAGAAGGACGATCCCGTGTACCAGCAGTTGCTCAAGGGCATCAACCTGGAACGGCCGTTCAGCGAGCACGGCCGGCCCTTCCCCGTCGTGCAGCAGATTGGCCCCGAGGAGGCGGTCTGGCTGCTCGGCTGTCTGCTCCGGCCCGACGTCGATCTGGACACGCCGGCGAAGCGCGACCAGTTGGAGGCGCTGGTGGTGCCGCTGCTGACCTCGAAGCACCAGCGCGAGCGCGTCGATGCCGCGGTGCTGCTCGGCCTGACCGGCTTCGGCCCGAAGGCCGCCGCCGCGCTCGCTGCCGAGATCCGCAAGCCGTACCCCTTCCCCGAAATCGCGGGCATGGGCAAGGGCATCCCCGACCCTAACGAACGCGACAAGGCATACATGGCGCAGGCGCTCGCCCGCCACGTCGATGACGTCAAGCGGCTCAAGGAGTTCGCCGACCCGCGAACGATGTTCCGCGACATCCGCTATGGCCTGACGCACGGCCTGGCGCTGCGCGGCAAGGCGGACGCGGTCCCGCTGCTGGTCGAGATGGCGACGCGCGACCCAATCGTGCTGATCCGTCAGCAGGCGCGTTACGGACTCGCCGATATTCAGGACGCCTGCCGTCTCGCGGGCCGGCCCGTCCCCGAGGTGAAGCTGCCGGAGTCGCTGCCGCTGGAGGCGTGGTATCCGCCGCGCGGCCTGAAGTGGGCCGACACGACCTTCACCGAGTTCGCGCGCGAAGGCGACCGAACGCCGGCCGCGGCGGCGCTGCCCGCCTTCCTCAAGCAGCAGCTGGCGCCCGCCCACTTCCGCAACCTGAACATGGCGCAGGCGACCGGCGCTCGTTACATGATGATCGGCCACGTCGAGGAGACGCGCCGCGCCTTCGCGGCCCTGGCGAAGCAGCCCGGCGAGGCGGCCCGCAAGGAACTGCTCGCCGCGCTGGAGACGCCGTATCCGTTCGCCCACTACCTGGCGGCGCAGGCGCTGGCCGAGCGC
The DNA here is from genome assembly GCA_038227745.1 of Gemmatales bacterium. GTDB lineage: Bacteria > Planctomycetota > Planctomycetia > Gemmatales > Gemmataceae > DASPXY01. The sequence goes on along the minus strand of JBBRPS010000313.1, from coordinate 4,492 downwards.
GGCGACAAGGAGGCGGTCCCGGTGCTGGTGCGCAAGCTGGACGCTTATTTGAAGGTGCAGGACACCGTCGGCTTCTGGTGGTGCTGCGAGGCGCTGGGCCGGCTGAAGGCGCAGGAGGCGCTGCCGGCGCTGCAGCGGCACGCGGTGGCGGCGAACCCGCCGGGGACGTACGGGCCGGAGGGCATGGCGGCCGGCTATGCGGCGGCGCGGGCGCTGGCCCGGATCGCCGCCGACGTGAAGCAGGCCAACGTGGCGCGGCTGCTGGCAAGCGACAATGTCTGGCTGCGGGCGGGGGCGCTGCGCGGCCTGGCGGAGGCGCGGGCGCCGGGGGTCGAGCGGTTGCTGCGCGACGCGGCCGACGAGGAGAGCCCGGCGGTGGTGCGTTCGGAAGCGCGCGTGCAACTGCGGCGGCTCGCGGCAAAATAGCCGGGAGGGGGGCGAGAGGGGACAATCAGTTGTCCGCCGCGGGTTTGGCCGGAAGGACCGCCCGCAGCTGGGCGACGAGTTTCGACACGCACAGCTGGTTCAGGCTGACGCCTTCTGCCTTTGCCTCGACGAGCAGTGCGGCGTGGACAGAGCGCGGCAGGCGCACGCTGATGGCCCCGTTCGCGGAAGCCGTCAACTCGATAAGTTCCTTCACGGGCGGCGCCGGCAGACCGTTCATCAGGGCGAGAAGGCGTTTGTATTCCTCCGTTTTGCAGAAGGCCGTCCGCTCGGATTCGTTTGAGAAGGCTAGCGTGGCCTTGCCGTCCGGGCCGAACACGTCGTTGCTCAATTCCACCCAATCCGCCGCCTCGTGGGCACGCTGTTCGGCGAACGCGAGTACCTGCCGGGCTTTGGCGCGGATCGCGCTGCTCACCCTGGCTTTCTTCTTCGCGGGCATGTTTCCTCCGCGGGCCTTCAAGCCCCGTGACTGCTCACTCGATCCGCAGGATCTGCACGCCGTCGTAACCGGATACCTCGAAGTACATCGCCCGTTGCCCCAGCTTGCGACCGAGCCGTTTTACTGCCGCGAGGGCCTCGGGGAGGCGGCCGCGCTCGCATTCGATGGAAACCTTGACGCACACGTCTGTGAACTCCGTCCCGTCCTCATCGACCCAGTGTCCAGTGACATGGCCTTCATTCGTCGCACCGCGAAACGGCCGCCACAGGGAAGCGATGAGTCCCTGCAGGCGCGACGTCTTGACAGCCGTGCCGTCATTCCGTCTCGTCGGGACCAGCGTCGTGAACTTCATGCCATCGAGCCTTCCTGGCAGGCCAGGCCGTGCCGCGCATGCCTTCGCCCATGCTAGCGTATATGCTTACACGTCGCAAGGCATCCGGGGCGGCGACCTCCTCGATCCCGACTGCGGGCAGGGCCGTCTCTCCCTGCTACTCTCTCGGCGGGATGAGTTGTCAAGGCGGCCCGCGGCTTCAGCCGCGCTCTCCCCCCGGCCCCGTGTAGCTGGCGCAGTTGTCGTCCGTCTCCCACAACCGCACCTCGACCACCGGCAAGCCCCGCGACGCGGTGAAGTCGTAGATCGCCCGCGCCAGGTTTTCCGCCGTCGGGTTGACGTCCAGCACGTGGACCGGCTCGCCCTGCTCGAGCAGATAGGCGGCGATCGGGTCGTCCTTGTGCAGGATCATCCGATGGTCGAGCGTGGCGTCGATCCAGCCGCCGACGACGCGCTTGACGTCGGCGAAATCGACGACCATACCGAGGCGGTCGAGGGCGCGCGCCTCGAGGACGATGACGGCGCGGGCGCTGTGGCCGTGCAGGTGGCGGCACTTGCCGGTGTGGCCGAGCAGGCGGTGGCCGTAGCAGAAGCGGATCTCGCGAAGGACGCGGTACATGCACGGCATTGTAAACGCGCCGGGCCGCCCGGCCAACGCCTGCGCCTTCGCGTTGACGCCTCCCGGGCGGTGCCCTATGATACGGCCGATCACCCGAGGGACCGATGATGGCGCAAGGCACCGTGCAAGCACAGCTCCAGGATTTCGCCGAGTTCGTCAGGCTAAACGAACCGCTGGCCCCGTACACGTACCTCAAGGTGGGCGGCCCGGCCGACGCGCTGGCGCGGCCGCGCTCGCGCGAGGAACTGGGCGCCCTGGTACGCTGCTGCTGTGAGTCGCGGCTGCCGCTGCACGTGCTCGGCGGCGGCTGCAACGTGCTCGTCCCCGACGAGGGGGTGCGCGGCGTGGTGCTGCGCCTGAGCGAGCCGGCGTTCACCCAGGTCACGGTGCAGGGCCGGCGCGTCCGTGCCGGCAGCGGCGCCCCGCTGTCGGCGCTGATCTCGCACGCGGCCCGCCACGCCCTGGCCGGCCTGGAGACGCTCGTCGGCACGCCGGGCACGGTCGGCGGCGCCCTGCGCCACCACGCCGGCGACCGCTCCGGCGAGGTCGGCCAGTACCTGCGCCAGGTTGAGGTGGTGGACGCCGGCGGCGCCGTCCACACGCGCGAGCGCGACGACCTGCGCTTCGCCTACGGCTCGAGCAACCTGGACGACCCCGTGATCCTCAGTGCCGAGTTCGAGCTGGACACGGACGCGCCGGACGCGATCGTCAAGCGGATGTGCAAGGCGTGGATCCAGCGCAAGGGCGGCCAGCCGTTCAGCTTCCAGGCGGCGGCCCGCATCTTCCGCGACCCGCGCGGCCTGAGCGCCGACGGCCTGATCGAGCAGGCCAAACTCGCGGGCACGCGCGTCGGCGGCGCCGAGGTCAGTGAGCGCCACGCCAACTTCATCGTCGCCCACCACGGCGCCACCGCCCGCGACGTGCTGCGGCTGATCGACCTGGTTCGCAGCCGGGTGCAGGAGCGCTTCCACGTTGAGTTGGAGCTGGAAATCTCCGTCTGGTAAGGGACGCCGAACTTTGGCCCGCCGCCCCAAACCCAAGGCCCCGCCGCCCCTGCCGCCCCGCCGGATCGGCCGCCTGGTTCTCACGGCGGTGGGCCTACCGGCCGGCATATGCCTGGTGCTCGGTGGCGTCCTGGTGCTCGGCCAACTCGCCCAGGACCGGATCCGCGACCGCGACCGCTACACCCTCCCCTTCGCCGACATCGACTGCGCCCCCCCGCCGTCCCTCTCCCGCCGTGACTTCCTCGACGAGGTGCAGTACCTGGCGGGCTTGCCTGCCCGGATGAGGCTGCTCGACGCCGACCTCGCGCAGCACCTCGCCACGGGGTTCGCACGGCACCCGTGGGTCGCGCGGGTGGAGCAGGTCGAGGTGGTGCCGCCGGCGCGAGTGAAGGTGCGCCTGCGGTATCGCCGGCCAGTCCTCGCCGTCCGCGTGGGCGACCTGACGCGCGCGGTGGACGAGGAGGGGGTCCTGCTGCCCACGAAGGCGCCGACGTCTGGGCTGCCGGTCTACCCGGGGGAGGTGCCACCACCCGCGGGGCCGGCGGGGACACGCTGGGGAGATGCCAAGGTGGAAGCTGCGGCCCGCCGGTGCCGGACGGCGCTGTCCGGAGGCGCCGTTGAGCCATAGAGCATCAGGACGGAACGCGGGATAAGTGCCGCAATGACCGGGAGGGCGAGACGGCCATGACGATCTACGAGCGTGCTCTGGAACTGGTGCCCAACGGCTGCGTCCTCGGCCTGGGCTCGGGGCGTGCCTCCACCGCCTTCATCAAACTCCTCGGCGCCCGCGTGCAGTCCGGCGCCCTCAAGGTTCGCGGCGTGCCGACTTCCGAGGCGTCCGCGGAGACGGCACGGGAGGCCGGCATTCCGCTGCTCACGCTCGTCGAGGCCGGTGAGCTCGAACTGACCGTGGACGGTGCCGACGAGGTCGATCCAGACCTGAATCTCATAAAGGGCTACGGTCGCGCACTGCTTCGTGAGAAAATCGTCGCCGCCTCGTCACGCCGGCTCGTCATCCTCGTCGATCGGAGTAAGCTCGTCCCACGGCTCGGCGACCACGGCAAGCTCCCCGTCGAGGTGCTGCCGTTCGCGCTACCGCTGTGCGAGCGCCGCCTGGCCGCCCTTGGCTGCCGTCCCGTCCCGTGGCTGAAGGACGGCAAGCTGGCCCTCACCGACAACGGCTGCCCAATCCTCGACTGCGAGATCGGTCCCATCCCCGACGCCGTGAAGTTCGAGGACGACATCCGCGCGATCCCCGGCGTCGTCGGCACCGGCCTGTTCCTCGGCATGGCGGAGCGCGTCCTCGTCGGCGACAAGGACACCTTCGCGCTGATCGAGGAGAAACGGCGGTAGGCGGGCCTGCAACCCGGAACGACGAGGCACTTCATGAGCGACCCCAGCGCGGGCCTGATCCTCACCGTCAACAGCGGCTCCTCCAGTATCAAGGCGGCCCTCTACCGCGGCGACGGCGAGGCGCTGTTCGCGCGCGGGCAACTCGACCGCATCGGCCTGGGCGGCGGCCGCTTCCAGATGAGCGACGCCTCGGGCCAGTCCTTGGAGGACCGGCCGCTCGAACTGCCGGACCACGACGCCGCCCTGCGCGTGCTGTTCGACTGGCTGCAGGGCCGGCAGGGCGGCGACGCCATCGGCGCCGT
>JBBRPS010000312.1:0-11123 GCA_038227745.1 Gemmatales bacterium | reverse complement strand
TTCCCTGCTTGCTGGCCGCGCTCGCCCTCGCCGCCGCCTACGGCCAGGCGCCGCTCTACTACTCCAACCAGAACCAGTATTTCCTGCACGGCCTGGCGCAGACGGGACCGGGCCTGCTCCGCGAGGACGGGCTGGCCAACACGCTCGACCCCACGCCGCTCTTCAGCGGCCTGGTCAACCTCACCGCCCGCTTCCTGCACCCGTGGGCCTTCCACCTCTACCACGCCCTGCTCGTCGGCGCCTACGCCGCCGCCCTGACGGGCCTGTTCTTCAAGCTCGTCGGCCCCGCGGTCGCGGCGCGGCGCTGGCCGGTCTTCGTCGCCCTCCTGGTGCTCGTCCATTGCGCCGCGGCGCGGTGGCTGTCCTACCGCCTGCTCCACCAGGATTACCCCTGGTATTTCCAGAGCGGTGTGGCGGGGCAGTACGTCCTGGGGGCCATGCTGCAGCCCTCCGTCTTCGGCATGCTGCTGGTCGTCGCCGTGTGCCTGTTCGTCCACGGCCGGCCCTTCCTGGCGGGCACCTCGGTGGCACTCGCGGCTACCATGCACTCCACCTACCTGCTGCCGGGCGCGCTGCTGACGCTGGGCTTTCTCGTCGCCCTCCTCCGCGAGGGCCAGCCCCGCCTGGCCGTGGTCCTGGGGGCTTTCACGCTCGCGCTGGTCCTACCGGCCGCCGCCTACGTTCTGCTCACATTCGGCCCAACCTCGCCGGAAACGTTCGCGGAGTCGCAGGACATCCTCGTCAACCTGCGCATCCCGCACCACGCGCGGCCGGACCTGTGGCTGGACCCGATCACGGCGCTCCAGCTCGCCTGGGTGGGCGTGGCCCTGCTGCTGGTGCGCGGCACGCGTCTCTTCAACGTCCTGGCCGTCGCGCTCGCGGGGATGCTGCTGCTGACGCTGGCGCAGGTGGCGACGGGCGGCAACACGCTGGCGCTGCTGTTCCCCTGGCGAGTTTCCGCGGTGCTGGTGCCGGTCGCCACGGCGGTCGTGTTGTCGCGGTTGGTGGCCCTGCCCGCTCTGCCGTCAAGCGAGGTCCCCCACCAGCCCGAAGCGCCAGCGAGGGACGGTCCCTCGCTGGCGCTTCGGGCTGGTGGGGATCTTCCGCGACGGAGGAATACGGTGGTGCAGATCGCGGCCCTCGCGGTGGTCACGGCCCTCGCCGCCGGCGGGATCTGGATCAGCGTGGGCGGCCTGGCGTTCCGCAGTGTCGCGGAGGAGGTGCCGGTGATGGACTTCGTCCGCCGCACCCGTGCGCCGGGCGATGTCTACTTCCTGCCGGTGACCGTGCCCGATCTGGTGAAGAGCACGCGCGGATCGCTGTCGAGCGACTTCAAGCCGCCGGCCGAGAAACAGGGCGACGCGCGCATCATTCCCATCGGCCTGCAGCGCTTCCGGCTGTACACCGAGACGCCGATCTTCGTGGACTTCAAGTCGATCCCCTACAAGGACACCGAGGTGATCGCATGGCGCGACCGCCTGCGCCTCGCCGAGAAGGTGCAGGCGCAGCTCCGCGAAGGGAAGGTGACCGAAGCGATCGCGGAGCTGCGCCGGCAGGGCGTGACGCACGTTGTGCTGCCCGCGACTCAGACGGTCCCTGGGCCGGCGCTGGAGAGGCTTTATGAGGACCCGTACTACCGGGTTTATCGGCTGGCCTCTGTCCACAGTCCCGGCTAATGGGTGGCGGCGGTGAGCAAAGTCCGCCGCAAGAGGGCGGGGGTGCGGTCGGCCCTGGCGACATCCTCGGTGTCGCCAAGGTCCCGTTGCGTGACCGTCGCCTGGAGCGATTGCTCGTTCGGTCTCATTGGCTCCCGAACGGCCTGGTTCGCCTGCCAGGGCGCCTGCGTCACCGTCATGGGGCGCGAAACCCGTAGAGCGGCCCCGGTCAGGTGCAGCACCGGCTTCCGCAGTCATTCCTGACTCCGCTTGGTTCTCAAGATGTATTTGAATGCCTCGACGACCATTTCTCGGACTTCGTCTTGCTGTGCCGGCAAAGACAACCGGTGCAAGGAGAGCAAAAAACGCTCGGCCTCTTCGTATCTATTTTGATCCAGCAACTCCGTCCAAAGCTCCTGAGCTTTGGTGAGGTAAGAGTGATCCTGAGGGGAAGTAAACCGAAACGAAGCAAACAAGGCCCGGAGTCGCTGATTCTCATCGCCCAAATAACCGTGAATCATACTCATCATGTATGCATATTGGGCTGGCTCGTATGCCGAATAGCCAACGGCGAACAACACTGCTGCGTGCAATACCAGGGAGTGCTCCGCCTCATATTTTCTCTGTAGCTCAGGAAGCATGAAGTGGATTGCCGCCTGGAACGCAAGCGCCAGCACATCCATGAAAAACTCTGTATCCCCGGTAATTGTCGTGTGTGCTGGAAGTGTGAGGTAGGTCGCTAGCCTATGGGCTTGTCTGGCGAGATTGGACGGCCTCTTCGGAAGGACGTACGTGGCCGGCAGCTCGGGCAATTCAGCGAGTCTAACGAATCTCGCACCATCGGCGATGCGCACGACAATCGACCGGAAGTAATCCGCAGGAAAGGGGCCCGCTTCATTCGGATCCAGTAGTCGCCAAAGAGGGTCCGTCTCCCCGGTTGGTTCGTGCCCCCCCAAGTGTTGTCCAAAGGAGAGCGAAAATATCTCTTGGAAGAGACTTGGTCCATTCGGAGACAAGTAATTCCCTGTAGGTCGAAACAGAACCCGGGTTGGCCTGCACGGTAACCATTTCAATCGGTTCCTTGATGAGCTCGCTTGGCCTTTTCTCGCGATATCTCGTTGGCTCTATTCAACTTCTTGGTGCGTTCCTTCTTGTTCTTCCCACCAAGCAGTTTCCGAGCTTCTTCGCGGAGCTTCTTTTCTTCCTTGTCCTTCGCCTCTGGGGAAAGGGGCCTTGATCACGGATTTGAACACTTTTTGTGATCGTTTGACCAGTAGCGGGCCACAACCCCTTGCAGGACAGGCCTCTCGGTCATGAATACACCTGTTCAGTGTTCAAATCCGTGATCAAGGCCAACCCTTCTTTCGCCGCAACCAAGCGGGGTAGAGAACAAATCAGCGCCGCACGGAGGGGACAAGGAGCCGAACTCTTGCTTCTGCGGCAGTCGCCTGCCGACTGTCGCCTCGCCGAGTCACCGATAACACCATAACAGCAGGCGGAAGTAGAGCGCCGGCAGTACGCTCGCCGGATCATGCCCAACCGGCGCTCTACTTCCACACGATTGCCTATAACAACAGGCGGAAGTAGAGCGCCTGCCGCACCCATGTGCGCCCGGTTACAAAAGTCCCTTGCGCGGCCTTCAGCGCCAGGCCCTCCGCCCCCACCGCCCGCCCTCCGGGACAAAAAGCGACGTATCGATTATTTGGCGCCTCGATCACTCCCGGCGAGCAGATCACGAACCGAAACGCCCGCTCCTTGACGCACGGCACTCTGCCGGCCCAGAAAGAAACCCTGGCCGGACCTCTGACGCCATCCCCCATTGAACACCACCCCCTATCTCTGTCAAGCCCCGCAGCAGGCAGCTCGTCCTGTTTTCTCGGCCGCAGGACCTGCCGCACTGACGGGTCGCTGCCAGTCTGCACGGACGGCGCCAGGAAGGCCACGACCGGGTCGAGCACCATCAGCCGCGCCGCGTGTCAGAGCTCCCCGCGGCGAGGATAACAGGATGGCGAGCCGGGGGCTGTCACCCGATAGCCTGCGGCTTCGCCATCTCATTCCAGTCACCGGCTTGCTGCGGTCTTCGACGGTGCCGACTTCAGGCCCACGCCGTTCACCACGATCACCCGGTATTCGTGACGCGCACCCGCCGCCGGCCGGTCCACGAAGCGCATCGGCCGCACCGGGGCCTCGGGCGTGTCGTGGTAGGATAGCCCCTGGAACAGCGGCCGCCCGAACCTGCCGGCCGACTTCTCCGGCACCTGCGCGACGTCCTTGCCGTCGCGCTGAAGGACGAACACCCGGATGCCGCTCTCGAAATCCGCCTCGGCGTCCCAGGTGACCTCGACGCTGCCGTCGGCCTTCGCCATCGCCTTGACCTTGAACGCGACGGGCGGCGGCGTGGTGTCGCCCACCTCCCCCGTCTTGACGTACTCCGCCCACACCTTCGCCATGCGCTCGTTCGGCAGCCAGATCGCCTCCGCCGCCTTGCCCTTGTACGACGCGGCCGGCGCGGGGCTGTCCGTCCACGACGCGGCGAGCCACGCGGATTTCGCGTCCACCGGCCTGAGCTTCTGGTCCTTGCCGCCCTTCTCGGGGAGGCGCATCGCCAGGCACGCATCGAAGAACGGGATGGCGAGGTAACGGGAGTCGCCGCACTCGTGGGCCGTGCGCGGGTCGGGAGCGAAGCCGATCGGCGCCCCCTTCGCGCGGTACGCCCGGAACATCGCCAGGCCGCCTGTCCAGGCACTATGGAACTGCTTGTGGCCCTTCTCCTTCACGCCGGGATTGCACATCGCCGGGATGGCGTAGGCGGCCTCGGGGATCTCCGGCCGCGCGATCTGGCCCTTCTCCCAGGCGCCGAAAGCGGTCCCCGAGCGGAACCACAGGGCGACGATGCGCTCCGGGTACAGCGTCTGCATCAAGCTCGCCCAGAAGGCGCCGCCGGAGTGGCCCCACAGGCACCAGGGGACGCGCTCCAGCTCGGGGTGCTGCGATTTCGCCGCGATTTCGCCGAGCGCCTTGCGGAACGTCCTGTGCGAGCCGTTGCGCGGGTCGCACCACAGGCGGCAGTCCTGCTTGTCGAGCTGGTGATACGACGGCCCGAGCAGGGCGCAGTCCCACTTCTTCGCCAGGGCCTGCCAGTGCAGGTCGTACGCCGCCGTTTCGCCGCCCTTGCAGGCACCGGTGCCGCAGCCGTGCTGGTGGACGATGACGCCGCGGAGCGTCTTGACGCCGTCGGGAATCCAGAGCGTGTACGTCACGCCCAGGCGCAGCTCGCCCGCCTTGTCGGACGGCGGGTAGCGGACTTCGAGGGAGCGGCCGGCTGCGCTCGCCGTGCCGGCGAACGCGAGGGCGACGACACCTGCCAGGTACATGCGTTTCATGGAGTTCCTCCGCGGTGGTCTCTGCCGCAAGCGGCGATAGGGGCTGTCCATTTGCATATACAATTCCGGGAGCCGCGGTCACACCGCCGCGGCCCGGACGCGCACCGTTTCTCGGGTTCTTTCCGTCCTGACGAGGCGAATTGATGGAGCGTTACGTCTGCATCCACGGCCACTTCTACCAGCCGCCGCGCGAGAATGCCTGGCTCGAGACCGTCGAGCTGCAGGACTCCGCCTATCCCTATCACGACTGGAACGAGCGCATCACCACCGAATGCTACGCCCCCAACGGCGTCGCCCGCATCCTCGACGGCGAGGGCCGCATCGTCAACCTCGTCAACAACTACGCCAAGATCAGCTTCAACTTCGGCCCCACCCTCCTGTCGTGGATGAAGGACAAGGCCCCCGACGTCTACGCCTCCATCCTCGAGGCCGACAAGCAGAGCCGGCAAAACTTCTCCGGCCACGGCTCCGCGATGGCCCAGGCGTACAACCACCTCATCCTGCCGCTGGCCAACCGCCGCGATAAATACACGCAGGTCCTCTGGGGCATCCGCGACTTCGAGCACCGCTTCGGCCGCCGCCCTGAAGGCATGTGGCTGCCCGAGACCGCCGCCGACGTCGAGACGCTCGACGTCCTCGCCGAGCTGGGCATTCGCTTCACCGTCCTGTCGCCGTACCAGGCCGCCCGCGTCCGCAAGCTCGGCGACCCGGACTGGCAGGAGGTCAGCGGCGGCCACATCGACCCCACGCGTGCCTACGTTCAGAAACTGCCGACCGGCCGCAGCATCGGCCTGTTCTTCTACGACGGCCCCATCGCGCGCGCCGTCGCCTTCGAGCACCTCCTCGCCAAGGGCGAGAACCTGGCGGCGCGGCTCCTGTCGGGCTTCGCCGACAGCCGCGACTGGCCGCAGCTCGTCCACATCGCCACCGACGGCGAGAGCTACGGTCACCACCACACCCACGGCGACATGGCCCTGGCTTACGCCCTGCGCCACATCGAGGCCGATCTCCACGTCAAGCTGACCAACTACGGCGAGTTCCTCGCGCGCCACCCGCCGACCCACGAGGTCGAGATCCACGAGAAGACCGCCTGGAGCTGCGCCCACGGCGTCGAGCGCTGGCGCAGCGACTGCGGCTGCAACTCCGGCCGCGCCGGCTGGAACCAGGCCTGGCGCACGCCCCTGCGCGACGCCCTCGACTGGCTGCGCGACGCCCTCGCCCCCTGCTACGAGAAGCACGCCGCCGCCTTGCTGCGCGACCCGTGGGAGGCGCGCGACGACTACGTCGGCGTCCTCCTCGACCGCGCGCCCGAAAACGTCGAGCGCTTCCTGCAGCGTCACGGCGCCTCCGGCGGCATCGAGGCCGCCGGGCACGTCACTGCCCTCAAGCTCCTCGAACTGCAGCGCAACACCCTCCTGATGTACACGAGCTGCGGCTGGTTCTTCGACGAGATTTCCGGCCTGGAAACAGTCCAGATCCTCCAGTACGCCGGGCGCGCGCTGCAGCTCGGCCAGGAGCTGTTCGGCCACGACTTCGAGGCGTCGTTCCTCGAACGCCTCGGCAAGGCGAAGAGCAACCTCCCCGAGCACGGCGACGGCCGCCGCGTCTACGAGAAGTTCGTCAAGCCGGCCATGATCGACTGGCGCGCGATCGGCGCCCACTACGCCGTCAGCTCGCTGTTCGAGTCCTACCCGCAGAAGGCGCCCGTCTACTGTTACACCGTGGACCTCGAGGACCACCGGGTCACCGAGGCGGGCAAGGCCCGCATGGTGGTCGGGCGGGCCAGGGTCGCGTCGGAAGTTACCGGCGAGGCCGAGGTGCTCAGCTTCGGCGTGCTGCACTTCGGCGACCACAACGTCAACGGCGGCGTGCGCCTCTTCCAGGGCGAGGCGGCGTACCAGGCGCTCGTCAAGGAGGTGACCACCGCGTTCACCAAGGGGGACTTCGCGGAGATCATTCGTCTCCTCGACCGCGGCTTTGGCGGCTCGACCTACTCGCTGCGCTCGCTGTTCCGCGACGAGCAGCGCAAGATCATCCGCCGCGTGCTGCAGCCGACCCTCGCCGAGGCCGAGGGCGCCTACCGCCGCCTGCACGAACAGCACCTGCCGACGCTGCGCTTCCTCGCGGACCTCAACGTGCCGCTGCCGCGCGCCTTCCACAGCACCGCCGAGTTCCTCCTCAACACCGACCTGCGCTGGGCGGTCAGCGACGACGAGCCGAACCCCGACCACATCCGCCACCTGTTCGCCGAGGCCACCCGCTGGCACGTCACCCTCGACACGCCCGGCCTGGCCTACCGCCTCAAGGAGACCATCCGCCGCATGGCCGAGCGCCTCGCCGAGAGCCCCGCCGACCTGGCCCTGCTGCAGACGCTCGACGCCGTCGTCGGCCTGGCCCGCTCGCTGCCGTTCGAGGTGGACCTGTGGCGGCCGCAGAACGCCTACGTCGGCGTCATGCAGGCCGCCTGCCCCGGCTTCCTCGCGAGGGCCGCCGAGGGCGACGACCAGGCCCGCACCTGGCTGACCCACTTCATCGCGCTGGGCGAGAAGCTCGGCGTGCAGGTCGCGGAGCTGCGCCAGCAGGTCGTGCGCGTCAACGAGACGCCGACCGTGCAGGAGATGGTGCGGCAGATCTTCGTGCGCCGGCGGACGCCCTTGACGACGTACCGCCTCCAGTTCAACCGCGCCTTCACCTTCGCCGACGCGCGGGCGCTGGTGCCGTACCTGCACGAGCTGGGCGCAACCGACTGCTACACCTCGCCGGTGCTGCGGGCGCGGCCGGGCAGCACGCACGGCTACGACATCTGCGACCACAGTCACCTCAACCCGGAGCTGGGCGGCGAGAAGGAATTCGACGCCTTCGCCGCCGCCCTGCGCGAGCGGCACATGGGCCTGATCCTCGACATCGTCCCCAACCACATGGGCATCGGCGCGGCGAACCCGTGGTGGATGGACGTGCTGGAGAACGGCCCCTCGTCGCTGTACGCCGCCCACTTCGACATCGACTGGCACCCTGCCAACCCCGACCTGGAGAACAAGCTGCTCCTCCCCGTCCTCGGCGACCAGTACGGCACCGTCCTGGAGAAGGGCCAGATCCGCCTGAGCTACGAGGACGGCGCCTTCTTCCTGGGCTACTTCGAGAAGCACCTGCCGGTGGCGCCCGAGACGTACCGCGCGATCCTCGAACGGCCGCTCGCCGGGCTGACCGAGGCGCTGGGCGCCGACCACCCGCACGTGCAGGAGCTGCGCAGCATCCTGACGGCGCTGAGCTACCTGCCGCCGCGCGCCGAGCTGCCCGCCGAGAAGCGCGAGGAGCGCAACCGCGAAAAGGAGATCATCAAGCGCCGCATCGCCGCCCTCGCCGCCGCCAGCCCCGAGGTGCGCGCCGCCCTGGCCGCCACCGTGGACGCCTTCAACGGCCAGGACGGCTCCGCCCAGGGCTACGACTTGCTCGACGACCTCATCAACGCGCAGGCGTACCGCCCGGCGTACTGGCGCGTCGCCTCCGAGGAGATCAACTATCGTCGCTTCTTCGACATCAACGACCTGGCGGCGATCCGCGTCGAACAGCCCCCCGTCTTCCAGGCCGCCCACCAGGTCGTCTTCCGCCTGCTCGCCGAGGAGAAAGTCCACGGCCTGCGCATCGACCACCCCGACGGCCTGTGGAACCCGGCGAGCTACTTCAAGCAGCTCCAGGAGCACTACCTCCTGCACCGCGCCCGCGCCTGGCTGACGGAAAGCAAGCCATCGGAAGGGCTGCGCAAGGCGGTGTCGGCGCAGCTCGACGCCTACCTGCAGCAGGAGCCGACGCAGTGGCCGTCGTGGCCGCTGTACGTCATCGCGGAAAAGATCCTCGGCGAGAACGAGCCGCTGCCGCGCGACTGGGCGGTGGCGGGCACGACGGGCTACGACTTCCTGAACGCGGCGGGCGGCCTGTTCGTGGACCACGACAACCGCGATGCCTTCGACGCCGTCTATCGGCGGTTCACGGGCACGTCTTACGAGTTCGTGCCGCTGGTGAAGGCGTCGCAGAAGATCATCATGCAGATGTCGATGGCGAGCGAGGTCAACTCGCTGAGCCACCAGCTCGACCGCATCAGCGAGCGCAACCGCCGTTACCGCGACTTCACGCTGAACAGCCTGACGGCGGCGATTCGCGAGATCGTCGCGGCCATGACGATCTACCGCACGTACATCACAGGGCCGGACGCCGTCTCGCAGCGCGACCGCACGTTTCTGGAGGCGGCGGTGGAGCAGGCCAAGGACCAGGACCCGCGCACGGCGGCGGCGGTGTTCGACTTCGTACGCGACACGGTGCTGCTGCGTAACATCGGCGACTTCCGCGAGGAGGACCGGCCCAAGCTGATCGACTGGGTGATGAAGTTCCAGCAGTTGACCGGGCCGGTGCTCGCGAAGGGGATGGAGGACACGGCGTTCTACGTCTACAACCGCCTGGTGTCGCTGAACGAGGTGGGCGGCCACCCCGAGCAGTTCGGCGTGACGGTCGCGGACTTCCACCGCCAGAACGAGGAGCGTCGGCGGCAGTGGCCGCACGCCATGCTCGCCAGCACCAGCCACGACACGAAGCGCAGCGAGGACACGCGGGCGCGGATCAGCGTCCTGTCGGAGCTGCCGCGCGAGTGGGCCGCCGCCCTGGAGCGCTGGGCGGCGCTGAACGTGCCGAAGAAGACCGCGGTCGAGGGCGCGCCGGCCCCCGACGGGAACGACGAGTACATGCTTTATCAAACGCTGCTCGGCGCCTGGCCGGCGGACGGTGGCGCCGAGGGGTTTGCCTGCTTCCGCGAGCGCATCGTCGCGTACATGCAGAAGGCGATCAAGGAAGCCAAGGTTCACACGAGCTGGGTGAACCCGGACGACGCCTACGACAACGCCGTGCGCGACTTCGTCGTGCGGCTGCTGCCCGACGACCCTGCGGATGCGTTCCTGACCGACCTGCGCGCGTTCCAGAAGCGCGTGGCGTTCTACGGCGGCTTCAACGGGCTGTCGCAGTTGCTGCTCAAGCTGACGTGTCCAGGCGTGGCGGACTTCTACCAGGGGGCGGAGTTGTGGACGTACACGCTGGTGGATCCCGACAACCGCCGGCCGGTCGATTACCCGCTGCGGCGCAAGCTCCTCGCGGAACTGAAGGGCCGCGTCGAGCAGGCCGGGCCGGACCTGGTGCCGCTGGCCGGCGAGCTGCTCGCGAACCTGCCGGACGGGCGCGTCAAGCTGTACGTGACCTACCGCGGCCTGAACTTCCGGCGCGACCGCGGGCCGCTGTTCCTGGACGGCTCGTACACGCCGCTGGAGGCGATCGGGCCGAAGCGCGCGCACGTGTGCGCCTTCACGCGGGCGCTGGGCGAGGAGGCCGTCGTCGTGGTGGTGCCGCGGCTGGTCGTGGGCCTGACGGGCGGGGCGGAGCAGGCGCCGCTGGGCGCCGCGGTCTGGGGGGACACACGGCTGGTGCTGCCCGAGGAGGAGGCGGGGCGGGCCTACCGGAACGTCTGCACCGGCGAGGCGCTGACGGTCGAGGAGCACGACGGGCAGGGCTCGCTGCCGCTGGCGGCGGTGTTCCGGCACTTCCCGGTGGCGCTGCTGGAGCGGTGTCGCGGGTGACGTGCGCCGGACCGCCGTGCGCCGTTGCAACCGCCCCGCGGGGAGCGGCCCATGAGGCGGGGTTGAGGAAAAGGGTAGCGGAAACGCGGGCCGGGCGCTATGATAAAGGTGGGAATCCTTCGCCCCATTGTCCCAGAGGAGGTAACCCGTGGCCCCCGATTCTCTCGACCCGATCCCCCTCGTCTCCCGGCCGGCCCTGGAGCAGCACCCGTTCGTCCTCGACACGGGCGCGCCGACCCACAATACCCGGGCGGCGACCCCCGAAGAGGTCCGCGCCGTCGAGGCCCTCTTCGCCCAGCAGGACAGGGAGAGCGCCTCCGTCGTCAACCTGATGAGCGCGTACGGCGCCGGCATGCTGCTGCACGACCTGGTCAAGGACACCTTCACCCGTGAAGGCGGCGAGGACGAGCCGGACGAGGCGCCGAAGAAGAAACCCAGAATATCCGTTTAGTTTAGCCGCGAGCCTCGGG
>JBBRPS010000311.1:0-11162 GCA_038227745.1 Gemmatales bacterium | reverse complement strand
CGCGAGGCCCGCGCTCGCCCGAGGCGCGCGGCTAAAAGCGCGCGCTTTCGCCCTTCTTCCCACAGTAGGCCCCGGCATGGGAACCGGTCTGTGTTCGCAGCCGGGGGTCGGGCGGTTCCTCTCCGCTCTCACGGTTGCAGCACGGGCGCGCACGGCAGGTGGAACGTCTCCGCCACCGCCGGGCTTGTCACCATGCCGTCACGGATGTTGACCCCCTGCGCCAGCCCCGGGTTCTCGCGCACCGCCCGCACGAAGCCCTTGCGCGCCAGCTGCAGCACGTACGGCAGCGTCACGTTCGTCAGCGCGTACGTGCTCGTCCGCCCCACCGCCCCCGGCATGTTCGTCACGCAGTAATGCACCACGTCGTCGATCATGTACGTCGGGTGGCTGTGCGTCGTCGGCCGCGACGTCTCGACACAGCCGCCCTGGTCGATGGCGACGTCGATGATGACCGCCCGCGGCGGCATCCGCTTCAGATCCTCGCGCCGCACCAGGTACGGTGCCTTCGCCCCGGGGATCAGCACCGCCCCGATCAGCAGGTCCGCACGGTCCACGCTGTCGAGGATGTTGTGCCGGTCGCTGAACAGCGTCGTCACGTTGCGCGGCATCACGTCGTCGAGGTAGCGCAGCCGGTCGAGGTTGACGTCGAGGATGGTGACGTTGGCGCCGAGGCCCGCGGCGACCTTGGCGGCGTTGGCGCCGACCACGCCGCCGCCGAGGATGACCACGTTCGCCGGCAGCACGCCGGGCACGCCGCCCAGCAGGATGCCGCGGCCCTCGAACGGCCGCTCCAGGAACTTCGCCCCCTCCTGGATGCTCATGCGCCCCGCCACCTCGCTCATCGGCGTCAGCAGCGGCAGGCTGCCGCGCGCGTCGCGGATCGTCTCGTACGCCACCGCCGTCACGCCCGACTTCATCATCGCCTGCGTCAGCGCCTCGTCCGCGGCGAAGTGGAAGTACGTGAAGAGGATCTGCCCCGGCCGCAGCAGCGGCCACTCCTCGCGCAGCGGCTCCTTGACCTTGACGATCAGGTCGGCGCGTCTCCAGATGGCCGCCGCGTCCTCGACGATCTCGGCGCCGTTGGCGGCGTAGCGCTCGTCGCTGATGCCGCTGCCCAGGCCGGCGCCGGCCTGGATGAGGACCTTGTGGCCGGCCCGCGTCAGCTCCTCGACGCCGACCGGGATCATGGCCACGCGGTACTCGTCGGTCTTGATCTCCTTCGGCACGCCGACCACGTATTTCACGCCTGCGCTCATAATTCCTCTCACGCTGGGTGGGGATGAGGGCGGCCCTTATTCTGCGGGAGGGCGGCGCGGCGAATCAAGGCCAAAGGCCGGGGGAGACCCACGGGGCGCGGCCCGTGGGCTTGCCGCACTTCACCGCGTGCGCCAATCTCCTAAAACAACGCGATACCTTCAGGCCGGGGCGCGGAAGGCCCGGCCGCTCTTAACCAAGGAGAACGAACGATGCGCTACGTCAGCTTCGCCGTCCTGATGGGCCTGCTCGCCGCTTCGGGCGGCGCCGCCCAGGAGAAGAACCCCGTCGTCGTCATGGACACATCGGCGGGCACGATCAAGATCGAGTTGTACGAGAAGAAGGCGCCGGTCACGGTCAAGAACTTCCTCGACTACGTCGATGCCAAGCACTTCGACGGCACGATCTACCACCGCGTCATCCCGAACTTCATGATCCAGGGCGGCGGTTTCGCGCCCGGCTTGAAGGAGAAGCAGACGCGCGGGGCGATCAAGAACGAGGCGGGCAACGGCGTGCTGAACGAGCGCGGCACCCTGGCCATGGCGCGCACCAACAACCCGGACAGCGCCACGGCGCAGTTCTTCATCAACCTCAAGCACAACGATTTCCTCGACCGGGCCAAGGCGCGGGACGGGGTCGGCTACGCCGTGTTCGGCAAGGTGCTCCAGGGCATGGACGTGGTGGACAAAATCGCCAAGGTCCAGACCGGCGAGCGCGGCGGCCAAGACGACGTGCCGGTCGAGGACGTGGTCATCAAGTCGGTCCGGCGCGAGAAGTAAGGCACGGGGCCGAGGCCCTCTCACCGGCGGGGCGGACGGCGGCGTCTGCCCCGCCGGTGAGAGGGCCACTGTCAGCCGGACGCGCTCGCGCCGTTTTCGGTCTCCGACTGCCACACCTTCCAGTACCCCTTGACGCGGCGCACGAAGTCCCGGGGTTTATCGCGGTGCAGCCTCTGCCCCAGGAACGCCGCCTGCCGCTCCAACTCCGTCCGGCGCTGGTCGATCAGCGGCAGCACCTGCGATACGGCGGCCCGGTCGCGGTACTTCTGCGGATCCCCCTCCAGCGTCTGCCGCAGGACCACCAGGTCGTGGTCGTCCCCGAGGTAGTCCGCTAGCTGGTGCGCCTGGTCCGCCAGTTCCTCCATCACCCCCGGCCAGACCGGCTCCAGGATCTGCAGCTGGCGCCACAGGTACTTCACCTGCTTGCGCCACTCGTGCAGGGTCTCCACCGCCGGCGTCGCCTGGGCCTTCGCGAAGGCGTCGCGGGCCGCCTTGTACACCCACTGCAGCCCGCCCTCCACGCCGCCCCAGCCGTCCTTTTCGATCGGCCAGTCCTTGACGCGGCGTCGGGCCATCTTCAGCGCTGCCTTGATCTTCGGGAGCACGCCTTCCTCGTCGAGGACGCGGCGCTGCACCTCGCGCTGGTTCGCGCGCAGCGCCCGCCGCAGCCCGTCGAAGGTGCGGGCCTCGACCTCGTCCCCGCCGTGCTCGGCCAGGCCGTCGAGCGTGTCGAGGAGGACCTTCGCGTCGCGCACCTCGGTGAGCGGCCGGGCGAGGTCCCGGAAGCAGACGTTCTCCGCCCGGTAGACGTCCTCGCCGACCTCGTCGCGGACCAGCCGCAGGGCCGCCCGCACCTTCTTAAGTCGTTTGCGGGCGTCGTGGACGGCCTCGTCCCGGTCGCCCTTGCCGCGTGGGCGCAGCGCCTCGACGGCGTCGTCGATCTCCTTGCCCACCAGTCGCTTGACTCCCTTCGGCACGGACTCGTCGGCCTTCAACTGGAAAGACATGGTTTCCCCGCCGTAAAGGAGGTATTGGTGGCTGCGGGCGAGCAGTGAGCGCTCGACCCTCCCTTTGTTGTACCGGCCGCGTGCCGGGGCGGGCAAGGAGCAGGGAGATCCCGACCCGCAGGAGACGCCCTGGCGGTGACAGGGGGGAGTCACACGCCCGGGCGCTTGCGGGGCGGACAGGCTCGTCTGGTAGGGTGGGCACTGCCCACCGTGTAGCGACTGGTAGGGTGGGCACTGCCCACCGTGTAGCGACCAGTGGGCAGTGCCCACCGTGTAGCGACCGGTGGGCAGTGCCCACCCTACCAGTCAAGCGTGTCTGGATACTAGAGCAACTTGCGGTCGGGTGTAGCAGGGGGTTGGGGGGTGGCATGCTTTCGCGGCCCCTACTCGTCGGGGAGGCTATGCCGGGCCGCAAGGGGCCGCGAAAGCATGGCACCCGGCGCGATGGCGGAGCGGTATCGGAAGGGCAGCGCTCAGCCCCAGTAACGCCGCTCGACGTGCCAGCTCTCCACGTCCGCCTCCGGACCGAGTTCGCACAGCCGGCGCCGGTGGCGCAGCAGCGCCGGAACCTCGGCGAGCAGCCGCAGTCGGCCGCACAGGAACGGCGCCAGCGCCCCCTCCTGCCAGCGGCGCCACGCCTTGCCCGCCAGGACTGCGAGGTGGCGCGGCAGGGCGCGAGCCAGCGCCCCCCCGGGCAGGTTGCGCCAGAAGACGCGCTCCTCGTTGCACGACTGCTGCTCCAGCAGCCGGCGCCGCGCCCGCCCGTACGATGCCGACACCCGGTGCAGCACGCGCGCCGCCGGCTCGAACAGGGTGCGGTAGCCGGCGCGCTGCAGCCGGAACGCCAGGTCGATGTCCTCGAAATACGCCCCGAAGCTCTCCGAAAAGGCGCCGACTCGGAGCAGCGCCGCACGGCGGTAGAACGCGCTGGAGGCGCTGGCCCCGAACACCGGGCGGGCGTGCAGGTGCGCCTCGCCGAGCGGTTCGCCGTGGCCGCGCTTGGCCGCGACGCCGCCGAGGTAATAGCGGTCGCCGGCGCTGTCCACGTGGGCGCCGTCCGGCCAGCACAGCACCAGCGGCGCCACCGCCCCCACCCCAGGATCCGTGAAGCAGCGCAGCGCCGCCGCGGCCCAGCCGGGCAGCACTTCCGTGTCGTCGTTGAGCAACTCGACCACGTCCCCCGCGGCGGCGCGGATCCCCGCGTTGGCGGCGGCACAGAACCCGCGCCGCCGCGGCAGGCGCAGCAGGCCGACCGCGGCAAACTCGGCGGCGGCAGCACTGACGCAATCGCCCGGCGAGCCGTCATCGACGACCAGCACCTCGGTGCCCGCCGGCGCGTGTCGCGCCACGCTACCCAGGCACGCGTGCAGCAGGTCCGGCCGGTTGTGGCTGGGGACCACGATTGACAGGGCCGTCACGGTCCGCCCTCGCCCCACACGCGACGGAGCAGACGCCGCCGGGCGCGGCGCTCGTCTCCCCGCGCGAAGTCCACGGCGACCGCCCCCGTCTCGCGGAACAGCTCGGCCTCCAGCGGCCGGCGGCGCCACCCCGCCCACAGCCGCCGGCCCCACGCCTCCAGCCGAACGACGGCCGCCAGGACACGCACCTGCCAGTGCGGCCAGTGCCGGGCGGCGTAGGTCAGCAGTGAGTGCCGGGTGATCAGCCGCACCACCGGCGCCACCTTGCGCCCGTGCAGCGGGTCGCGGTGGACCACCCCCAGGCGCGGCTCGTACCACACCGACCAGCCGCGCTCCCGGGCACGGCGGCACAGGTCCACGTCCTCGTAGTAGAGGAAGAAGCGCCTGTCGAGGCCGCCGAGATCCTGCAGGCAGGCGCGGCGCACGAGCAGACAGCACCCCGTCACCCAGTCCACCGGGCGGCGCTGCGGTCCGCGCACGGCCTGGTACTTGCGCCGCGACCGCGGCAGCGCCAGGCGGGCCAGCGTCCCCGCAAGCGTCGGGAACGGACCGCAGGACAGCTGCCGCGTACCGTCGGCGTCGTGCAGCCGGAAGCCGACCACGCCGGCGTGCGGCGCCGCGGCCCTCAGTTCGTCGGCCAGGGCCAGCGCCCCTTCCACGAAGCCGTCGGGGACGGTCACGTCGGGGTTGAGCAGCAAAAACCAGTCGCCGCGGCTCAGGCGGCAGCCCTCGTTGACGGCGCGAGCGAAGCCGCGGTTGCGGCCCCAGCGGCGCAGCGACACGCCCGGCCAGCGCCGCAGCCGGCGCGCGACGGCGTGCGGCGGCGAATGGTTGTCCACGACGACCACCTCGACCTCGCCGCGCCGCGCCGGCCCGGCGGCCAGCAACTGACGCACGAGCACCTCGGTGTTCCCCCACTGGCGGTAATTGACGACGACGACGGACAGGCGCGGGACGGTGGCAGTGCGGGCCGGTCGGCGGAGCGGGCGCGGGGCCGGGGTGGCGGGGGCGAGCGGATCCGTGGCGGCAGGGGTCAGCAGCATCGGGGCTCCTTCCCTCAACGGCGGTGGCGGCTTTCGTGTGCGAGCGAGTATAGTCGCGGCGCCGGGAAAGAAGCAATCCCTCTCGGCAAGTTGGCGCGGCGAGGCGCCCCGGGAAAGGGGGGAGCATTCCGGGCCGACGCCGGGCCGACCCGGGGCGAGGCGAGTTCATTTGCCAACGTGCTTTTCGCGTCCCATAGTAGAGCAGATCCCCAGACGGGCCGGGCAGCCCCCGCACAAACTGCGGCGGGGCGTTCCGCCGCGGCCCCATGCCTTGCGGCCCGGCACACTCTCCCCAGAGGCGATCGAACTCGCCACGCCCTGGAGGCCGTCGCGGACGGGATGATCGGAAGGCCGCCCGACGGGCGGTAGGACCCACGGAGTCAGGTTCCTTGCACCTATTGCCGGCCCACCCCACCGCGGAACGAAACCCGCCCCCGCCCCCGTGCGCGGCACCCCACGGCGAGGTGCCCCCGCGCCCGGCGGACCAATGGCTCCCCCTGGCGGCCGGAGCCTGCTCCGGCCCCCTCATCGTCCTCGCCGGCCTTGTGCTGGTCGGCCTGACCGCGCTCATCGACTACGCGACCGGCCCGGAACTCTCCTTCGCCATCTTCTACCTCATCCCGATCGCCCTCGGGGCGTGGTGGGGCGGCTTCGCGCACGGCATCCTGCTGGCCCTGGCCAGCACCGTCGCCTGGCACGGCACCGATCTGCTGGAATACCCCCTGGCACCCCCGGGGGTGCTGTTGTGGAACGGCATCGTCCGCTTCTGCTTCTTCGTCATCACCTCCAGCCTGCTGTCGCGCCTGCGCGTGGCCATGCGCCGCGAGCAGAACCTGGCGCGGACCGACCCGCTCACCGGCGTGGCCAACGCCCGGACCTTTTACGAGGCCGCCCACCTGGAGATCGAGCGCGCCGCGCGCGCACCCCGACCCTTCACACTGGCGTACCTCGACGTCGATAACTTCAAGCAGGTGAACGACCGGCTCGGCCACTCGGTGGGTGACGTCCTGCTCCGCGAGGTCGCCGAGACGATCCGTCAGAGCACGCGGGTGACCGATGTCCTGGCGCGCCTCGGCGGCGACGAATTCGCCCTGCTCCTGCCCGAGACCGCGGCGGCCGCCGCGACCGCCGCGCTCAACAAGGTCCGGGAGGCCCTCGCCCGTCGGATGGCCGAGGGCGGCTGGACGATCACGTTCAGCATCGGGGCGGCGACGTTCCAGGCCCCGCCGCGCGACGTCGATCTGATGGTCCGCCACGTCGATGCGCTGATGTACTCCGTGAAGCGCGGCGGCAAGAACTGCATCCGCCACGAGATCGTCCTGGACCCCGACGCGGGGGCGCCGGCGGACGCGCCTCAGCCGGAGCGCCGGGCCGTGGTGCGCGTCCTCTGCAACCTCCCCGCGCGGGTGACGTTCAGCGGCTCCGGGGACGAGGGTGGCTTCGCGACCATCCGCGACATCATCCACGATTCCGTCCACCTCCACCTCGACCGCCACGTGGACGAGGGGGTACTCGTGACCATCGAGCCGCTCTGCGAGAGCCGCGTCAAGACCCTGCTCGCGCGGGTCGTCGCGACCAGCGCCGACGGCGACGGCTGGGCGCACCGCTGCGAGCTGTCCAACCACTTGAGCGACGACGAACTGCGGGACTGGCAGAGTTGAGGCCTCTTGCAGCAAAGCGCACGGGGTGCGACCCGTGGGCTTTACCCCGGCTGCTCTTCCCGACTCACCGGGGGCAGAGTGCCGGCTCGGCCCCGGGCTTGCCACGTCCACAGCGTCAGCACCGCGAAGACGAGCGCGGCCCCCCACTGCACCGTGCTGACCCAGAGGTACAGCCGGTGCCCGGCCCGGAACGCCCCGCGGTCGAGGATGCGCACGCGCTCCGGGTCGAGCAGGGCGTCCAGGCGCGGGTGCAGCCAGAACAGCATGCCCTGCGTCACGGCCACGACCGCCAGGGCCAGCCAGCGCAGGCGCCGCAGCCACTTCCCGCCGCCCCGCCCGGCCGCCGCCTCCCAGAGCAGCGGCAGCAGCGCGGCCCCTCCGGCCAGGTTCAGGTAGACGGTCACCCGCCGCGTGATCATCCCCTGGTCCACGTCGGTCCCCAGCACCTCCTTGCCGATCGGGACGACGACGGAGGCGTAGAAGAGGAAGCCGCCCTGCCAGAACATCAGCGCCGCCAGCACCAGCGACCGCCGCAGCAGCGTCACCATGTCGCCCCCCGCCTCACGGCTCCAGCCCCGGGCTGTCGATCCGCACGCGGCCGGCGTGGCGGCGCCGGAGGATGCGCACCCGGTCCTCCGCGGCGATCATGGCGTGCGCGGCCGTTTGAACGGCCCCAGCCGGTCGGCGCGCGCCTGCCATTCCGGCGGCGCCGCCTCGTCGTCGGGCAACTGCTGGTAGGTGAGCACCGCCCACCACGCCCCCCGCTCGTAGCGCACCGCCGTCGCGCCCAGGCGGTACTCGTTCGGCCCGTGTTTGCTCCAGCGTTCGTGCCGCGCTTTGTGCCGGCTCATGGCACCGTCCCCACGGAACCTCGATTCCTTGTTGCCGCGCCGCGCCCCGGCGTGTTATTGTGAGAGGCGGGGAAGACGTCTCTTACACAGGGCTGTTCTATGCGCTTTACCGCACTCCTGACCATCGCCCTCCTCGGGCTCCTCGCCGGCGGAGCGGCGACGTCCGCCCAGAAAGTCGGCAAGGGCAAGGAACCCGCCGACGACAAGAAGAAGGAAAACGAGGGGACCCTCTCCGAGATCGGCGGCAAGTCCCTCAAGCAGTGGGTCGAGCAGATCGGCCACAAGGACCCCAGCAAGCGCGTCAGCGCGATCAAGACCGTGCTGCTGTTCGGGCCAGAGCCGGCGAAGGCGGCCGTGCCCGCCCTCATCGCCGCCCTGAAGAAGCACAGGCCAAAGGCCGACGCCTACGTGGACGCCAGCGTGCTGGTGAACGCCCCGGTGTCGCTCGCGACCATCCTCATCCACCTCAAGAAGCCCGACGCCGAGCACAACAAGGAGGCGATCGGCGTCCTCACCTCCCTGATCAACGACGCGCAGATCACCGTCCGCCTGACGGCGATCCAGGCGATCACCCGGTTCGGCCCGATGGCGAAGGAGGCCATCCCCAACCTCATCAAAAAGACCACCGACTTCTACACCTGGGAGACGCGCCACGCTGCCGTGCAGGCCCTCGGGGTCGTCGCCTGGGACAAGGAGAAGGGCCCTTCCAACCTGGTGACGGACGCTCTCTACCAGTCCGCTCAGAAAGACGGCTCTGCCGAGGTACGCCTGGCCGCGATTCATGCCCTGATGAACCTCGGCGTCCCCAACTCTCCCAACCACAAGATCACCGCCGAGCACAAACTGGTAGCGGTGGCCACCGGAGACTCCGATCGGATCGTGCGCATCCACGCCTACCTGGCCCTCTACGACAAAGAGGAGAAAGCCAAGGCCAAGAACAAGGTCCGGCGGGCAGCGATTGCCAAATATCTCCAAGACGCTCAGGCCGTGGTCCGCGCCGAGGCGGCCAAGGCGCTGAGTCTGATGAAAGACGCCGCCCAGGACCAGCTCCCCGCACTGCTCGCGGCGATCCAGGACACGGAGTCCGGCGTCCGCGCTGCGGCCATCTGGGCGGTCGGCGCGATGTCCAAGACCACGGCCGCACGCGCCGGCATCGGCGCGCTGCTGGAGGATCCCGAACCGCTGATGCGCCTGGAAGCGGTCAAGGTGCTGGGCAACATGGGGGCGGACGCCAAGGACCAGCTGCCCGCGCTGGTCAAGGTGGCGACCGCCGACAAGGAGCCGGATATCCGGGGCCTCGCCATCTTCGCCATCGCGGCGATGGGCGTGGCGGCGGACCCGGCCATCCCGGCGCTGCAGGGCATCGCCGACGACGCGAAACAGCTGGATGGCCTCCGCCACGCGGCGAAGGAAGCCATCGACCACATCAAGGGCAAGAACAAGAAGGGCACCACGAAGAAGGGAGCGGCCCAATGAAACGACTTCCCGTCCTGTGCGGACTGCTGGCGGCCGGCCTGGCGCTGACCGCGGTCCCGCCGCCTGCCCGCACGCAGGAGTTCCTCGGCAAGCCGATGCCGAAGTGGCTGGCAGACCTGGCGCCGAGCAAGAGCGTCCCGCAGCGCCGGGCGGCCGCGTTTGCGCTGGGCAAGATCGGCAAGCAGGCGACCGATGCTCTCAAGGACCTGCTCAAGAGTCTCAACGACACCGACGCCGGGGTGCGCGAGGCGGCGGCGTTCTCGATCGGCGAGATCTGCGGCAAGGCGAAGATGACGGCGCCCGAACTGCTCACGGCCCTGTGCGACCGCCTCAAGAGCGACAAGGACGCCCTGGTGCGCCGCAGCGCCGCCTTCGCCCTGGGGAACATGGAGCAGGGGAACCCGGTCGCCCAGGCGGCCCTCAACGGCGCCCTCAAGGACGACAACCCCGCGGTCCGCCAGAACGTGGCCTGGGCGCTGGGCCGCATGGGCGACGGGGCGGTCGCCAGCCTGCGGCAGGCCCTGAAGGATGCCGACCCCCTGGTGTGCCGCGACGCCGCCAACTCCGTGTCGCTGCTCAGTGAGGACGCCGCCGTCCTGGCGAAATCCGAGTTGCTGCTGAACTGCGACAGCAAGGACGTGGAGCTGCGCAAGGCCGCCGTCGCGGCCCTGGTCCGCCTCATGGACCCCGATGACAAGGAGGCCCGGGGGCGGATCTTGCCACTGCTCAAGGACGCCTCGGTCGAGGTGCGGCGCAACGCGGCGCTGGCCCTGGCCGGCATCGGCGGCAAGGAGTCGGCGCCTGCGGTGCCGGTGCTGTTGGAAGCCCTGCAGAACGCGGACATCGCCCTCAAGCGCCAGGCGGCGCTGGCGTTCAAGGGCCTCGGCCCGGACGCGGCGGAGGCTATCCCCGAGCTGCGCAAGACCCTCAAGGCCGCCGACGAGGAGCTGCGGATGAACACCGTGGTGGCGTTCATCGGGTTCAACGAGGTGGGCGGCCCGGTGGTCCCCGATCTGCTGGCGGTGCTGGCCGACAAGAAGGAGACCGCGAAGATCCGCGCGCAGGCCGCGGTCGCCGTCTCGCGCATCTGCCGCGAGAACCTCATGCCGGCGCTCAAGGACGGCATGCCGACGGTGCTGCGCATCATCGGCGACCGCGTCGAGGTGCCCGTCGTGCGCGAGCGGGCCATGTGGCCGATCCGCGTCTTCCTGAACAAGTCGGAGGAGCGGGAGCCAGTGTACAAGGCCCTGCTGCCCATCCTCGACGAGCCGCGGACGAAGGACAACAAGATGCTGCGGTATGACTGTGCCTACATCCTCGGTGTGTTCCAGGAGGCCGCCACGCCGGAGAAGGCGCTCGACGTGCTCCTGGAGTTCCTGAAGGATCCGGAGATCAAGATCTACGCCGGCGGCTCGAGTGGCCTGCAGGGCGGTGGCGGCGAAAGGAAACAAGAAGCAGGGAAAGGCTTCAAGGAGACGGGCGTGGACGACGGCCGCATCATGGCGGTGGACGCGCTGACGCGGGTCGGCGTCGAGCGCCTCGGCCGCCGCCTGGACATCGTCGCGCAGCTGCGGGCCTTGCACAACGACCCGCGCACCCTGGCGAACTTGAAGAAGGGGCTCGACAAACTCGTCCCGGAGTTGAAGTAACCAGGCGGTCATTTCACCTCCAGG
>JBBRPS010000310.1:0-11164 GCA_038227745.1 Gemmatales bacterium | reverse complement strand
CGGTCGATGAAAAAGCGAGCAAACATAAGAGTGAAACCACGAAATACACGAAAAACACAAAAAAAAGACCGCAAGAGGGCAAGAGAGATAAGTCAAGGCATCACTCGCCGTACCCCCCCTTCTTTCTCTGTTGTCTTTTTTTCGTGTTTTTCGTGTATTTCGTGGTTTCTCTCTGCGTTTCCGACTCTGATGAAATACTCGATCACGTAGAAGAACACGGGCGTCAGGAAGATGCCGAACAGCGTCACGCCGACCATGCCGCTGAACACCGCGACGCCCAGCGTCTTGCGCATCTCGGCGCCCGCGCCGGAGGAGGCCAGCAGCGGCACCGCGCCGAGGATGAACGCGAACGAGGTCATCAGGATCGGCCGCAGCCGCAGTTTGCACGCCTCCAGCGTCGCCTCGCGCCGCGACAGACCGGTCTCGCGCTTGTGCCGCGCGAACTCGACAATGAGGATCGCGTTCTTGCTCGCGAGGCCGACCAGCACGATGAAGCCGATCTGCGTGAAGATGTTGATGTCGCCGCCGGTCACGGCCACGCCGACCAGCGAGCTGAGGATGCACATGGGCACGACGAGGATGACGGCCAGCGGCAGCGACCAGCTCTCGTACTGCGCCGCCAGCACTAGGAACACGAACGCCACCGACAGCGGGAAGATCAGGGCGTTCCAGACGTTCCGGGAGGCCCAGATCTGCATGTAGTTGATTTCGGTCCACTCGAACGCCATCCCCGGCCGCAGCACCTTGCGGCACAGCCGCTCCATCTCCTTGATGCCCTCGCCGGTCGAGACGCCGGGCTTGGTGCCGCCCAGGATGGCGGCGGCGGTGTACATGTTGTAACGGCCGATGTTGATCGGGCCGCCGATCTCGCGGATCTTGACGACCGCCCCCAGCGGCACCATCTCGCCGTAGGCGTTGCGGACCTTGAGCAACCTGACGCGCTCGGCGTCGTCGCGGAATTCGCCCTTCGCCTGGATCACCACCTGCCAGGTGCGGCCGAAGCGGTTGAAGTCGTTGACGTAGTACGAGCCGAGGTAGATCTGCAGCGTGCTGAAGACGTCGGCCGGGTTGACGCCCATGGTCTGGCACTTGTCGCGCTCGATGTCCATGAAGAGCTGCGGCACGTTGGCCCGGAAGATGCTGTAGAGGTTCTCGACCTTGTCGCTCGACTTCGACGCCTTGACGAGGTCCTCGATCTGCTGCTGTAGCACGGCGAGGCCGAGGTTGCCGCGGTCCTCGAGGATGATCTTGAAGCCGCTGGCCGAGCCCAGGCCGGACACCGGCGGCGGCGTGAAGATGCCGATCTTGGCCTCGGGCAGTTCCTTCTCGAGCAGCGCCCGCACCCGCTTGGTGATTTCCGTGGCGGACAGCGACGGGTCGCGGCGCTCGTGGAACGGCGCGAACGAGACGAAGAACTGGCCGAAGTTCGAGCCGTTGGCGGCGAGGGTGAACGACTGGCCGGCGATCGCGGTGGTGTGGACGACGCCCTGCAAGGGCTGCACCAGCTGCTGGATGCGGTCCACGACCTTCTGCGTCCGCTCGTGCGAGGCGGCGTCGTTCAGCTGGATGGCGATGTAGAACCGCCCCTGGTCCTGGTTGGGGATGTAGCCGGCCGGCAGCCCGCCGGCGGGGTCGAACGAGCCCCATTTCCCCTGGAGCCACTCCGGGCGCTGGTTCTTCGGCACCGCGGCGAGGCCCGGCACCCCGTTGAAACCGATCCAGGTCAGGAGGAGCAGGCCGCCATACAGCACCAGCACCACGGCGCTGCCCCGCAGGGCCAGGCCCACGGCGCGGGTGTAGCCGCTGGTGGCGCGGCGGAAGCCCCAGTTGAACAGCCGGAAGAACCAGCCCAGGGCGAAGTCGAGCACCCGGCCGGGCACGTCCTTCTTGGCCCCGCGCGGCTTGAGCAGGAGCGCCGCCAGGGCCGGGCTGAGGGTCAGCGAGTTGAACGCCGAGATCACCGTCGAGCAGGCGATGGTCAGGGCGAACTGGCGGAAGAACTGCCCGGTGATGCCGCTGATGAACGCGCACGGCACGAACACCGCCGACAGCACCAGGGCGACGGCGATAACCGGGCCGGACACTTCCTGCATCGCCCTGTGGGCGGCGGCGCGCGGCTCCATGCCGTGCTCGATGTGGTGCTCGATGGCCTCGACGACGACGATGGCGTCGTCCACGACGATGCCGATCGCCAGCACCAGCCCGAACAGCGTCAGGTTGTTCACCGAGAAGCCAATGGCGGCCATGACGGCGAAGGTGCCGACGATGGCCACCGGCACGGCGATGAGGGGGATGAGGGCGCTGCGCCAGTTCTGCAAGAACACCAGCACGACGAGGGCCACCAGGATGACCGCCTCGAGCAGACTCCGGAAGACTTCCTTGATCGACTCCTTGATGAACGGCGTCATGTCCAGGGAGACCGCGTAATCGACGTCGTCGGGGAAGTGTTTCTTCAGCTCCTCCATGCGGGCGCGGACGCGGTCGGCGACGCTGATGGAGTTGGCGTCGGGCAGCGCCCAGATGGCGAGGCTGCCGTTGGGCCGGCCGTCGAGCTTGCTGGTGGAGTCCTGGTTGCGGGCGCCGAGCTCGGCGTGGCCGACGTCCTTGAGGCGGATCGTGCGGCCGTTGCCGTCGGTACGGAGGACGATCTCGTTGAACTGCTCGGGCTGCGACAGCCGGCCCAGGGTGGTGATGGTGAACTCGAAGGCAGGAGTCAGGGAAGAAGCGCTGACTCCTGACCCCTGACTCCTGACCCCTGAGCCCGGTTGGCCGATGTGGCCGGCCGCCACCTGTTTGTTCTGCTCCCGCACGGCGTGGGCGACGTCGGCGGCGGTCAGGTTCAGGGACGCCAGCCGTTCGGGGTCCACCCAGATGCGCATGCTGTAGTCTTGCTGGCCGAAGATGTTCACGTCGGAGACGCCGTCCACGCGCCGCAGTTCGTCCGCGACCTTGATGGAGGCATAGTTGCTGAGATAGAGCTGGCCGTAGCGGCCGTTGGGCGAGTAGATGCCGATGACCTGGAGGATGTCCGGGTTGCGCTTGCGGGTGGTCACGCCGGCCTGTTTGACCACATCGGGCAAGAGCGGCAAGGCCAGGTTGACGCGGTTCTGCACCAGCACCTGGGCGAAGTTGAGGTTGACGCCCGGCTTGAAGGTCACGGTCAGGCTGTAGGAGCCATCGTTGTTCGACTGCGACACCATGTACAGCATGTCCTCGACGCCGTTGACCTGCTGCTCGATCGGTGCCGCCACGGACTCGGCGACCACCTCGGCGTTGGCACCGGGGTAACTGCAGGCGACCATGATGCTCGGTGGGGTGATCTGCGGGTACTGGCCGACCGGCAGGTTGACCGCCGCCACCGCGCCCGCCAGGGTGATGACGATCGAGAGCACGGCGGCGAAGATCGGTCGCTCGATGAAGAAGTGCGAAAACATGACCGCCCCTTGTCCGGCCCCGCCTACTGCCCGCCGCCTTCCACCTTGTGCCTGCCGTTCGCCGTCTTGTGCTTGCCTTGCGCCTGTCGGGGGCCGGGCGCGTTCTCGGCCAGGAGCTTCCCCAGCGGCGACTCCGGCGACTCCGGCGGCGGCTGCGTCTTGACCTGGACCAGCGCCTCGGGCCGCACCCGCTGCTGGCCGCTGACGATCACCCGCTCGCCTTCGCGGACGCCCTCCGTGGCCTCCTTGCCCTTCTCGGCCGGCCGGATCACGCGCAGGATGTACTCGCCGGGTTCCTCCTCGCCCTCGACCCTCTTCTTCCGGGCGCTGACCGCCTGGCCGAGCGTGACCTTGCGGTACTCGACGCGGTCCTCCTCCTCGCCCTTATCGTTCTTCTGTTTCTTGACGACGTAGACGTACTTGCGGCCCTGGTCGCTCTGGAGGGCCTCGTCGGGGATGAGCAGCGCCTGGTAGGGGGCGCCGATCGGCAGGCGGACGCGCGCGAACAGGCCGGGCTTGAGGAACCCGCGCGGGTTCTGGAAGACGCCGCGCATGCGGATCGTGCCGGTGGTGGGGTTCACCTGGTTGTCGATGAAATCGACGGCCCCCGCCTGCGTGAAGTTGTCCTCGTTCGCCAGGCGCATCAGCACCGGGAAACGCAGGCCGGTGATCCACGAACTCATCCCCGCCGAGGTCGAACCCATGAGGTCGAGGAAGGTGCGCTCGTCCACGTCGAAGTAGACGTACATCGGGTTTTCCGTGACGAGGGTCGTCAGGACCGTGTTGTCGGCGTTGACGAGGTTGCCCGGGTCCACGAGGCGGCGGCTGACGCGGCCGCTGACCGGGGCGACCACCTTCGTCCAGTCCACGAACAGCTTGGTCCGGTCGCGGCTCGCCTCCATCGCCTCGACGTTGGCGCGGTCCTTTTCGAGCGTCGCCAGGGCCGTGTCGAGGTCTTCCTGGGAGGCTGCCTTTGTCCCGCTCAGGCGCTGGGTGCGGGCGGTCATCTTCTCCTGGACGTTGCGCTCCGCCTCCGCCAGTTTGAGGTTGGCCTTCGCCAGGTTCAGGTCGGCCAGGTACGAGCCCGGATCGATCTGAAACAGGACGTCACCCTCCTTGACGAGGTCGCCGTCCGTGAAAGGCGCGGACTTGACGTAGCCGCTGACGCGGGCGCGGATGTCCACGGTCTTGACGGCGCTGAGCCGGCCGGTGAAGTCCTGGTAGTCGGTCACCTCGCTGATGATCGGCTTCGTGGCGACGACCTCGGGCGGCTTCGCCGGGGCCTTCGCGCGCTGGCCGTGCCCGCAGCCGCCGGCCACGACCAGGGCGAGGGCCGCGACGCCGAGGAGCCACGCGCCGCGCCGTCTGGGATGACCTGCCATTGCCAGGCCGCCACAAGCGCCCGGCCCGGGCTGTGCCAGACTGCGCCCCAGGGGAAAACCGTTCATCGTGGTGCTCCGGGATCGGTGGAGGTCAGTCAGCGCGGGTACACGTTGCGCTCTCGGCGGTGAAGGCGGCGGCTGGTCAGGCGGGTTCAGGGACGTCGGCAGCGGGCAATCAGGAGGGAAGAACGGGTCGCAGGCAGGGCAGGCGTGCGGAGACAGGCCTGGGTGATGTATCCCTCGGTAGCATCCGGATGGCTCCTCCCGCGGTGACCGATCGTCCCGAATCGTGAGGCCATGTCCCCAGCAGCACTTCCGACCGGGCGGACTGACTAGTCAGTCATTTAATGTAGCAAAGCACGGGGTTTTGTCAAACAGAAATGCGGCGCTGAGGAGGTCGAGGTCGCGGGGGAGTGAACTCGCCTCAGCACGCTGGTGCGGGGGCTGCGGGTTGTTCCGGGGGCAGCGCCAGCGCCGGCGGGGTACGGCGGCGCCGGAGGAGAGGGCGACATTTCGGGCCGGTGGAGCTCATCGAAGGGGTCGTTGCGAATCGAATGGTTAGAGAGGGATGCCGGATTGCCCGCGACGTGCCGGCAACAGCGCGGCCCCGTGGCACGGACGCGACAGGGGCCTCGCCAGGACACCCGGGGCGGTCCCTCGGGCCACAGAAGGAATGGGAAAGGAAACCCTGATGAAAAGAACGGTCGTATCGCTGTTGACGGTTGGGGTGCTGGCGTGGGCCGCCGGCGCCGGCGGGGCCCAGGAGTTGGTCCCGTCGCCGCAGGAGAAGGGGCCGCGCATCGGAGAGAAGCTCCCGCCGCCCGAAGGGGTCCTGCCGCCGCTGCTGGAGGGACTGCCCCACGCCGCGCCGGGCTGTGAGCACTCGTCCCCGTCGGTCAAGATCCTGTGGATGGAGCGCGAGGTGCCCGTGCAGGTATTGACGCCGCGTGAGGTCGTCGTGCCGGAGAAGCACTCGACGCTGGAGGTCGCCTACCGCCCGGTGAAGCGCACGGTGACCGACATCGTGATGAAGCCGCGCGAGGTCGTGCGCGAGGTGCCCTACATGAAGCTGGAGCCCTGCACGGTGACCGACCCGCACACCGGCCATTGCTCCACCGTCATGCAGCCGGTCCCCTGCACGAAGCTACAGAAGCAGACGGAGTTCTACGCCGTGCCCGTGACGCGGACCGTGGTCGTCCAGGTGCCCTACCTGAAGGAGGTCGAGGAAATCGTGCCGCGCACGACCCTGCTGCTGGAGTACCGCACCGAGATGCAGAAGCGGCCGTCCGCCCTGTCGATCCCGGGCCCAGACCTCGGCGAACGCCGGCTGCTGGCCCCGAAGCCGCCGTGCGACTACCCCGAGCACCCGTGACCCGAAAGCGCGTGTCGCCCACAGCCCCGGCAAGCCCACCCGCCGCGCCGGGTGGGCTTGCCGGGGCCGGCGCTCAGCGCACCACGATGACGAAGTCCGTCGTCGCGTCGGCCCCCGCCTTCGCGGGGTCGCCGCCGACGTCGATGGCCACGGTCAGCACCTTGCCGCCGGTTCGCTTCACCGCTCGCTGCGGAATGCCGAAGCCGCGCTCGACGTGGCCACTGCCCGCCAGCACCACCAGCCGCCGCACCCCGCGCTCCTGCTGGAACCGCGCCGCACTGTCCGCCATGAACTCGTCCCACACCGTCATGACCTGGTAGGACCGCTCCTTCTGCTCGGCGGTCGCCTTCTTGCCGTGCATCTTCGCCAGCAGGTCGTACCAGTGGGCGCGGTGCTCCTTGACGTGGAAATCGACCGGGCCGAGCTGCTTCTTCTCCTCCTCGTTCAGGCCGGCGTAGCCGACTTTCGAGACCCGCGAAGTCAGCTCGCGCGGGGCGTTCAGCGCCGCCAGCGGCACGCCGTTCTTGCGGCAGAAGTCCGCGATCGGCCGGTACAGCGACCAGTCGTAGCCCCAGCGTTTCTGGTACTCCGTCGCCTTGAGGAGCTCCTCCTCGCCGACCTCGCCGCGCAGGTAGCGGTCGAGCGGCGCCTGGAACGGCCGCTGGAACATCTCCAGCCCGACGCCCAGGCGCTCGTCCTGCGCGAAGAGGGCCTTGACGACCTGGAGTTGGACACGGTGGTGCAGCTCGCTGTCGTGCGTCTCGCCGACGCAGACCAGGTCTGCCGCCAGCAGCCGCTCCACCATCTCGCCGAACGCGATCGGCCGTTTGTCCTTGCGCGAATAGACACTGAGTGACAGGGGGCCGTCAATGCGGTCGAGCAGGGTCCGGTACGCCTTCGTGTCCGCGGCTTCCAGGGCCAGCACGCGCTCGCCGCGCGCCAGCACCGCCAGCACCTCGCCCTTCGGCCCGTGCCAGAGGCTGGCGCCCCCGCGGCCGGACGGCGCGCTCTTGAACTCCGGGTTCTGCGCCTGGCGCAGCGCCGCCAGCGCCGCCTGGAAGCGGCCCGCCTGTTCCGTCGTCCCGAAGGCGATCAGCCACCATCGGTTCTTGCCGTCCTCGACGGCACGGTCGCCCTTCCAGCCGGCCGCCGCCGCTACCGACTGGTCCGCCGTCCTCGGGTGGCTCATGAGCAGCCGGATAAGGCCCAGCTCGCCGTGCGTCTTGCCCGGGCCGAGGTTGACCGTAGCGACGCCGCCGGGGTGCAGAATGCTCGCGGTGCTGCGCGGCGGGAAGCGGTAGGCGGCGTTGACGGCCGCCCAGCCGCCGCGCTCCTTCAGCGCCTGCACGTAGCGGGCGCCCTGGGCGTAGAGGAAGGCGTTCTGCAGGTGCTTCGCCTTTTCCAGAGGGCTTTTGAGCATTTCGGCGACGCGCGGCTGCTCCTTCTTCAGCACCTCGATCATGGTGTAGGTCGCGTCGCCCTCGATCAGCGCCGCCCGCGCCAGGTCGGCGTCCTGGTCGAAGGCCGTCTGGTGCAGGGTCTTCAGGCCGAAGTGCTGGTCCTGCAGGGCGTGGACCATCTCGTGGATCAGCACGCCGCGCCGGTAGGAGCCCTTGACGTCGGCGTAGAGGAAGAGTTTCTTCGCCTTGAGGTCGTAGAAGCCCTGCACGCTCTTGTCCGCGCCGGCGGGCCGGGGGATGACCGCCGCAGCCACGGGGGCCTTGAACTTCAGTCCGCGCACCGTCTCGATCTCTTTTTCGAGCTGGCGGAGGCGCGCATCGAGTTCCTTCTGCGGCGCGGCCCCGGCGTCGCCGCACAGGCCGAGAACGGTAAGGAGGAGGACGGCACTCGTTATCATGGTCTTCCTTGCGTTGGTGGGGGGGGCGTGGCTTGAGATGTTCAGGATAGTACGGTGTCAAGAGGTTGAGAAGGCAAATCTGTCGTGCCCATCGGCCCCGCGGGCGTGTACATTACAAGGACGCACGGCCGGGCCTCTGCCCGCCCGCGATCCGAGGCGCCTCACGAGGGTCCATGACATGGCCGCACCGACCGTCGCGCCGTACGGTTCCTGGAAATCGCCGATCACCTCCGACCTCATCGTCTCCGGCACCGTGAGCCTGGACCAGGTCGCGCTCGACGGCGATGACATCTACTGGGTCGAGGGCCGCCCCCTCGAAGCCGGCCGCTATGTCATTGTCCGGCGCACGCCCGACGGCCAGGCGCGCGACATCACGCCGCCGCCGTTCAACGCCCGGACATGCGTCCACGAGTACGGCGGCGGCGCCTTCGCCGTGCGCGACGGCACCGTCGTCTTCGCGAACTTCGCCGACCAGCGCCTCTATCGCCAGGACGGCGGCGGCGCGCCGCGGCCGATCACGCCGGAGAACGCCTCGCGCTACGCCGACGGCCAGATCGCGCCGGACGGGCGCTTCGTCTGTGTCCTGGAGGACCACACCGCCGCCGGCCGCGAGCCGAGCAACGCCGTCGCCGGCCTGCCGCTCGACGGCAGCGACCCCGGCCGCCTGCTCGCCTCCAGCCACAACTTCTACGCCAGCCCGCGCCTCAGCCTCGACGGCAAGCACCTCGCCTGGCTGGCGTGGGACCACCCGAACATGCCGTGGGACGGCAACGAGTTGTGGACCGCGGAGGTCCACGCGGACGGCTCCGTCGGCCAGCCCGAGCGCGTCGCGGGCGGCCCCGAAGAGTCCATCTTCCAGCCGGAGTGGTCGCCCGACGGCACCCTCTACTTCGTCTCGGACCGCACCGGCTGGTGGAACCTGTACCGCCACCGTGACGGGCGCGTCGAGCCGCTGTGCCCGATGGAGGCGGAGTTCGGCCGGCCGCTGTGGTTCCTCGGCAGCCCGACCTTCGCCTTCGCCACGGCCGGGACCATCGTCTGTTCGTACACGCGGCAGGGGATGTGGCGGCTGGCGCTGCTCGACACGGCGAGCGGACGCCTCGACGACCTCGACACGCCCTATACCGACGTCTGGAGCGTCCGGGCCGCCCCCGGCTATGCGGTCTTCTGCGCCGCATCGGCGACGGAACCCGCGGCCGTCGTCCGCTTCGACCTGGCGGCGCGGCGGGCGGAGGTGCTGCGCCGCTCCAGCACGGTGCCGGTCGATGCGGGCTACCTGTCCGTCCCGCAGGCGATCGAGTTCCCGACGGCGGGAGAGCAGACAGCCCACGCCTTCTCCTACGCGCCGCGCAACCGCGACTTCACGGCGCCCCCGGGCGAACGGCCGCCCCTGCTCGTTATCGGCCACGGCGGGCCGACCGGCGCGACCTCGGCGCGCTTCCGCCTGGAGATCCAGTACTGGACGAGCCGAGGCTTCGCGGTGCTGGATGTGAACTACGGCGGCAGCACGGGCTACGGGCGGGCCTACCGCGAGCGACTGAACGGGCAGTGGGGGATCGTGGATGTGGATGATTGCGTCAACGGCGCCCGCCACCTGGTCGGGCGCGGCGCGGCGGACGGCAGTCGCCTGGCGATCCGGGGCGGCAGCGCCGGCGGCTACACGACGCTGTGCGCCCTGACGTTCCGCGACGCCTTCAAGGCGGGGGCGAGTTACTACGGCGTCAGCGATCTGGAGGCGCTGGCCAAGGAGACGCACAAGTTCGAGTCGCGTTACCTGGACCGGCTGATCGGGCCGTACCCGGAGCGGCGCGACCTGTACCGCGAGCGCTCACCGATCCACTTCACCGAGCGGCTCTCGTGCCCGGTGATCCTGTTCCAGGGGCTGGAGGACAAGGTGGTGCTGCCGAATCAGGCGGAGCGGATGGTCGAGGCCCTGCGCGCCAAGGGGCTGCCGGTGGCGTACGTGCCATTTGAAGGCGAGCAGCACGGCTTCCGCAGGGCGGAGAACATCAAGCGCGCCCTCGACGGCGAGTTCTATTTCTACGCGCGCATCTTCGGCTTCACTCCGGCCGAGGCGCTGGAGCCGGTGCCGATCGAGAACCTGTGAGAGACAGTCTGTCGCCCCCTGGAGGAGATGCCGTGAGCGGTCGTTTACTCATCGCCGCCCTGTGCGGTTGCCTGTCCTGGGCCACGACGGCGGCCGCCGACGACCCGCAGCGCCTCGAAGCGGACAAGGTCAAGGAGGTCATTGGGCCACTCATCGAGGCGTTCGCCAAACTGGCCGACCTGCCCCTCAAGCTGGAGCTGGACAGCAAACGCGCCACCGGACTCAGCGCCGGCAAGGTCGTCGCCCTCGTCGTGCCGGACGCCCGGTTGACCGCGGACCTGCTGAAGAAGCTGGACAGGGAGGTCGTACCGCTCGGGGTCCTGTTCGTTCACAAGGTCACCCCGATCGTGGCCGAGCAGGCGGTGGCGGCGGGGGAACACCGCACCGTCGAAGTCACCATCCGGGGGAAGGAGGTGAGCGTGACGGTGCTGCCGTTGGCCGCGGCGCGGGTGGCGGGCCGCCTGGTGTTGCTGGTCTACACCGGCGGCAAGACGCCCGCCCTGGTGACGGAGCTGGTGGAGGCGGAGGAGAACAGCGACTGGCCGCTGGACGTGCAGGCGCGCGCGGTGGGGAACAGTCGGGGGGCCCTCGTGGTGAACGTGCTGGGCCGCCATCGGGCCGCGTTCCCGGTGACGGGGCAGGAGTAAGGACTCCGGGACACAAGGACACAAGCCCGAAGCGCGAGCGCGCTTTGACTAAGACGAGCCCCTTTCCATCGCCTGAAACAGCCAGTAAAGGAGTGTCTTCACCTCGAAAGGCTTCAACGTCGGCCGCAGCGACAGCAGCCGCGCCGTGATGCCGGCCAGGTGGGGCGCCGCCCAGCTCGTCGCCGGCTCGGCGGCGAACGGCCCGAGATAGGCCCGGCCGTGCGCCTCGAACTCGACCTGGTCGTGCAGCCGGTACGCGAACCGCAGCGGGTCGTCGAACAGTTGCTTGTCCACCGAGATCAG
The DNA here is from genome assembly GCA_038227745.1 of Gemmatales bacterium. Taxonomy (GTDB): domain Bacteria; phylum Planctomycetota; class Planctomycetia; order Gemmatales; family Gemmataceae; genus DASPXY01. Next base: position 61 of record JBBRPS010000310.1, on the reverse strand, counting down.
CGGCGGCGCGAACGCGGCGGGGTAGCTGCGCGTGAACGGGTGCTCGTTGTGCGCCGCCGCG
>JBBRPS010000309.1:0-11173 GCA_038227745.1 Gemmatales bacterium | reverse complement strand
CGGAATTCTCACGTCCGAGGACAAATCCGGCGGGGTTATGCTATGCCATGAACTGAATCAAGGCAAGATGCACGGGTAACGGATGTACGGGTTTGTCCGGTCCAACAAGAATGCCAAGTAATACTTGCACAGATCCTAAGCGAGGTGTGAGTCCGCCGTCGGGGCTTCTACCACGCCACTGCAGTCGCACTTTCGCCAGCTCGTCGCCGCACGCGTCAGGGCGCGAGGGCTTCACTCATCACGCCCGAAGCGGCGGCACCGGAGTGAAGGTTTAGCTGGATAGGTGACCCCTCACCAGGAGGAGCAGGGGTGGCGAGAGGAGTCTACAACAGCCACGTCGGCTTCTTGCGGTTTGAGACCCAGCCCTTGCCCGTCACCGCGTTGCCGCCGACCTTGAAGTCGGGCAAGTGCTGGAACAGGAACAGCGTCATGTTCGGACGGTCTTCCATGAGCCACTGGGCGATCGCGAAGGCCTTCTTGAGTTCCTCGTAGCGGTGCTCTTCGGGGGCGTCCCGGTCTTCCACCAACACACAGACCCGAAAGGGGCCGACGTCTTTCCTTTTGCGATAACGCAGATATTTGTCGAGCTTCCGCTTCCAGTCGCCCGCGGGCATACGGGAGAGTTGCACCTCCAGGAACCGCTCGCGGCTCACGCCCTTGCCCACCAGGACGAAGCGGAAGTCGGCACGTATGCCGCTGTCGTTCCCGATCGAGTGCTCCCGCCGCTCCTCGACTACCCGGTAGCCCTCGGCCACGGCGTCCGTCGCGATCCGGATGAAGGCGTCGATCGCCTCCTCGTCGTGGGGCCGCTGGTCCTTCTTCGGCTTCGCCTTGAGCCCCAGCTCCCTGAGCCGCCGCTTGACGTGCTGGATCTGCCCGTAGGGCCTCGGCCAGGTCTGCGAGTAGGCCAGGATCTGCAAGGCGGTGAACCGCATCTTCCGGCACCGCCGCAGCCGCTCGTCGCGGTCCTTCCTCTCCGCGTCGGTGATGTACCCTTCCGGGCGCGGAGAAGGGGCGTCAAAACCCGCCATTGCCGCGGGGGGTGACTTTCTGGCTTGGGGCTGCGGAGAAGTCTTCGTGCCCGGAACGGCGGCGGACTGGACGCCCGCTGCCCCGGCTGTAGCATCGGCCGGAATCAGCTCGGAAAACCGCATCGCGGACAGTTTACCGTGCCCCGGGACGGGCAGGCTTCGGCTACCATGTCCCCCATGACCGAGGAGTACAAGCGTTACCTCGCGAGCGACCAGTGGCGGCAGACCCGCCTGCGTGCCCTGGCGTACCACGGAGGTTGGTGTGCCGTCTGCGGAAAGACGAGGCGGCTGCAGGTTCACCACTTGAGGTACTACGACGAAAGCGGCCGGTCTATCCTCGGCCACGAGAAGATGTCCGACTTCCGCATCCTCTGCAAGAAGCATCACCCGAAGGGCCGTTACAGCGATTCGGCGATCCGGAGGGACCGGACCAGCCTGGCGTACGCCAACGCCCTCGTACGGGTCAGCAATTGGGGCCTGTGGTTACTCCTGCTGCCCTTCCGTCTGGGGTACAGGCTTCTCCGCCTGTGCCTTCGACGAAAACGCCCTGCCCCGTGAGGGCGGGGAGAACCGTGCGGCCTCCGCCGCCTCCCTCAGGAAGGGCGGGGTGCTGAAGACGATGGCGGACGCCACGACGGCGGTCAGGACCAGGACCAGGCAGATCACTTCCTTGAAGCGCCCCGAGAGCGGGACGACGGGAGACATCATAGAGAAAATAGGGGGAACTGCCCTCCTGGGCCGGGTAAGGGCTTTGGCCGGGGCCGCCGCCGCAAATACCGACAGGCCCGAGGGGGCAATTGCCGATCACCGAGCCGCCGGGGAGGCCGTGCCGCAGGGGGCAGCGGACGCTCCTTGAGGCGGCACTATCCTCGTTGTCATTGTCCGGAAGAAGGGCTCACCCGATCCGCAAGCTCGTGGATTTTCGAGATCAAGCCCGTCCCCGTCGTGCCGATCAACGGCAGCACCAGGGCGGTCCACAGCGGCTGGTCAAACATGTAGATCGTGCCGAGGGCCGTCGTAATCAGGAGGCACGCCAGCTTGTTCCAGTCGCCTTGCAAGCCGAAGTCCTTGAGTATCTGTGTCAGGCCGACCGCCGCGGCACCGATGCCGGCGATCGTGGGCCCGTCGAGAGCAACCATAGGGTTTGGGGGTGAGAAAACGGTTTCATGCTACCACATTCCGGGGGTGTGCAAGCGGCCACCTCAGCCGTTGGGGTATTTGAGGAACGGGTCGATCGCGGGGTGATCCAGCCAGTAGCGGATGAACGGCTCGGGGTCGATCCAGCCGTGATATCCATTCGCGTAATTCTCGACGGAGCCGTCCGGCAAGTGAAAACGCAGGCCGAGGTGGCAATGGATTCCAGTCGCGGCCCCCGTCTGGCCCATCATGCCGACCATGTCGCCCTGGTGGACGAACTGCCCGTTGGCGACGTTCAGCGAGGCGTGGTGCCCCAAAACGACCTCCCGGCGTCTGCCGAGCCTGTCGGGCGGGCTCATGATCAAGATTCCCGTCCCGTAGGCCTGATACCCCGGAAGGCCCATAGTGAAAGTCAGAAGCCCATCACACGGGGCGTAGACGGGGACGGAGACGCCGGCAGTCGGCCCGGTGTAGTCGAGGCCGTCGTGCCCGTTGATCCCGTACTTCTGGTAGCTCTGCGGGTTCCTCCCGAACCTCTGGGTGAGGCGGCAGGGGGCGGCGACGGGGCAGAGGAGCATACGGGGAGAATAGCACACCTCACTGCCGCTGCAGGATGCTCGGCGGCGGGTTGCAGGACTGCTTTTGCAGATCCGTGCTGGCCCCGTTGATGCAGATCTGTCTGAGGAGGTAGGCGGTCAGGTTGCGGTCGGCGGTCGAGATGCTGATGGAGTTGTCGAGCTTACCCTCGATGCGGGTCATCTGCGCCACCATCGCCACGTCAGAGGTCTGCAGCTTGGTCGTGACGTAAAAGGAGAAGTACAGCAGGGATGCGAGCAGGACGAAGAAGGCGACGGTCACCGTCCCGAGTACCTTCACCCCCGTTAAGAAGGTAGTGCCGCCAGCTTCAAGGAGTTCCGAGGTGCTCATGGGCGATTGTGGCTGGGTATAGCAGAAGACTGACTCAGGCTTGATCGACCACGCTATCGAGCACGTTGAACGTCCCGCGTTCCGCAGAGACGTAGGTCGAGTCCGCCATCTTGATCCTCAGCTCATAAAATTGACTGTCTCCGATCTGAGTGGAAGTTCCCTGGTGTCCGTTGAAAAACACGCGAATCTTGCCGTTCGCGGTGTCCAGCCACTGAATCTGCGAGCTGCTGGAGTCGTCGAGGGTCAGCCACGGCGTTCCCGTGATCGTCTTACTGACGTAAAAAAATACCTTGGACGTGTCGGATTTGGCTACCGGCAGCCCTCTCTTTGTACTGTCACTCCAGCTCTGTGAGTAGGTGAGCGCGAAGTCTGCCTTGGAGTTATCCCCTTCAGTCACGGTTATTTCGGCCATGCACGGAGTATATCAGAGCAATACCTGTTCCCCGCCGCCGTCACTGAGGGATACCGCTTCTGCCCGTACATCTGCCAGGGCCTCTGCGCGGCTCGCGGCGTCCTGAAGGGGGACGGGACGTACGCTGTCGTCACTCAGGAAGATCGTGGCAACCCTTGCCAGGTCCGACAGGATCACGCTGCGGATGATCGTGGCCCCGAGGAACGTGAATACGAAGACATGAAGGTTCTCTGCAACCGTGACCTGATCGAAGGTGATGTCCGTTTCGGCAAACGCGACCGCCAGGCTCTCGGCGGCCGTCACATTGTCGAAGACACTCGCCAGCAGCGGGAGCTTCGTGTCCACGTTTTCAGCTGCAGTGATCGAATCCGCCACGGCTATGGTCAGTTGCAGCAGGAGAAGAGGGGTATCGGCAACCGTCACGGAGTCCGCAAGACTGCCGCTGAAACTGTTCAGATTGGAAACGGCGTCGGCCGCAGTCACCGAGTCGAAGAGCGAGAGGTTGAAACTCTCCAGAATGTTGATGTTCTCCGCAGCTGTCACATTGTCCGCGACCGAGTCGTTTAGGGTAAGAAGGAGCGATAGACTCTCGGCGGCCGTCACATTGTCGGCAGGCGCAAGATTGAGGACGAGAGTCGGGGCGGGGGAATCGGCGACCGCGGCGTTGTCGAACACCGAAAACAACAAGATCGCGCTGGCGGAAATGACCTCGGCAGCAGTGACGTTGGCTACGACGCTGATATCACCCAGCTGCACGACATCCGCAATGTTTTCAGCGGCCGTGACGTTGTCGGTGAGTGACTGGGTGAGCGTCTCCAGGATGCTCATCGTTTCCGAGGCGGTGACGTTGTCTGCGACCTTGGCGGTCCAGACCAGGGTGGCCTGGACGTTCTCAGCTACGGTCGCGCTGTCGGCAACCGACACGTTGTCAATGAGAGCAATGGCGACGTTCTCCGCAGCCGTGACGTTGTCGGCTACCGAGGCATTCCAGACGAGTGTGGTGGCGATGTTTTCCGATGCGTTTACAGAGTCGCTGACGCTCGCGAGGAGAGTCAGGGCTATCTGGACGCTCTCCGCGGCCGTGACGCTGTCGGCGGTCAGGCCCGTCAGCGTAAGCTCCGGCCTGACATTTTCCGCCGCGGCCACGGCGTCCGCCGTACCGGCCGTGAGCGTTTCGAGCGGACTCACCGATTCCGCCGCCGACACGGAGTCCGCGGGGGCCGGATTCAGTACTTGCTCGGCGGCCACGCTCTCCGCCGCCGCCACGCCGTCGGTGGCCGAGGCGTCGAAGATACGAACCGCCGCGAGGTTTTCCGCGGCGGTCACGCCGTCGGTCACGAGCGGAGGGAGGAACGTCGCGAGCACCGTCAGGCTCTCCGCCGCCGAGGCCGAATCGAAGACGCTGACGTTGAGGACCTGGAGGACGGAGACGGCCTCCGCGGCGGTCACGCCGTCGGAGGCGAACGGCACCCGGGCGACCTGCACGTTTTCGGCGGCCGTGGCGGAGTCGAACACGCTGACGTTGAGGATCTGGACGGCGGCGACGTTCTCCGCGGCCGTGACGCTGTCGGCCGGGGTGACGAGGGCGGTCGCGATCTTGAAGGTGGCGATGACCGCCTCCCCCCGGACGAAGCTCGTCGTCGAGATGCTCCCGGTCTGCGTCCCGGTGCCCGAAACCGTCTTGTCCTGGATCGCGGTGCTCGTGAAGGAGTCGAACCCGGCCTGGCTGTCGAGGTTCCCGTACCCGGAACCCGCCGCCCAGGTGGGCGCGGCGGCCGACACGCCGGCGGCGAGGATGACGTCTTCGTTCGCCTGCGTGGTCGCCGCCGTCGTGCCCCCGCTGTGGGACTGCACGAAGGACGTCCCGTCGTTCGCGCTGGCCGTCCTGTCCAGCGGCGTCGTCGTGTACCCGCTGCGCTCCTGGAGGATCGCGGCGGAGTCGTTAAACTGACTCGCCCCGAAGGTGATCGTGAGCGTGGTGGAGCCGGCGCCTGCGTTCTTCACGTAATAGATCCAGGTCTTGCGGTCCGTGCCCGTGTTCGTGTCGGCCAGCGTCCACGCCCCGTTCACGTTGTCCGACAACGTCGCGATCGTGTCGCCCGCCCCCGCCGTGAGGGACAGGACCAGCGTGTTCCCCGCGGTGACGGTGATCGCGCTGAGCGAGTAACTGTTCACGTACCCGCCGCCGTTGCCCTTGGTGGTCTGGACGATGGCCATCAGACCCGGGCGGAAGAGGCCGTCACCGAATCGTGCAGCGCCTTGATCTCGGCCGCGTGGGTCGCGAGGTTCGCCCAGGCGAAGGGGATCGTCTTCTCGACCGTCTTGCCGTCAACGACGAACGTCAGGGTCACGGCGGTCGCGGCGTCCCCCGGGGGGAACGGCTTGATGCACTTGAGGTTCGGAGCGCCGGGGACGCGGAAGGATCTGCGCATAAAAAAACCGCCGTCAGGCGGTCAGAGGGTACGCCGAAAAAACCACGGCGGGGCCGCGGGCGAAGAGCTGGATTCCTTCAAAAAGGCGGCTGGTGAAGGTCTTGGCCTGCTCGACGGCCTCCCGGGGCTTCGGTCCGCCGTCGTTCGTCTGGGGCCGTTTCGCAGGCCCGCCGGGCCCCACGGAGGCGGCGGCGATCCCGTCCGACACGGAGACGTTCAGGTCCATGCCCGCCAGTCTATCACAGGATCTCCTTGCCCCTGTACCCGATCATGTTTTTGCGGATCTGCTGGTGGTAGTGCGGGAACTGCTGTCCGGCCTCGTTGATATGGGTCGAGAAAATTGACGTGTCCATTAAAAAGGGGTACTTCGGGTGCTTCTTCGCGTGCTTCCCCCAGCCGGCCTTCTCCAGAAAGCCCTCCTGGATCACGCGGGTACACCACGCCAGGTCCTCCGTGCCGCATTTGAGTGTCATGTTGCCGCTCTCGGGGTCTTTCCAGATGTCGTTCGGCGTCTCGAAGACCTTGCGCACCAAGTCCTGCCCGACGTAATACTCCTCGCTCACCTCGTACATCTTCTTGAGAATCGAGCAGTGGATCAGCGTCGTACCCATGTGGATGCCATCGACCCACACCTTGTCGCCGTGCCGCCAGTCAGTGAAATAGGAGTTGCCCCGGCCGCGGTAGATCAGCGGTTCGGCGGGGTCGGATTTGGTGTAGTAGATGCCCGTGACGACCGGGTATTCCTTCTTGAGCATGTACTGATTCATCTTCACGAAGCAGTCGGGCGGCAGCACGACGTCGTGATCGATGAAGAGAATCCACTCGAATCCCCCCTCGACCGCCTTCTTCACGCAGCAGTTGCGCGCATCCGCGACCATGTACCGCAGCGGTGAGTAGGTGTTGATCCATTGCATGACGTCCACCTGCGACCAGTTCGTCGGGATGATCTGCCCGAACCGCGCTAGCACCCACTCGGCCCGCAACAGGCCCGTCATGGGGATACAGACGATCAGGCGGTTCTGGTAGCCGACGGTGTTCTCTTGCAGGAGCGAGAGGTATTCGTGCTTGGGCTTGGCGGCCTGTTGCTTCTTAGACTTGGACATAATCTTGGCGGGCAAAGAAGTGAATTTCTCGGTGACAGTCAATACAGAGGGTCTGGCCGTTGTCTAGGTCGAAGCGCTTGTCGTGGTGGTTAGCGAAGGACTCGACGTGATGGGCGTGCAGTTTCCCCCCACGAGTGCCGCAAACCTGACAAGTGAAGTCGTCGCGACGATACACCAAGTCTCGCCAGATCCTGTATTGAACAGAATGCCTAATCGCATGATTCGGCTTGGTAACTCCACCTTTCCAGAAATGGTGTTCCGCTCCACGATGCGAAGATTTGCTCATATTTAAGCGAGTCTCCAAACTATGCGTTTTATAATGGTTGAGGCTCAAGGAACGTTTGTGGTCCTCCGAAAGTGGTTTCCCCTTTCGAGCATGGCTGATTTTTAATCTCACTTCGGGCCGTTTTGATGGATTCGCATCACCATACATCGGAGGAGGACGATGCCCGATTCTCCGAAGAGTATCGCGAATCTTCTGTCGCTGCTCCGGCGTGTTGGGGACGCCAAGACGACTCGGGGGCCTGTTGCCGTTGCGTTGATTTGCTTCGCTTATTCTTCTCCGTGTCTCTGGAGAAGCCTTTTTACCACGACGATTCGTATTGCCCTTCTGGGAAAGAGCCATCCTTATTCTTGATTCCGCCGACATTGTGCTGCCTTTTTTCATCCAGCAAATGGGGGAACCGATTTGTCCGGGTACAAATACTTTTGTTGCTTTGGACGCTTGACAAGTACGATTTCTGCATTCCCGTTAGCATGCCAAGTGTTTACAGAAATTCTCCAGGGAGAAGGCTCGTATATGTTCCATAAACCGCCCAGGGACGGATTGCTCCTGTCGAGTGGCACCATCGGGTCGAAATACGCCCACGTCGCTTCGTTGAAGCCCTTGATGTGCGTGGGGTCCTGCCAGAAGCCGAACGAGCCCGCATAGGGCGTGGTAATCATCAGCTGGCCTTCCGGCTTCATGATGCGCCAGATTTCGTCCATAAAACGCAGGAACATCGGCTTGTTACTGACCTCCCCGATGGTCTCCCGCACCTCGGCAGGGCTGAGGAGTTTCTTCTTCACGAGTAGGTCGATGAGCCCCGTGAGTTTCGGGTCGGCAGACATCGGGTTCAGGTGTTCGACCAGGTGGGAGCACATGACGATGGAGGCGCATTCGTCTGGCAGCGGCCAGGGAAACAGCGTCAGATCGTGGACGATGTCCACTTGCTTCAGGTCGCGATTGTCGAGATTAAGAAAGCCGGGCTGCGGGTACTGGCCGCCCCCGAGGTCTACGTGTATCCCCTGCTGATGGCTCTCGATGAGGGCGTCGATTTCCTTTTTGGACTTCGGCATCGGGCGGGAGACTACTGGGGCCCTTCGCCCTTGGCAAGGAGTTTCCGCAGGCGGCCGATCTCCCGAAGGAGCGGCCCCTGGGACTGGAAGTAGGTCTCGACGCACAGGCGCAAGCTGGCGTTCTCGTTCTCCAGGTCGCGAAGGCTTTGGGCCAGGGTTTTGCGGGGCACGGGGATCAGGCTACCGCATTCGGCGGACTGTCGAAAGGGATGCCGTGCTGGCGGAGGAGGGCTTCAAGATGGGCAACTCGTTTTTTCAATTCAATCACACGTTTACGATCGCCGTAGTGCTTCCTGACGTGCCCCATCGGGGTTAGAACTTCAAGATTCTCGGGGCGGTTGTCTGATTTGTCCGTATTGTCATGATCCACATGTTCATTCCGCTCAAGGTATCTTCCTAACTTCTTCTCCATCACGAGGCGATGTTCCATGACATAACCTTCCTTCGTTGCGTTTGGGTGATCGGGGCGATAGAGGTAAGTGTAGCCATCGGAAGTCTTGATGCGTCCCCCTCTCCAATTAGACGCCTGCTCGCCTTTTCTGCCATGAGGATACGTCAACTTTAGGGCCGTCTTGCAGTCTCTCATTGTTACACCGATGCTTTCCAATGCCTGCTTGATGGTCGTCGGGCATGCCTTGATTTCCCTGCCGATGCGATATAGTGACTTTTTCTGATTCACATACTGATCCCTCAGCCACTCCTTATCCCGTATGTAGGGGTTGCTTGAGATTTTCGGTCTCAGGCTGCGGGCGTGGGGTTTAGCCTGAATTCCGTGCAGTTTGAGGTATTTTCGGACGGTCGCACGATTGCATCCGAGAATCTTGGCAACGCTGTCCATGCTGGCTGTGTCGTTTTCTGAATAAAGTCTTACGAGTTCCTCTTTCGAGAAGTCTCTATTCTTTGTGGACATAAAACGTGGGGTAGGAAGTACCCCACGAGGCTATTCGCACTGAGTAATAATGTCAAGCCGTAGCGAAACGTATTTGGTAAGAAACGTTGACATTGTTGTTAGTTTGACAAAGTGACGAGGAATACGTATTACCCGCAAACAGCGTGCCGGCGTTCGTCGTCGAGACGTTGAAGAGGCCGACGTTCGAGATGCTGCGGCCGCCGGCGTTCGTGATGAAGCTGTCCGAACTGTTGAAGGCGGCGGTGAACTGGACGGTCTTGGAGGCGATCGTGGACGGGGAGACGGTCTTGCGGGAGTTGCTCGTGTCGGTCAGTTCCGAGGCGAGGGACGTGTCCGTCGCCACCGGGGCGCCGCCCGTGCCCAGGGCCATGTAGGAGACGGTCTTCGAGCCCGCCATGCCCGCCAGGGTCTGGCAGAGGAACTGGTCGAAGCCGAGGTTCGTGACCAGGTTCTTGTTCCAGCCGGAGTCGCCGACCACCCTGGTCCTGCCGTTCTCGTCCTTCGTGAGCTGGACGCGGAACATGCCGCGGACCTGGATGAGGCTACCTGTCTTCTTTTTCCGGGAGGACATAGGGGCGTTCGGGGGATGACGGCCCGTATTGTACCACAGTCAGCCGTTGACGAACGTGTTCAGCTCCAGCCCGAAGTCGGCCGGCGACCGCTCCACCTCCACCCGGCAGGTGTCCCCGTCGTAGGCCAGGCCGACGATCAGCAGGTTCGTCCCGAAGAAGGTGCTGGACTTGTCGTAGTTCATCACGCGGCAGGTCTGGCCGCATTTGATGCTCTCCAGGTCGTAATTCGGGTTCACCGTGATGACGGCGGAATTGAATGCCGTCTTCTTGTCGTTGACTTCCTTGTTGCCCCGCTGGTCCGCCCCGTTGGCGTCCGTGATCGAGGGGTCGTTGATGATCGCGCTGTACTTCCCCGAAGGCGTGGCCCCCGTGCCGTAGGTGGACTGGCTGGTCGCGTCGGAGTAGTTCGAGGCCGTGCCGCCGCTCCTGCGGACCTGGACGTCGTTGATGACCTTCTCGGCGTCCTTCGGGGCCGTGATCGCATTGACATCCTTGCGTATGGTGAACTTATGGGTAGCCGAGGAGGGCTTCGCCTGGAAGGAGTAGAGGCCGTTCTCGTCGATCTTCCACCACCAGTTCGTCCCGGCGAGCTTCGCCACCGTCGTCAGGGCGTCGAACCACTTCTGGTCCGTGAAGGTGTAGCTGACGTTCGTGCCCACAGTCTGCGTGCTCGTGCCGTGCGTGTAGGACAGCAGGGAGCCCCCGAAAATGGTGTTGTAGTGGTCGATGATTGCCTCCCCGATCGCCTGGGGGTCCACCCCCGACTGCGTGACGGTGAAGGAGGAGCCGTTCTTGTAGTAGCTCTTCGTCAGCAGGCTCACCAGGCCAAGGCAGGTCACCTTCACCCCCTCCTGGCCCGAGGCGTCGATGTACGGCTCATATTTGGATATGTATCCTCTGTAAATACGCCTCCCCAGGGGCGCGTTGACGGAGTCCACCTCGTAAATATCCACGATGTAGGAGTGGGCGATCCAGGTGCCTTCGCCGAAGTTGTCGAAGGCGAACCCCGTGCCGACCAGGTCCAGGACGCACTCGCCGAAGCCGCCGTTGATGCGGCAGCGGAAGGAGGGGTTCGTGCGGAGCGATTTTCTGGAGACCGACTTCTTGAGGGTCGTGCCGTCCTGCCCAAAAATCTTGACGACGTAATTCTTCTGTAAGGCCATAGGGCCATTTTAGGATCTGTGCAAGTATTACTTAGCATTCTCTCAATATAGACAATTCTCAGGCAATCGCTGGTTTAATCGTATAGTTCCACTGGGGAAACACCCTGTGACTGGCCAAATTGATTCCCGCCATTTGCTCATCCGAGAT
>JBBRPS010000308.1:0-11192 GCA_038227745.1 Gemmatales bacterium | reverse complement strand
CCGGGTGACGCAGCGTCTTCCACAGATGTTCCGCAGAGGCCGCCGCAGGGCGGGGGCGTCCGGATTGCGCGCCGGGCAGTGCCGAGGCGCCCGCGCAGCTGCGCTGCCCGGCGCCTGCCACGGCGGTTCCTCAACCCTGCATTTTGGTTTTGGCTCTTGCGAAAGTGCGGGGCCTGGTAAACAATGGCACTTACAGGCCCTTGCCTGCCCCGCCTCCTTTGCCGGCCCTGACTTTGTCTTCGAGAGGAGCAGCGGCTTGTAAAAGAAGACGGCCGGCCCGTCAAGACGAAGGGCGGCCGGCTTGAAGGGGGGAGCGGCTTCCGTATGCTGACCTTGCGCCCTCTCCTGCTCCGAGCGACGGTAGGGCCTGTTGTCGGTCCGGCGGTGGCACACTCTCCGGTCGGTTTGCGGGACGCGCACAGGACAGGGCCGGGGACATCCTTTATTGCTGGAGGAACTGGATATGCGCACACTGTCACGAGTGCTCCTCGGTGTCGGGGCCGTCGTGCTGGCGACCGGCTCGGCCTTCGGCCAGGCCGGCACGCAGCCGGGCGGCGCCTTCCCGGGGGTTCAGCCGGGGGGCGCCTTCCCCGGGGTGCAGCCGGGCGGTGCGGTCCCCGGCGCGCAGCCGCCGGCCGTACAGCCCGGCGGAGCATTCCCCGGTGTGCAACCGCCCGGCGGTGTGAAGCCAGGCGGAGCATTCCCCGGTGTGCAGCCGCCCGCCCCGGGCGGTGCCTTTCCCGGGGTGCAGCCACCGGCCGTACAGCCCGGCGGAGCATTCCCCGGTGTGCAGCCGCCCGGCGGTGTGAAGCCAGGCGGGGCGTTCCCCGGTGCGCAGCCGCCTGCCCCGGGCGGTGCCTTTCCCGGTGTGCAGCCGCCTCCCCCGGGTGGGGCGTTCCCCGGCCCGCAGCCCCCCGGAGGGTTCAGGCCAGGCGGCCAGTTCCCCCAGCCGGGCGCCTTCCCCGGTTCCCAACCCGGCGGCTTCCCCAACCCGCAGGGCAATGCGGTTACCATGAACATGGCCGCACTTCTCGCCCGCATGAACCCGAAGATCAACCTCCTCGGCTCCAAGGATGTTCAGGAAGACCTCAAGCTCTCCGCGGAGCAGGTCAAGAAGTTCAACGATGAGGTCGCCAAATACGGGGTCGGGTTCCCGATGCCGCGGCAGGTCTACCCCGGTCAGGATCCCTTCGCGCCTCTGCGCCAGGCGAATGATGCCGTCCAGAAGGTCGTGGACGAGACGCTGAAGCCGGAGCAGGTCAAGCGGCTGAAACAGCTCGAGCTGCAGCAGCGCGGCCCGTACGCGGTCTTCGACCAGAAGGTCATCAAGCACCTGAACATCTACCCCGCGCAGCAGAAGCGCTTCGCCAAGGCCGTGCAGGCGCCGTACCTCAAGCTGAACATGTCGCAGCTCTACCAGGACGCGGCCAGGGGCAACGTGGCCGACGTCATGAAGGCCCTGGAGCCGGTGAGCAAGCAGGCGATGGAGGAGGCCGTCAAGGTCATGTCCATCGCGCAGAAGGCGAAGTGGAAGGAACTGGTCGGCGAGCCGTTCAAGGGCGCCTTTCCGTCACCGCTGTCCAACGTGGTCGCCCAGGCGGGCCCGCAACCGGGCGGCTTCCCCGGGATGCAGCCGGGGGCCTTCCCCCGGCCCGTGAACCCCTTCCCCGGGGTCCAACCTGGCGTGCAGCCGGGGGCCTTCCCGGGTGTTCAGCCTGGTGCCTTCCCCGGAGTCCAGCCGGGCGCGCAGCCGGGTGCCTTCCCCGGAGTCCAGCCGGGCGCGCAGCCCGGTGCCTTCCCCGGAGTCCAGCCGGGTGCCTTCCCCGGCGTGCAGCCCGGCGGCGCTGTCCCTGGTGCTCAGCCGGGTGGAGCGTTCCCCGGCGTGCAGCCCGGTGGTGCCGTCCCTGGCGCTCAGCCGGGTGGGGCTTTCCCCGGTGTGCAGCCGGCGCGGTAGCGCGGCCGGTGGACCATGACAAACGAGAAGGGGCGGGACTCAAAGAACTGAGTCCCGCCCCTTCTCGTTTCCCAGGGCGGGGAGAAGAAGTGTCCGCAGGCCGGCCTGTAAGCCGGGTTCTGTAGCCCGCACCCGAGAGTGCGGTGACGGCCATTTATCTAGCCGGCCGGTTGCCCGGTCGGTCGAGCGGCCTACCCGGGAGTCGTAACGGGCCGGAACCAGCCCTGCTCCCCTATTTGGCCTTGCTCCCGGTGGGGTTTGCCGAGCCAGCCTGTCACCAGGCTGCTGGTGGGCTCTTACATTAAGGGGCCGAGGTCCCCCCACCATTTCACCCTTACCTCCCGAGTGACGAGTGACGAGTGGAAAGTGACGGATCGTTCTTCACTTTTCACTTTTCACTTTCCACTTTTCACTCGTCACTCGTCACTCGGGGTGGCGGTATCTTTCTGTTGCACTTTCCCTATCCTTCCTCTCCCCCGGCCTCCGGTGATCGGCGGCGAGGGAGACTCGGACGGTGGGCGTTACCCACCACCGCGTCCTGTGGAGCCCGGACTTTCCTCTCCCGAAGCGCCGGAGCGCCCCGGCAGCGGCCGTCCGGCCGGCCTGCGAACGTCTTCTTTATAGCAAACGCCCCGGCGGATCTCCAGGCCCCTCGGGCCGCCGTGGCCTGGTGCTGCCGGTCCAAGGGGGCTTTTCGCCGCCCGCGCCGCGGCAGCGTCCTTGGCGTGCCCACGCCGCACCCATAGAATGGTGAGGTCAGGGTGCCCGCGCCCTGATACCCGCCAGCGCGACCGACACGGAACGCCGTTCCCTCCCGCCTGCCTCGCCCCGCCGTGCCGCCGTCCCACGGGTTGGCCCCCAGGTGTCCTCTCGCTGCCCGAGGAACCCGATGAAGACCCGCTACCTCCTCGTCACTGCTCTCCTCCTCGCCGCGTCTATCCCCGCCCTCGCCCTCGACTGGCCTCAGTGGCGTGGCCCCGACCGCACCGGCGTCTCGAAGGAAACCGGTCTGCTCAAGGACTGGCCCAAGGAAGGCCCGAAACTCGAATGGAAGTACGCCGGCCTCGGCCTCGGCTTCTCGACGATGGCCGTCGTCGGCGACCGCCTTTACGCCCTCGGCGCCCTCGACGAGGTCGAGTACGTCATCGCGCTGGACGTCAAGAACGGCAAGCCGGCAGAGGCGTGGAAAGCGAAGCTCGGCCCGATCTTCACCTTCAAGGGCAACATCTGGGGCGACGGCCCGCGCGGCACGCCGACGGTGGACGGCAAGCACGTCTACGCCCTCGGCGGCCAGGGCGAGCTGGTGTGCGTCGAGACGGACAAGGGCCAGGAGGTCTGGCGCAAGAACCTCATCGAGGACCTGGGCGGCGAGATGATGAGCTGGTGGGGCTACAGCGAGTCGCCGCTCATCGACGGCGACCTCCTCATCTGCACGCCCGGCGGTGACAAGGGGACGCTGGCCGCCCTCGACAAAAAGACCGGCAAGGTCATCTGGCGCAGCACCGAGATGAAGAACAAGGCGCCCTACTCCTCCGTGGTCGTCAGCGAGGCCGGCGGCGTCCGCCAGTACGTGCAGACCAGCTTCGCGACCGACCCCGAGGGGGGAATGGTCTTCGGCGCCCGGGCGAAGGACGGTAAGCTGCTCTGGCAGGCGAACATGTTCAGCGGCGAGAGCCTCGCGATCGCCCCGACGCCCGTCGTCCGCGGTGACCTCGTCTACGTGACGGCGGGTTACGGCGGCGGCTGCCACCTGTTCAAGCTGACCCCGGCCGACGGCAAGTTCACGCCCGAGGAGCAGTACACCAGCAAGCGGATCCAGAAGTCGGTCAAGAACACGCACGGCGGCGTCGTGCTGGTGGGGGACCACATCTACGGTCATTCCGAGGGGCTGGGCTGGGTCTGCCAGGACTTCAAGACCGGCAAGGTGGTCTGGAGCGACCGGAACCAGTTGGAGTGCAAGAGCGGCGGCGTGACCGCCGCGGACGGTATGCTCTACCTCTACAGCGACGAGGGCGGCATGGCGCTGCTCACGGCCACGTCGACAGGCTGGGACGAGCACGGCACCTTCGAGATCCCGGAGAAGTCGAAGGTCCCCGAGACGCGGCGCACCAGCAGCGCGGCGAAGATCTGGACGCAGCCGGTGATCGCGAACGGGCGGCTGTACCTGCGCGACCAGGAACTGCTGTTCTGCTACGACATCCGGGCGAAGAAGTGAGTCGCGTTTAGCCGCGGTTCGGAGAAACGCGGTTCTCCGAACCGCGGCTAAACCAGGGGCAATACGGCATGACGGGCGCGGAGGAGGGCTACCTGGATCGAGCGCAGCTGGCGGCCCTGCAGCGCGACCGCCTGACCGCCCTCCTCGCCGAGATCCTACCCGCCAACCGCTTCTACGCCGACAAGCTCCAGGCCGCCGGTGTCTCGCCCCGCGACGTCCGCGACCTGCCCGACCTGGCCCGGCTGCCGTACACGACCAAGGCCGAGCTGCTCGCCGACCAGGCCGCCCACCCGCCGTACGGACGGATCCTCACCTACCCGCGCGAGCGCTACCGCCGCTACAGCCAGACCTCCGGCACCCAGGGGCGGCCGCTGCGCTGGCTCGACACCGCCGAGAGCTGGCAGTGGATGCTCGGCTGCTGGGACGCGATCTACGACCTCGCCGGCGTCACCGCCGCCGACCGCCTGTTCTTCCCGTTCTCGTTCGGACCGTTCCTGGGCTTCTGGACGGCGTTCGACGCGGCGGCGCGGCGCGGCGGCCTGTGCCTGCCCGGCGGCGGCATGAGCAGCGCGGCACGGCTGCGCTTCCTCGCCGACAACGAGGCCACCGTCGTCCTCTGCACGCCGACCTACGCCCTGCACCTGGCGGAAGTCGCCCGCGAGCAGGGCCTGGACCTGCGCAGCCTCGGCGTGCGTGCGGTCATCGTGGCGGGCGAGCCGGGCGGCAGCATCCCCTCGACCCGCGGCCGGATCGAGGAGGCGTGGGGCGCGCGCGTCTTCGACCACAGCGGTCTGACCGAGGTCGGCCCGCTGGCCGTCGAATGCCGCGAGAGCCGCGGCGGTCTACACCTGCTGGAGGCGCACTACGTCGCGGAGGTACACGACCCCCAGACCGGGCAGCCGGTCGCGCCCGGGGAGGTCGGCGAACTGGTGGTGACGAACCTCGGCCGATACGGCAGCCCGCTGTTGCGCTACCGCACCGGCGACCTGGTCCGCCCCGACCCGCGGCCCTGCCCCTGCGGCCGAACTTTCCTGCGACTCGACGGTGGCATCCTGGGGCGCACGGATGATATGATCCACCTTCGCGGCAACAACGTGTACCCCAGCGCTCTGGAAGAGGTGATTCGCCGGTTCGCGGACGTCGCCGAGTACCGCATCGAGATCGACGCCACGGAAGCCCTGGCCGCCCTGCGCGTCGAGGTCGAGCCGTTCCCGGCCGCCGGCGAGGGACTGGCCGAGCGCGTCGGCCAGGCCATCCGCGACGTGCTGCTGTTCCGCGCGGAGGTGCGGGCCGTGCCGCCCGGCAGCCTGCCGCGCTTCGAGATGAAAGCAAAGCGAATTCGCCACAGATCAACACAGATGAACACGGAGAAGAAAGGGAGGGAAGTATGAGGAACCCGAGGTTCGAGGGGGGCGCCCCCAAACGTCTTCTGCTCTCTGTTTTTACGATCTGTGTTTATCTGTGTTTATCTGTGGCCGACGCCTCCGCGGCCGACTGGGTCCACTGGCGCGGCCCGTTCCAGAACGGCTTCTCCCCCGAGACCGACCTGCCCGCCAGCTTCAAGCCTGAAGGCGGCGCCGATAGCAACCTCGTCTGGAAGGCCCCCTACGGCTGCCGCTCCACGCCGCTCGTCATGAACGGCCGCGTCTGCATCATCAACAACGTCGTCGAGCGCGGCCAGCCGATCACCGAGCAGGAGCGCGTCATGTGCTTCGACCCCGACACCGGCAAGGTGCTCTGGCAGTACAAGTTCAACGTCTGGCACACCGACATCGTCAGCGTCCGCCTCGGTTGGACCAACCTCGCCGGCGACCCCAAGACCGGCAACATCTACGCCCACGGCACCCAGGGCCTGCTGCTCTGCCTCGACAAGGACGGCAAACGGGTCTGGTCGCGCTCGCTCACCGAGGAGTATGGCCGCATCAGTGGCTACGGCGGCCGCGTCACCAGCCCCATCGTGGACGGCGACCTGGTCATCATCGGCATGGTCAACTCGAGTTGGGGCAGCGGCGCCAAGGGCGCCAACCGCTTCGTCACCTTCGACAAACGCACCGGCAAAGTCGTCTGGTGGGCCGAGATCCCCGGCATCCCGCGCACCTATTACTCCGGCCTCGTCGTCGCCGTCATCAACGGAGAACGCCTGCTGCTCTCCGGCACGTCGGATGGGGCGGTCGTCGCGCTGAAGGTCCGCACCGGCGAGGTTGTGTGGAGCTACCCCTTCGGCGCCAACGCCATTAACTCCTCCCCCGTCGTCGAGGGCAACCTCGTCTACGTCGGCCACGGCGAGGAGAGCCCCGACAACAACGTCCAGGGCCGCGTCATCTGCGTGGACGCCTCGCAAGTGAAGGACGGCACGCCCAAGCTCGTCTGGCAGGTGGACGGCATCAAGTGCCGCTACGCCTCGCCGATCGTCCACGAGGGCCTGCTCTACGTCCCCGACGAGGTCGGCAAGCTGTACTGCTTCGACGCGAAGACTGGCGACCGGCTGTGGAAGTTCGGTTACGGGCGGAATGCCCGCGGTTCGCCGGTGCTGGCCGACGGCAAGATCTACGTCGGCGAGGTCAACGCCCGCTTCCACATCCTCAAGCCGAGCCGCAAGCGCTGCACCGAACTGCACGAGCAGTTCTTTGCCAGTCCCGACGGCGTCTCCGATGTCGAGATCAACGGCAGCCCCGCCGTCGCCAACGGCCGCGTCTACTTCGCCACCAGCGACGAATTCTTCTGCCTCGGCAAGAAGGGCGCGAAGCCGGCCTCCGAGCCGACTATCCCCGACGACGAGGGCAAGCCCGATCCGAACGCAAAGCCGGCGCACCTTCAGATCGTGCCGGCCGACATGGAACTACAGGCCGGCGACAGCGTGACGTTCAAGGTGCGGGCCTTCGACGCGAAGGGCCGGTTCCTGCGCGACGTGGAAGCCAAGCTGTCGCTACCCTCGCCGAAGTTGCCCACCGGCAAACTCCTGCCCCCGCTCCAGGGCGAGATCAGCGGCAGCAAGCTGACCGTCGTCAAGGGCCGGCAGACACAGGCAGGGCTGGTCAAGGCCGAGGCGGACGGCATCGCCGGGATGGCCCGGGTGCGCGTCGTCCCGCGACTGCCCTACAGCGAGGACTTCTCGAAAATCCCCGATGGCGCGGTACCGCCGGGGTGGATCAACACCGCGGGCAAGTTCATGGTCGCGACGCTCATGGACGCCAAGGGCCAGCCGAACAAGGTGCTGCGCAAGGAGAACACCAAGTCGAACCCGAGCTTCTCCCGCGGCAACGCCTACTTCGGCCTGCCGGGCATGAAGGACTACACTATTCAGGCCGACCTGATGGCCACGAAGAAGAACAACGACCTGCCCGACCTGGGGATCGTGGCGAACCGCTACACGCTGATGCTCGCGGGCAACATTCAGAAACTGCGCATCGTCTCGTGGAGCGCCCTGCCGCGCGTGGATGAGACGATCGCCTTCACTTGGGAGCCCGGCGTGTGGTATCGCCTGAAGCTGACGGTGGCGGTCGAGGGCGACAAGGGGACCGTGCGCGGCAAGGTGTGGCGGCGCGACCAGACCGAACCGGAGGGCTGGACCATCCAGGTGACCGACCCGGTGCCCAACACGGAGGGCGCCCCCGCGCTGTACGGCTACGTCACGGGCATCAGCGACACCGCCCCCGGCACCGAGATCTATTTCGACAACGTCCAGGTGACTCCGAACAAGAAGTAACTCTTGCGGCCAGCCCACCGAGTACACTCGGTGGGCTTTCAGGATAGGAAGGACGAGCCATGAAAACATATCCGACGCTGCGGCGCTGGCTGGCCGGTGTAGTCACCGTGGCGGTGTTTGCGACCATCGTGGGGATCGGGGCGCTGTCGAGTCGCTCCGGGGCCGGCGACAAGGCCGGCGAACAGGCCAAGGGCAGCAGCACGGACGGCTGGTTCATGTACGGCGGCACGCCCAGCCGCAACATGGTCAACCCGCGCGTCAAGGGCCTGCCCACCGAGTGGGAGGTCCCCGCCAAGGGCAAGAAGGGCAAGAACGTCAAGTGGGTCGCCGATCTCGGCTCGAAGGCGTACGGCGGCCCCATCGTCGCCGGCGGCAAGGTCATCATCGGCACCAACAACCAGAAGCCGCGCGACCCCAAGTGGATCGGGATCGACCCCAAGACCAAGCAGAAGAAGCCGATCGACCTCGGCGTGCTCATGGCGTTCGAGGAGGGCGACGGCAAGTTCCTCTACCAGACCGTCTACCGCAAGCTGCCGGCCGGCCTGGTCAACGACTGGCCGCTGGAAGGTCTGTGCTCGACGCCGGTGGTCGAGGGCGACCGCATGTACTACGTCAGCAACCGCTGCGAAGTCGTTTGCGAGGGCCTGGACGGCAAGACGCACTGGAAGCTCGATATGATCGGCAAGCTCGGCGTCTTTCCGCACAACATCTCGGCCTGTTCGCCGCTGGTGGCCGGCGACAAGGTGTTCCTGATCACCGCCAACGGCGTGGACGAAGACCACATCAACGTCCCAGCCCCCAAGGCCCCGAGTTTCCTCCGCGTGGACAAGCACACCGGCAAGCCGGAGTGGCTGGACAACCGTACGACGATCCGGCTGACCGAGGTGCCGAAAAAGGGCGATCAAAAGGACTTCTTCAAGAACCTCGTCAACCGCGGGCAGCTGATCCAGCACGGCCAGTGGTCCAACCCGGCGTACGGCGTGGTCAACGGCAAGCCGCAGGTCGTCTTCCCCGGCGGTAACGGCTGGCTCTATGCGTTCGAGCCGGCCTCGGGCAAGCTGATCTGGAAGTTCGACTGCAACCCCAAAAACAGCAAATACGAACTGGCCGGCAAGGGCACGCGCAGCGACTTCATCGCCTCGCCGGTGATCCACGACAACAAGGTCTACATCGGCGTCGGCCAGGACCCCGAGCACGAGACGGGCGTCGGCCACCTGTGGTGCATCGACATGACGAAAGAGGGCGACGTCTCGCCCGAACTGGTCACGGATAACACAGTCTGGCCGCCGCAGACGAAGCCTAACCCGAACTCGGCGAAGGTGTGGCACTACGGCGGCCCGGCCCCGAAGAAGCTCGGCCGCAACTACTACTTCGGCCGGACCATGTCCACGTGTGCCATCCACGATGGCCTGGTGTACGCGGTGGAACTGGGCGGCCTGATCCACTGCCTGGACGCGAAGACGGGCAAGGTGTACTGGGAGCACGACACCAAGGCACCGATCTGGAGTTCGCCGTACTACGCGGACGGCAAGGTGTTCCTCGGCACCGATGACGGCGTGGTCTTCGTGTTCGCGGCCGGCAAGCAGAAAAACCTGCTGGCCGAGAACGAGATGGAGGGTCGCGTCCGCGCCACGCCGGTGGCGGCGAACGGGGCGCTGTTCGTGATGACGGAGAACAAGCTGTACGCCATCGCGGGGAAGTGACTCCTCGCCCGATGAGCGGCGGGGGCAGGCCCCGCCGCTCGCCGGGAATGACCTCAAGGGATATAGCCGATGCGACATCGTCTTGCGTGGTGCCCGTGGGTCTTCGTCGCTGCCGCAGGGGTTGCGACGGTCCTTCTCGTGGAGATCCGCTCCCGCGCGGGCGATAGCGGCAAGCTGGCCACCGGCTACTTCGGCAACACACCCGGCCGCAACCTCGTCAACACGACCGACAAGAACCCGCCCACCGACTGGAACGCCGAGGACGGCAAGTACAAGAACGTCAAGTGGGCGCAGACGACGGGCAACCGCGGCTACGGCGGCCCGGTCGTCGCGGGCGGCCGGGTCTACGTCAACACCAACAACAAGGAACCGCGCGACCCCAAGGTCAAGGGCGCGAAGGCCATCCTGATGTGCTTCGCCGAGAAGGATGGCAAGTTCCTCTGGCAGGCGGCCCACGAGATGGCGCCGCCGCCGGTGGACCAGCAGGCGCGCGAGGACGGCCTGTGCTCCACCCCCGCCGTCGAAGGCGACCGCCTCTACTTCGTCACGCCAGGGGCCACGGTCATCTGCGCCTCGGTCAAGGACGGCAAGACCCTGTGGTCTTACGACCTGATGACGGAGCTGAAGGTCTTCCCGTGCATCATCAACAGCTGCTCGCCGCTGCCCGTCGGCGATCTGCTGTTCGTGATGACCGGCAACGGCGTGGACCCGCAGGGGCAGGTCCCCGAGCCCAAGGCGCCGAGCTTCCTCGCCCTGAACAAGAAGGACGGCACGCTGAAGTGGCAGAACAGCCTGCCCGGCGACAAGATCATGCACGGCCAGTGGGGCAACCCGGCTTACGTCGAGGCGGCCGGCAAGAAGCAGGCCCTCTTCCCCGGCGGCGACGGCTACCTCTACAGCCTGGACGCCGACACGGGCAAGCTGATCTGGAAGTTCCGCCTCACGCCCGCGAACGAGAAAGGCGTGGCGGCCGACAAGCGAAACTACCCGATCACCACGCCGGTCGTTTACGATAACAAGGTGTACATCGGCCTCGGTGCCGCCCCCGACACGGGGGACGGCAACCCGATCGGCCACTTCTGGTGCATCGACGTGACGAAGACCGGCGACGTCTCGCCCGCCGACGGCAACTTCGACCCGAAGGCGCCGGCGAATGCGAAGTCGGCGCTGGTATGGCACTACGGCGGCGAGGTACAGCCGCGGCCGAAGCTAAGCCGTCGGGTGTACTTCGGCCAGACGCTGAGCAGCGCGGCGGTGCAGGACGGGCTGGCGTACGTCGCCGAGGAGGGCGGCTACCTGCATTGCCTGGACGCCGCGACGGGCAAGAAGTACTGGGAATACGATTTCAAGTGTGCGGTGTGGGGCTCGCCGTACTGGGTGGGCGGCAAGGTGTACATCGGCGGCGAGGACGGCGAGGTGCGCGTCTTCGCCCAAGGCAAGCAGCTGAACCTGATCCGCAGCGTGGACATGTTCGACCCGATCCTCAGCACGCCGACGGTCGCGAACGACGTGCTGTTCCTGACGACAAAGTCGAAGGTGTTCGCGATCGGTGGCGGCAAGTGATTCTCGTTTAGCCGCGGTTCTGGTTTGGTCGTGGGGGCCAACAGACCCCGT
>JBBRPS010000307.1:0-11210 GCA_038227745.1 Gemmatales bacterium | reverse complement strand
CCCCGACCCGCCGCGGCTGCTCGACCGCCTTCGCCGGGCCTGTCGCGTCCGCCAGTTCTCGCCTCGCACCGAGAACTGCTACTCCACCTGGGCCGAACGCTTCATCCGCTTCCATGGCCTGCGCCACCCGAACACGATGGGGGCGCCGGAAATCGAACTGTTCCTGACCGACCTGGCGGCCAACGGTCACGTCGCGGCCAGCACGCCGAACCAGGCGTTCCATGCCCTGCTGTTCCTGTATCAGCAGGTGCTGGGCATCGAACTGCCGCGCCTCGACGCCCTGCGGGCGAAGCGGCCGAAACGGCTGCCGACCGTCCTGTCCGCCGAGGAAGTGCGCCGCTTCCTGGACGCCGTGCAAGGGAACGACGGCCTGTATCGGCTGACGGCGAGCTTGCTCTACGGGACGGGGCTGCGGCGGCAGGAATGCTGTCAGCTGCGCGTCCATGATCTCGACCTGTCGCGGTATCAACTCACGGTGCGCCACGGCAAGGGTGGCAAGGATCGCGTGGTCATGCTGCCGCGGTCGCTGGTGCCGGAGTTGGAACGACACCTGGCGCAACGCCGGCGCGAACACGCGCGCGACCTGGGCGAGGGGCAAGCCTACGCACCGCTGCCGTTTGCGCTGGCGCGCAAGTTTCCGCGTGCCGCCCAGGAATTCGGCTGGCAATACGTGTTCGCCGCCCGGCACTGCTCGTGCGACCCCAAGACGGGTAATGTCGGCCGCTATCACGTCAACCCCGGCATGCTCGCCCGGGCCGTGGTGGCGGCCAGCCGTCGGGCGGGGTTGGACCGCCGCCTCGGCTGCCATACCTTGCGGCACAGCTTCGCCACGCACCTGGTGGAGCGCGGCATCGACTTGCGGACGATCCAGGTCTTACTGGAGCACGAAAGTCTCGAAACCACGATGATCTATACGCACGTCGCGCGGCGGGGTCCGGCGGGCGTCACCAGCCCGCTGGACCTGCTGGGGGAGGTCGCGGCGGGCGACGTCCAGACCGCCGTGGAGGCGACCGGCCGGCTGACGGTCCTGTGACAGCCCAGCCGCGCCGAGGTGGCCGCGTCGGCACTGGGCATCGGGGCCTGGGCCACGCCACGTGGCCAGGCTCCTCCCGGGCCGGTCGGCACATTGCTCGCGCGGCGGCACCCCGCGCGGCTCAGGAAACGCCGGCTTCTGTCGCCGTCTCCATGACCGGCGCCGGCGTGGCGCCGGCGGGTTCGGCGGTGGCCGCCCGACCGCCCTGGCCGACGAACGCCCCTTCCCACGAACGGCCGACGTACAGCAGCAGCCCGGCACACAAGAAGCCGATCAGCCCGAAGATCAGGAAGCCGCCGGCGTAAGTGTCGGTCAACTCCTTCAGACCGCCGAGCAGCGTCGGCAGGAAGAAGCCGCCCAGGCCGCCCGCCGCCCCGACGACACCGGTGATCACGCCGATCTCCTTCGGGAAACGCTGCGGCACGAGCTGGAACACCGCCCCGTTGCCCATCCCCAGCAGCCCCATGCCGACGAACAGTAGTCCCGTCGCTGCGGCCAACGGCGGCAGCACCGCCACGCCGAGCATCGTCACGCCGACGCCGACGTACAGCAGGGCGAGCATGCGCAGGCCGCCGAAGCGGTCGCTCAGGTAGCCGCCCACCGGCCGCAGGAACGAGCCGGCGACGACGCACAACGTCGTGAAGTAGCCGGCGCTGATGCGGCTCAGGCCATACTGGTCGTGGAAGAAGATCGCCAGGAAGCTGGCCAGGCCGACGAAGCCGCCGAACGTCACCGAGTAGAACACGCAGAACCACCAGGTGTCGCGATGCTTCAAGACATCGCCGTAGGCCGCCAGCGGCTTCGGCGCCGGCCGGTTCGGGCTGTCCCTGGCGAGGCAGACGAACAGGGCGAGCGTGACGAGGATCGGGATCAGGGCGAGGCCGAAGACGGCGTGCCAGCCGAGCCACTCGGCCAGACCGGGGCCGAAGAAGCTGGCCAGGGCGGTGCCGCTGTTGCCGGCGCCGGCGAGGCCCATGGCGAGGCCCTGGTACTGCGGCGGATACCAACGGCTCGCCAGCGGCAGCGCCACCGCGAAGCTCGCCCCCGCGACGCCGAGCAGCAGGGCGACGAGCAGGAGGTCGCTGAAGGAGTCCGCCCACAGCCAGCCGAGGAGCAGCGGCACGGTCGTCAGGCACAGGCCGAGCGTGCCGGTGAAGCGGCCGCCGAGGCGGTCGGTCATGACGCCGAGCGGGATGCGCAGCAGGGCGCCGCCAAGGAGCGGCACCGCGACCATGAGCCCCTTCTGGCCGGGCGAAAGTCCGAAATCCGGGACGATGGCGTTGGCCAGCGCCCCGAGGATGACCCAGACCATGAAGCTGATGTCGAAGTAGAGGAAGGCGCAGAAGAGAGTCGGCAGGTGGCCGACGCGGCCGAAGTCACGCAGGTTCATCGAGAGGCCCTCGGGGGTGGGATGGTATGCTCATACGGTGGACGCGCTCGCTCCGCCCGGGGTTCCGAAGACTCCACCCCGGGCTCTACTCGAGACGCCCGGGGTTCCGAAGACTCCACCCTGGGCTCTACTCGGGAAAAAGGACGCTTGCCCTCTCGAATAAAGCCCCGGGTGGAGTCTTCGGAACCCGGGGCGTCCCGTGCATCCCAGCGCTGCGCACGTCGCGAACCGGCGCTGCCACCTTCTCCACGTTGACGGCGCAGAACTTCAGCTCCGGCTGCTTGGCGATGCGGCCGATGGCGCTGATCGTCAGGTAATTCACGGCGTTCTCCGGCGCGTACAGGTCGCCCCAGTGGAACGGCAGGAACACCATGCCCGGCGTCACGCCGTCGCTGACACGCACCGGCACCTGGATCGTGCCGCGCCGGCTGGAGACCTGCACCAGGTCGCCATTCTCGACCCCGAGCCGCACCGCGTCGTCGGGGTGCATCTCGACGAACGGTCCCGGCTCGCGCCGCACGAGCTTCTCGCACTTCGCCGTCCGCGTCAGTGTGTGCCAGTGGGCGTACAGCCGGCCCGTCGTCAGCACGAACGGGAACTCGTGGTCGGGCACCTCGCGCGGCTCGCGGTGGTCGCGCGGCAGGAACACCGCCCGCCCGTCCGGCGTCGGGAACACGCCGTCCAGGTAGCGGCGCTTGCTGCCGGCGTGGTCCGCGGTCGGGCACGGCCACTGCAGGTGGCGCACCTCGCGCAGGCGCTGGCTCGTGATGCCCGTCATATCGCACGGCCGGCCCGTGGTCAGCCGGCGGAACTCGTCCCAGACCTCCGCGGCGCACGAGTAGTCGAAGCCGCCGCAGCCCATGGTGCGGGCGAAACGGGCGAGGATTTCCCAGTCGGGCAGGGCGACGCCGGGTGGCGCGAACAGGCGCGGGCTGTGGCTGACCATGCGCTCGCTATTTGTGCTGGTCCACTCCTTCTCGATCCACTGGGCGACGGGGAGCAGGACGTCGGCCATCTGCGTCGTCTCGGTCGGGTGGTAGACGTCCTGGACGATGACGAGCTGCGCCTTACGCAGGGCGCGGCGGACCTGGTGCAGGTCGGGGATGCTGACCATCGGGTTGGTGCCGGCGATCCAGATCGCCTTGAGCTTGCCCGTCTCCAGAGCACGAAACATCTCGACGGCGGTGTGGCCGGGCGTCGGCTTGATGACGCCCTCGGGCCGGCCCCAGAACCGCTCCAGTTCGCGACGGTGGTCGGCGTTGTCCACGAAGCGGTAGCCGGGCAACTGCTGCGACAGCAACCCCGCCTCGCGCCCGCCCATCGCGTTGGGCTGGCCCGTCAGCGAGAACGGCCCGGCTCCCGGCTTGCCGATCTGTCCCGTCAGCAGGTGCAGGTTGATGAGGCTGTTGTTCTTCCACACGCCGACCGTGCTCTGGTTCAGCCCCATGCAGTAGAAGCTGAGGAAGCCGCGCGCCGCCGCGAACTGCCGCGCCACCCTGTCGAGGGTCGCCTCGTCGATCCCCGCCGCGGCGCACAGGTCGGCCATGTCCAGCGCCAGCAGGTACTCGCGATACTCCGCAAAGCCCCGAGTGTGGGCGGCGATGAAGCGCTCGTCGGCGGCGCCGTGCTTCAGCAAGAGCCGGCCGAGGGCGTTGAGCAGCGCAATGTCGCCGCCGGGGGCGACGGGCAGGTGCAGGTCGGCCGCGCGGGCAGTGAGGGTACGGCGCGGGTCGGCGACGATGATCTGCAAGTCGGGTCGAGCCTTCTTGGCGGCGCGGACGCGGTCGAAGATGACCGGGTGCGCCTCGGCGGTGTTGCTGCCGATGATGAAGATCACGTCGGCCAGGTCGATGTCGTCGTAGCAGCCGGGCGGGCCGTCGCTACCGAGGCTGCTGCGGTAGCCGGCGACGGCCGCCGCCATGCACAGCCTGCTGTTCGAGTCGGTGTTGTTCGTGCCGAGGTGGCCCTTGAACAGCTTGCAGGCGAGGTAGGCGGATTCGGTGTCGAGTTGGCCGCTGCCGTAGAACGCGATGGCGTCGGGGCCGGCCGTGTTGAGGATGTACTGCAGGCACTCGTTGATGTAGCGGAGGGCGGTGTCCCAGTCGGTCGGGCGGAAGTGGCTGTTGCGGTCGAGGCGGAATTGCGGGTGCGTGAGGCGGTCAGGCGTGGCGAGGGTCTCCGCGAGCAGCGCCCCCTTGGCGCACAGTCGGCCGAGGTTGGCGGGGGCGTCCTCCACGCCGCGGACGCGGTCCGGTTTGCCGCCCGCGCCCTCCAGGTGCAGGCGGCAGCCTACGCCGCAGTAGGGACAGATCGACTCGCCCAGGACAGTCGGCCGGCCGTTCGTCGCCATGACAGCTCGCCCTCTCCTCGTCGCTGCGCAACGCCGTAAAGCCCACGGGTTGCAACCCGTGGGCCTGGGGCCTCGCCGGCGCGCACAGGGAACGCCCCGCGCACGCAATGCGGATTTTCTGGTCAGACTTTGTCGGTAATTCTGCTTGCGCCGCCAGGAGAGAGGGAGCAGGCGGGAGAGAGAGGCAAGCGTTGCGTCACGTCAGCCGTTTCTGTGTACTCAGGCCCTCATCAGGGAACGATCATGGATAAACGGACTGCCGGCTGAAGGATGGGGAAGCAAGTGGCGTGCCGGGGTGCCGCGGGGCGCGGCGAGACACGATAAGTGGTTGAGAAAGGCACACATAGGGATCGGCCGGCGGAAATGTGTTGCCGCCGCCGTCGCGCGCGACTGCCGCGCCTGTTAGCACCCGTGTTCAGGTTCCCGGCAGTGGAGTGGGCTTGCCGTTTCGCGCTCCGGGACGAAATGGCCGCCCGGGACTTGGAATCCCGGGCGATCCGGGGTAGGATCGGCGATGAGGGCGGCGCCGCCGTGCGCACCGGCAAGCCGCCCACCCCACCGACAGGAACCCACCCATGACCCGCCGACGCCTCGCTTGCACGCTCGCTGCCTTCCTGCTGTCGCTGTCCACCGCGTGGGCCGACGCCCCGGTGGCGTCCTACATTTTTCCGGCCGGCGGCCGCCGCGGCCAGGCGGTGAAGGTTCTCGTTGGCGGGTTGAACCTGCACAGGGGTTGCAACTTCGAGATGCTCGGCGCCGGCGTCGAGGCGAGCAAGCAGGTGCGGCGCACGGATACCCTGTGGTTTGAAGGATCGTTGCTGCCGCTGCCCGACTCGCAGCGACAGGAGGATTACCCCAAGGATTTCCTTGGCGAGGTCCGCATTGCCGCCGACGCGCGTCTCGGCGTGCGTCCCTGGCGGCTGTGGAACGCGCAGGGGGTGACGGCGGCGCTGAAGTTCGTGGTCGGCGACCTGCCGGAGGTCGTCGAGGAGGAGATCGACGGCGACCCCATCCCCGTCGAGGTCAAGCTGCCCGTCACGGTCAACGGCCGCATCTTCCCGCGCGAAGACGTGGACGTCTGGACGGTTGAAGTCAAGAAGGGCCAGGCGGTGACCTGCGCCGTCCACGCCGCCCGCCTCGGCTCGCCGCTGGACGCCCGCCTGGAGGTACTCGGCCCCGATGGCCGGCGCCTCGCCGAGAACGACGACACCTTCGGCGCCGATCCGTTCGTGCGCTTCACGGCCCCCGGGGACGGCAAGTATCAGGTGCGCATTCACGACGTCAACTTCCGCGGCGGCCCGGCGTACGTCTATCGCCTGACGCTGACGGATGGCCCGTATGTGGACCGCACTTATCCGCTGGGCGGCCGGCGCGGCACGAAGGGGAAGTTCGAGTTGAGCGGCCAGGGCCTGCCGCGCGGTCCGGTCGAGATCGCCCTGCCGGCGGACGGCTCGCGGGACCACCTGGAGCGGCTGAAAGTCGGCGCCACGCTCACTAATGAGTTCCTGCTGGACCTGGACGACCTGCCGGAACACCTGGAGGCCGAGCCGAACGACCGGCCCGAGCAGGTGAAGCCGGTCGTGCTGCCCGCGGTCCTCAACGGCCGCATCGACCGGCCGGGCGACGTCGATTGCTGGGCGTTCAGCGCCCGCAAGGGCGAGGTGTTCGAGGTGGAGCTGCGGGCGGGGCAACTCGGCTCGCCACTCGACGGCGTGCTGGCAGTGCTGGACGCGGCGGGCAAGGAACTGGCGCGGGCAGACACCCCGGCGGCCGGTCGCCTCGACCCATCGCTACGGTTCGCGGCCCCCGCCGATGGTATCTACACCGTGCGCGTGCAGGACCGCTTCCGCTCGCGCGGCGGCCCGGAGTACGCTTACCGCCTGCGTATCGCGCCGCCCGCCGGCCCCGACTTCCGCCTGCACCTCGCCGCCGACGTGCTGAACGTGCCGCGCGGCGGCAAGGCGAATTACACGGTCCGCGCCGAGAGACTGGGCGGATTCACCGGACCCATCGCCCTCACCTTCGACGGCCTGCCGCAGGGTGTGACCGTCGGCAAACCGCAGCTCGCCGCGAACCAGGCTGCCGTCAACCTCGCCTTCACCGCCGATGTCAAGGCGCCCATCGTCAGCACGCTGCTGAAAGTGCGCGGGTCGGCGACGATCGCTGGTAAAATGCTCACGCGCACGGCGACGCTCCCCGCCCCGCGCGGCACGCCGGAGCTGGACAGCGTGCGCCTGGCGGTGACGCTGCCGACGCCGTTCAAGATCGTCGGCGAGTACGACATGCGCTGGGCCTCGCGCGGCACCATGCACGAGCGGCGCTATAAGATCGAGCGCAAGGGCTACAACGGCTTGATCGAGGTCAGCCTCGCCGACCGGCAGGCGCGGCACCTGCAAGGCGTGACCGGGCCGACGATCGTGGTGCCCGCGGGCGCGACGGAGTTCACCTACGCCGTCAAGCTGCCGCCGTGGATGGAGACGGGCCGCACCTGCCGCGTGTGCGTCCTGGGCGCCGCCACAGTGAAGGACTTCGACGGCAGCGAGCACGTCGTCACGTTCAGTTCGACGGCGCAGAACGAGCAGCTGGTCGCGGTGATCGAGCCGGGCCGGCTGGGCATCGAGCTGGACCGCGGCTCGGTGACGGCCGTCCTGGGCAAGACGGCCTCGGTGTCGGTGCGCGTCGCGCGCGGCAAGGGCCTGAGCGGGGCGGCGAAGGTGGAATTGATCGTGCCGGCGCACGTCCGCGGTGTCACGGCCCTGCCGGCGGTGATCGCGGCGGACCGCGACCGCGGCGAGCTGGTGGTGCGCTTCGCCGACGGGGCGCCGGGGCCGTTTAACATGCCGCTGACGGTGCGGGCGACGGTGGAAGACCGCGGGCGGCCCGTCATCGGCGAGGCGAAGGTCGAGATCGTGCCGGAGCGTTGAAAGGAGAATGCGGATGGATAAGATGCGTTTGGCCCCGCTACCGGGGACGCAGGTGGACCCGCGCTACCCCGATTCCAACGGGCGCTTCATGGGCGATACGGACTACCACAACGAGGCCCTGATCTTCCTCCGCCAGGGGCTAGAGGACCACTTTGCCGACAGGCCCAACGTCTACGTCGCCATGAACCTCGTGATGTACTACGAAGAGGGGAACCCGAAGAGGCGGCGCGACCCGGACGGGCTGGTCGCGAAGAAGGTGGTGGGCAAGCACCGGCGCCGCTCCTTCCGCATCTGGGAGGAGAAGGTGGTGCCGTGTACCCTGTTCGAGATGGCGTCGAAGAACACCTGGCGGGTGGACCTGTACGAGAAGCCCGCGCTGTACGCGAGTATCGGCGTCAAGGAATACTTCCTCTTTGACCCGGAGGGGTGCTACCTCAACCCGCTCTTGCAAGGGTTCAAGACGGTGAAGGGCAAGCCGGTGCCGCTCAGGCCCGCGGCGGATGGCAGCCTGGTAAGCAAGCAACTGGGGCTGCGGTTGGTGCCCGAAGACGTGATGTTGCGCCTGATCGATCTGGAGACGGGCCAGCCGATCCCGACCCGTGCGGAGCGCGCCGAACAGGAGAGGCAGCGGGCGGAGGAAGCGGGGGAGCGCGCCGAGCAGGAGAGGCAGCGGGCGGAGGAAGCGGGGGAGCGCGCCGAGCAGGAGAGGCGGCGGGCGGATGAGTTGGAGGCGGAGTTGCGGCGCCTCAAGGACCAGCTGAAAAAACGCGGCCCCAACGGCGAGTGATCTCCTCGCGGCGTTCAGGCGCGCTGTCTCTCCTGCGCGAGCCGGACGCCTTCCGTCGTCACGCGGTACTTCGCCAGCATGTTCGGCTTTTCCCACGCCGGCAGCGCCGCGGGCTTCTCCAGGTAGCGCAGGAACTGCCGCGCCACCTCGCCGAAATGCGCCTCGTGTCCCACCCGGTAGGCGTCGGGGATCACCACCCTGAAACGCCCGTCCTGCACCTCCAGGCCAACGCCCGCGAAGTCCTTCCGCAGTCCCGCGACCTTCCTCTCCAGAGCGGTCTGGATGGCGCCGCGGTCACCGGCGGCGTTCGGCACGACGTACAACTCGGGCCGGTAGCCCTCCTCCTTGTCCTGCCGCACTTCCACGCGCGCCCGGCTGCCGCGGACCACGGCGAGGTGCGTGTCGCCTGCCCCCGGCGCCGCCTCGAAGTCCCACAGCACGTTCAGTTCGGCGTGGACGCCGCGGATCGTGTACGACACCTGCGTGTTGCAGTAGTAATCGAGCCGGCCGTCCTTGACGGCGCTCGCCAACTCCGCGGGGAAGGACGCCTCGCCGGTCACCTTCTGAAAGTCGGCGGCGGTCAGCGGCGTCGGCCAGCGCTTCGCGGCGACGATCCGCAATTCACGGTCCGGGTCGAGCGCCTGGCCGGGGAAGAGGATCCACGGGATCAGATCGACCAGGTGCGTGCCCACATCGGTGAGGCCCTCGCCCTGCTGGGTGGTGTCGAAGAACCACGGCGGCCGCCGCAGCAGCGCGCCGGCCACCGTCTTGGACAGATAGTGGACGCTCTCCATGAAGACGCCCGGCTCGGCCTCCGTGCCCGGCAGCGGCGTGCCGAAGGTCTCGGCGTCGTTGACCAGCTCGCGTTGCAGGATCGACGTGACCTCGTAGCGCTCGGTCATGATGTCGCAGGCGATCAGCCCCTTCGCGTCGGCGGCGGCGAGTACCGCGCGCAGGCGCGGCAGGTCCTCGGCGCGGATGACCCACGGCTTGTCGGCGAGGACGTTCAGTCCCGCCTCGACGGCCGCCTGGATGTAGCCGATCTTGTCGCGGTTGCGGCCCGAGAGGATGAGGACGTTGCCGGGCCGTTCGCGCAGCAGGCGCTGCAACACATCCGGGCCGGTGTGAACCTCCAGCTCCCACACCGTGGGGTTGTCCCTGCGGGCGTTGAAGCCGGCGATGCGTGCGAGGTGGGCGAGCAGGTCGGGACCGAGCGGGGCGTAGACGTGGACCTGGCGGGCCACGCCGGGGTGCATCTCTTTCTGGACCAGGGCGGCGTGGAAATGCCCGGGGTCCAGGGTGATGAGCTTCACGTCCTTCATGGCGGCCCTCGTCTCGGGGAAGCGTCGGCCGACGACGGTAGCGGCCCGGCGCCCGGTCATCTTATTCATGGTCCGGTTGCAGACTCACCGGAGTCGTGAATCAGAACTCAAGGGGCTCGGGCCAGGCGACGTCCACGATGAGTACCTTGCCGTCGCCGATGCGGCCGGTGCGGGCGGCGCGGGCGATGCTGTCGGCGACCGCGCTGGCCCGCTCGTCGCTGACCCAGGCGGTGATCTCCACCTTCGGCAGGTACGCCAGGCTGTACTCGCTGCCGGCGTAGCGGTCGAGGTAGCCCTTCTGCCGGCTGTAGCCCTTCGCCTCCTGGACGACGACGGCCGTCACGTGGAGTTCGGCGATGGCGCGGAGGACCGCCTCGGCCCGGAACGGTTTGACGACAATCGTGAGCTGCTTCATCGCTTTCGTCCGCGTCGCCGCCGGGACGGGCGGGGACTCCCGGCCCTCGCCCCGGCGCCTTCCTGGTATAGGCTATACGCCGTGGGCATCGGGTGAAAGGTCCTTCTCGGAGAGGCGGGCTGTGAGGGAGGCGAGACCGATGATGACCAACCAGCGCACGCCGCGGGCTGCCGCCGGCGCCCTGCTCGGGCTCGCCCTGCTGGCCGGGGCGGGCTGTGGACTCGACGCCTACCAGAAGCGCATGGACGAGGAGCGGGAGCGGCTGAAGGTGTATGAAGAGGAGGCCAGATACCTCGGGCCACCCCTGACCATGCCCACCAACCCCGACGACAAGGAGCCCCCCCTCAAAACGCTCATAGTATTCCTGCGGGCGCCGCGGAACATCGGCACCGCGCCCGCCGAGGCGGACGGGAAGTTCGAGTCCGGGCGGACGGCGCTGTACCGCTACCCGGGGACGAGCGAGGGATACAACCTCTTCCTTGCCGGCGACACCGGGGAGCTGAAGCTGGCCGAATTCCGGGAACAGGTGCTGAAGGCGCTGGGCGAGTTCTCGGAGCGCGTCCGGAAACGGCCGCTCGCGCTCCCGAAGGAGGAGGAGGCGCGCTGGACGACGGTCGTGGCGCAGCCGCCCGAGACGCGCACCGACCACGTCCCGCCGGTCCGCTACGGGGCGCTCACCCTGCCGAAAGAAGCGGAGGAGGGGCCCGACGCGAGCCACTACGCCGTCTACCACCACCAGTCCGGGGGGAACAACGTGGCCATCATTTACCAGGTGCCGCCAGCGTCCGCCAAGGATCTGGCCGTCACCAGGGGGATCGACCTGAGCCTGCAGTCCCTGGCGCTGGGCTCCCCCGCCGTCCGCCGTCTTGAGGCGTACCAGGCCACCCTGCCCTACGTCAAGCACCTTAAGAAATGACGCCGTGGGTCAGGATTCCAATCCTTACAAGCCTTGTCAGGATTGGAATCCTGACCCACGGCCTTACTTATTG